>NZ_JAGJEJ010000013.1:0-110950 GCF_018101025.1 Pseudoalteromonas sp. MMG006
TGTGTATTTTTGAGCACGCTTATAATTTAGCGATCCACTGCGTACCTGTTACTTTACGAAAGTTACTCATCATTAAGAAATTATAAAATAATTTATAATCTTTAACTTTATGAGCCTCTTCATTTAAGTCGGCAAAGGACTCAGATAAATATTGATACTTATTAATAATGGATTCTATATTTCTACCAAAATTAATTATAAATTCACTATTATCAGTTCGCTCTTCATAATTAAGTGATCCTAACGTTTCTATTGCTTCAGTTATGTTCAAACTTTCAACTCTTGATGGATCACTACAAGCAATTGAATAAGTTCCAGATTTAACATATGTATTTTTATGGTGTCCATTTAAATCGACAGCTTTGGCAAAGTTTGAATGTTTAATAATGTCTTTTCTTAAGTGAATAAGTTCATTAACATCTTTGGTACAAGGAGATGCATAGACAACTAATACTTTAGAGTTAAATTTGTCATGGATCTGATTTAGAATTATTTGCTGCTCTTTATATATATCATATCTAAAATACGGCTTATTCCAATGTTTCCATTCCTTTCCCTTTTTTGAAGTTATAAATTCAGGTCGCTTATACTGAAATAAGATATTAGCTTTCATGTTTGGTAGGTTACTTATTTCCCTACCCAAAAAGTGTTCCATTTCATCTGCAACCTCCCTTAAAGGGGCTCCTTCAAAATCAGGATGAAACCAATATGGATGACCGAGTCGTCGCCATAATTTTCTATTTTTAGAAAAGGAAGATGAATCAAAGCCTAGACTACCTTCTAATACTTGTCCGGGAGGAAAATAAACTTGAGATTTCCTATCTAGTTCATTATTAAAGTAACTTTCATAAGTTTTTTCTTCAAAATTTGATTTCATTATTTTTGTAAGAGTCCTTTTACTAATATTGTAATAACTGCCCCCAATAATTGAAGCAAGTACCTAATTGATACACATAACAGCTTATTGAACACCACTTTGGGGGGTTATAACACCCCAAAGCGGCGTATATTACACCGCTCAATAATTCCACTAAATAACTGCAATGTAAACAAACAATTAGGTATGTAATGAAAAGCCTTTGTTATTTTGCACCAAAACGGCTTTTAATAATGTTATTGAACAAACTAAAATAGCTGTTTATATAAACAGCTCGCTTTGAAGGTTTACTTACTACTTGTTAGGGGCTTTACACGCTTTAATAGTTGGCGTTTAGCCTTATTCGGTAGACAAACTCGAGTAAAGAAGAGAAGAAAGTAATAGAAAAATTTTGGCTTTATGTGTTTAGCGTGTAATTAGCTTAAACACTAGTTAAATAAGTGAGCCTTAACATATTAATGATACAGGCCCGCTGAGGTGTTTATGATAAAAACGAATGAATGAGGTGTTTACTTTACATCAAAATTCACGCGGTCAAAGTATGGGTTTTTCTCACGCGCTTTAAGTACACTTATTGTATTAAGCACAATGAGTTGCAGTTCGTTATTTACGTTAACAACTATGCATTCGTCTTTATTTGCATTACTTTTTGTATCAGTGGCTACACCACAGACTCCATCACCATTTTTTAATACAAGCTCAATATTAAGCCTGTGCATACAGGCAATTTCGATGTAGTCATATTGGTGGCAACTGATCATAAAGCCTCGTTATAAATTATTTAGCTGATTGAAAAAGCATTAAATGTGCTATTACTGCAAGGTTGGCGATATACCAAAGATCTTTAATTACAAACATACCGAGACCATCTAATAAAGTGGCGGCACTAAATGCCCCTGTTGCAGTAAATAAAAAGGTTTGAGTCATTAAAAATACACTCAAACACGCTAAACCACTTACAATAATTAGCTTTTTATTATTCAGAAGAATACCCGCGCCAAGTAACACAGCAAATAATACATCGAACCCGCCAATTACGTTTGATGCACCTTGTACGCTAAATAACGTATATAACCACGACATAAACGGAGATGTTTCAACAAGACTTACAATGCCTTTTGCTTCAAACTCATAAAACTTCATGCCGCCAATCCATAGTAAAACCATAGCCACTGGAATAAAGTTTAAAAGTACGTGTTGTTTGTCGGTAAGTTTGTCTTTATAAAACAAAAATAAATACAAAGGTACTACAGCAAAGTATTTAATTATGCCCTGCCCACTACCAATTATTGGAAAGCCGCCAAGTTGTGCCATCCAGCGGTTGCTGGCCAACAAGGTAAGTAAGGGGATTAAGCTTATAACAGACGCAAACACCAATGCAGCGGTAGGTTTCATTAATTGAAAATGAGCCAGTAAGGTCGCAAAGCCCAGCGCAATCATAAATGAGCCGCTTAGTAAGCCTAAAGCCGATACAGAAATAAGCGAGTCAATGTGATAAAAGCTAAATGTTGCTGATAACAAATTTTGGCCAGCACCTAAAGCAAATGACAAACCAAGCAATAAAAAGCTAATTGTTAATAAAAATGCGACCACGTTGTTGGTTAGTTTTAAATTCATTTTATTTCCGTACATTAGTTCAGATACATAAAGACCTTATAAGGTAATAAAACAATTCAAACTCCCCCTTAAAAACTAAACCCTGTTTAAGTACACTGTAAGCGCTTATTGGTATTTAGTGTTTTTTTAAGCGCGTAGTTTATTTCGGTTAATTAATAAAATTGGTTTTTTCATCACTTTCCTCATGATGTATATCATCTTTTTTGATTATTAAATGAAGTAGAATAACGTCATATTTTTAATATACATAATGTATGCATTTATAAAAATTAGGGATATTTTTAATGAAAGGTAGTGATATTAAAGTGAGCTCTGGCGTGGTTTCCATTGCCGTTATTTTAATACTTTGGTTTGCAGTACCGGCTCCGCAAGGTGTAACTGAAAACGCATGGCATTTATTGGCTTTATTTGTTGGCACCGTGGTTGCCATTATTGGAAAAGCGATGCCAATTGGCGCGATAGCAATTTTAGCCATTACTGCTGTTGCATTAACGGGAGTGACAAATAGTAGCCCTTCAGGCGCTGTTAAAGATGCACTGAGTGGCTTTTCTAACTCGCTGATTTGGTTAATTGGTATTGCTATTATAATTTCTCGTGGATTGGCTAAAACCGGTCTAGGTAACCGTATTGGCTATAATTTCATTTCGTTATTTGGCAAAAAAACAATAGGGATTGGGTATGCACTGGCTCTTTCTGAGTTGGTTATTGCCCCTGTAACACCAAGTAATACTGCTCGAGGTGGTGCTATTATCCACCCAATTATGAAGTCTATTGCTACAAGCTTTGGGTCATCACCAGAGCAAGGCACATCTCGTAAAATAGGCCACTACCTCGCACTTGTGAGTTACCACATAAACCCTATAACCTCTGCTATGTTTATTACAGCAACTGCGCCAAACCCACTAATTGTAAAACTGATTGCAGACGCTACAGGCGCTAATATTAGTATTACATGGGGTACGTGGGCCCTTGCTGCACTTTTACCTGGTTTGCTATGTATTGCCCTTGTGCCTTTGGTTGTATATGCCATTTACCCTCCTGAGGTTAAAAGTACGCCCGATGCAAAAACCTACGCAGAATCTAAGCTGTCTGAAATAGGACCTATGAGTTACGGCGAAAAAGTAATGGTGGGTGTGTTTGCCATGCTACTTACTTTATGGGCCGGTGTTCCCGCTATGATTTTAGGTGCTGATTATGCGGTAAATACAACCGCAGTGGCCTTTTTAGGGCTCTCGGTTTTATTAATTACCGGAGTATTAAGTTGGGACGATGTGCTTAAAGAAAAGTCTGCTTGGGATACGGTAGTGTGGTTTTCAGCGCTGGTAATGATGGCAACATTTTTAAATAAATTAGGTTTAGTTACATGGTTTTCAAGCCTAGTTGAGAGCAATATTGCGCAGCTCGGTTTCGATTGGATTATATCGGCCATAATACTGGTTGCAGTGTATTTTTACGCTCATTACTTTTTTGCCAGTACGACTGCACACATCACAGCTATGTTTGCTGCTTTTTACGCTGCAGGTATAGCACTTGGCGCACCACCATTGTTTCTTGGTTTGTTATTAGCGGGCGCTTCATCACTCATGATGTCGTTAACCCATTATGCTACCGGTACTTCCCCCATAGTATTTGGATCAGGTTATGTTTCTTTAAAAAATTGGTGGGTAATGGGGCTTATTATGAGCATTATTAATTTAAGTGTGTGGGGTATTATTGGCGGTCTTTGGTGGAAGGCACTTGGGTATTGGTAATAGTATTTTTGCTTTACCAGCATAGTTAATACCAAATGCTTAAATACGAACTTGCAGCCCTATTAATCAATTTAGGGCTGCTATAAAAGGAGTTTAATTAGGCTTAACTTTATTAAAGCAGCATATAAAAAGAACAAATAAACAACCTAATTACTCATATCTAATACAGTTAAATAATGAGTTACTAGTGACTTAAAAAACGCTTTAGCATCACTTAAGGTAGTAAATACTAATACCTTATAAACCCAGCCTATTAAAAGCATTGGTTTTAATGCCTAATCACTTTGGTTTTTAAAATCTTTTTTTCTGAAAATGGTTAAGTGCCAACCCCAATGAAGCGAGCCTAGTCTTAAAAATATTGTGGTAAAAAGCGAACCTAAAATACACCAGATATAATCTACTTCTAATGTAAATAGTGCCGCATAAACCAAGCCTCCCGCTAAACACGCTGATGCATAAGGCTCATTTCGCATAACTGAGGGCACTTCGCGGCAAATTACATCTCGTATAAGGCCGCCAAAAATCCCTGTGGTGATCCCCATAGTAATGGCAATTGCCATACCTGCGCCACTGATCAGGGCTTTTTCTATTCCCATAATATTAAATAATGCCATACCTAAGGCATCTACTAATAAAAAGTAATAATTATTTACATGAGGTAAGTAGCGCACAAAAAATATGGTTGCAATAATAGCGGCGTAAGTTGAGTACAAATACTCTGGCGTGGCGATCCAAAATACTGGCTTATTTAACAGCATATCTCTGAGGGTACCGCCCCCTAGCGCAGTTACAGTTGCCACCACAACTACGCCAAAGCCACTTATGTTTTTATCGTAGCCGAGCAATGCACCTGCTACAGAAAAAAATGCCACCCCAAGCAGCCCCAATACCATAAAATACTCGTCAGTCATGCTAATTCCTTTTAAAAATGTATGCATCACTAATCCAACTTGCATGCCAAAAAATAAAAGCAATAAAAATCAACAACTTAAATTTTTAAAGTAATACATTAACAAAATACTTTTCAACTCGAATGAAGTAATAGATGAAATTATTATATATAAATGTAGTTTTTACACATTTAGTAACTTGATTATTTGTAAGAGTATAAACACGAAGTCGAGCACTCAAAACCCAATCCTATCTACCTATTGTTAAAAATAAAGCAACCCTTTAGTATGCGCCACCTGAAGTTAAAAACGGTACAAACAATGATTAAAACGTTAATAAAGTGGCCTTTATTATTATCAGTAATTACGCTTATTACACTTGATTGTAGTGATGCAGAGGCAAAAAGCACTAATCGATATAGTGACCGAAACGCAAACTGGCTTGCCGGCTCTTGGGGTATTACACACCGACTAGATGGTGGCTATATACTTGATAATGCTGTAAATAGTTCTGACTGGCGTCTCGGCGCAGACGAAATTATTAAAAATTTACCCTCTGCAGGGCATGTAATCACATCACTTACTCACCCTGCACGTGCACACCTTTTTACACTGCGCGATAACACAAGAGTTAATGTTGCTGAGAGAATACATTCAGATATGGTGCCTTCGCGTCAAAACGAAGAGATTATTTTTGATGTAATTGAGAAATACCGTAGCGCCGGTAAAAAAATTATCTTGTATATAAATACTGCCAGCCCTTCTATGATTGAAGGTAATTTTCCTGAAAATGAGCTAGCAATAAGACAAGCATGGGAAGATTACTACAACTCTGATAAATGGAAAGGTGATGAGGCCGCAGCGTGGCGCGATTTAATACTAGGCTACATTGAACGCTTTGATGGTTTAGCAGATGGATACTGGTTAGATAACGTACGAAAACTACCTGGAAGCGAAGCCGAATTTGTTGAGATGATACGCAGTGTTGACCCAACAGTTGCTATTACTGTAAACAAAACAAAAGAATACTTTACAGATGAAAATGGAGATTTTCTTTACGTTGATAGCGACGGCTTCAATGATTTAGATGACACTGATTACAAAATAATAAAATATGCTGCCACTAATGAATTAGAAGACTTTACTAGTGGGCACGTTACACCACTGGGTCAAGGTGCTCCACCTAACTCTTGGGGATATGAAGAGTATACTATTCCCAACATGCAAAAAGCGCCTTGGGATAACTATGAAGGGAAAAAAGACGTACTTAAGCATGCATGGTTTCCTATACGAAAAACGTGGAGTACGGGCACTAATATGGTGTTTAATATAGAGCAGGCTTATCGTTTTACACGCAAAATTACTGATGCCGGTGCAGGTATTACATGGTCAACCACTGAAAAAGATGGCCATTTAAGAGCAAGAGACATGGAGATGATGCTCGAAATAGAGGACAGAATGAGCCAAAAGCGTAAGCCAGACTATGAAGCTTATGAAAGGCCAAGTGGAGCCTATTTACTTGAAAGTAACTAAATGTATATGAATTGATAAATAACCCACCTTAGTTAAGGTGGGTTATTTTTGAACTATCAAAAATATAAATTTAAACGTTATTACAATTGAAGAACTAGCTTTACCTCATTTAGGATGATTAGAGTGATTCGGGCGTAATCGGTATAAACCACTTTAATATTGAGTTTAAAAATCTCTTTTATTTATATTCCAAACAGCAATTCTATAAAATTTCTTACAACCTCTTTAAGCTTATTGCCTATAGTAAGCTACCCCTCTAAAATCACTCAACTTAACGCTAAAATATGCACTGCAATGATAAAAAATGAAATAAAATGGCCATTAATTTTGGTAGTTATAAGTAGCTTACTGGCGTGTAATAGCATACCAATAAAAAACACCACCAAAAATGATATATACATTAAACAAAATGCACAGTGGTTAGCCGGCTCCTGGGGGGTTACTCAGCGGGTTGATGGCGGCTATAAACTCGACAAAACTGCCAACTCTTCTAATTGGGTTGCTGGTGCAGAGCAAATAGTTAAAAACTTGCCGTCAGTGGGGCATGTAATTACCTCTTTTACTCATCCTGCCCATGCATACCTTTTTACCCTGCGTGATAATAACAATGTAGACGTAGCTGCAATTCACCCAGATATGGTACCTTCAATTGATAATGAAAAAATAATACTCGATGTTATTAATGTGTATCGTCGTGCTGGTAAAAAGGTCATTTTGTACTTAAACGCCGCAGGTCCTTCAATGATACTCAGCTCCGATCCTAATAATGAAATAGCGATTAAAAAAGCGTGGAAAAATTACTACAACTCTAAGTGGGCTGGTGATGAAGGCGCTGCTTGGCGTGATTTAGTATTAGGTTATGCTCAGCGATTTGATGGTTTAGTTGATGGCTATTGGTTAGATAATGCCAACAAATTACCTGGTGAGGTTTCTGATTTTGTTACCATGCTTCGAAGTGTTGACCCAACCTTGGCAATTACCGTAAATAAAACTAAAACATACTTTAAAAATAACAACGATGATTTTATCTATGTAGATAGCGATGGGGTCAATGATACAGATAAGAGAAACTATAAAATAATAAAATACGCAGCAACCAATGAATTTGAAGACTTTACCAGTGGCCATATTACACCGTTAGGTCGTGGCGCTCCACCTAACTCATGGGCGTATGAAGAATATACAATCCCTGATATGGTCAGCGCACCTTGGGATCACTTTGAAGGAAAAAATAACGTATTAAAACATGCATGGTTCCCTATAAGATCAAGATGGAGCGTAGCAAAAACTGACCTTGTATTTGGGGTAGAGCAAGCATATCGTTTTACTCGAAAAATCACTGATGCGGGTGCAGGTATAACATGGTCTACAACCCAAAAAAATGGTTATATGAGCACCGATGAAATGCAAATCATGCGCAAAATACAAAGAAGAATAGAGAACGATGAAGAATACATGCCTTACGAAAGGCCCAATGGCGCCTACTTACTTAAACAAAAGTAAACAACATTAGCCCTAACGAGCAATGATCTTTATATTCAAAAGTTAAATCTTCAGCGGTATGTTTGGTATTTAGGCAATGCTGTGTGGTTATTCCTCATAAATGAGCAATAACGTAGCATAAAGACCAAACATGCGCTCCCCTTTGGGTTCTTTCTAGGGGCTATTTACTCTTTGCTGCCTACATAGATGTTGGTAAAGGGCATGAGCACGACGCGCAAACTTTGCTCGGTTTTTGCTTATTCTTACATGGATGTAAGTCATTAGGCTCATGCAGGAGCAGTTACCGAGCCCACTCGATTACAAATCTCGCGCCGCGATTAAATAGCTCCTAGTCTAAGGCTAAAGTTTTTACGCCACAAGCGGCGTGATATTTAACCCGAGGAGATTAAACGAGCGATAACAACTGCATGGGTAACATGCGCTTAAAGTAAATAGTTGTAAAACTTGCCTTTGTGCCGTCTACGTTTTCTATACGAATAGACATACAGTATTTACCAATAGTTTGTCCGCGTTGATACATAAGGTAACCATGAAGCACTAAAACGCTAAGTACACCATAACCCAATAAAAACAAAGATAACTCAAGTGTTGGCTGCATTAAACTATCAAAGCCGATATACATAATTAAAGGTACAGTAAAAGCGATTCCTATTAAGCCGTCAATAATGGCAGCAACGCGCCTATCCCCGCGGGATGCTTGTTCGTCCACTATTTTTAAGTCGGTATTTTGTATGGGACCTTGCGCTTCTCGGGTTTTAATAAGCTCGTCTATTTCTTTTGCATGCTTAGAAAAGCATTCTCGGTCAATTGCTTTTGCGCTGGAGTAAAGCTCATCTAAGGTGTAGGGGGTAAAGTCTATTTGAGTGTTCAATTTTGTACATTCCTTTGAATAACCCTCTTCAAAGTAGCATACATAGTTAATAATATTCAATAAGTTATGAGTCAGGCCGTTTTTAGTTATTAAATTTATACCCGACTCCATAAACGGCTGTAATGGGGTTTAAATCGCTTTTAATATCACTAATTTTTTTACGAATATTTTTAATGTGGTTATCAATATTGCGATCTGATATTTCAACTGTGTGGTTATAAACGCTATTAATGATATCTTCACGGCTAAATACACGGCCAACATGGCTAATAAATAGCAAAAATATTTTAAATTCAACGGCTGTAAACGCTAAGTTTTCGCCATGAACTAAAGCAACATAATCCTCTTTAAATAACTCAAATTCGCCATAACTAATCACATTGTTTTTAGGCTGGCTTGTGCGCCTTAATACGGCCTTTATTCTGGCCATCACCTCTTTAGAGCTAAAGGGTTTGCATATGTAGTCATCAGCACCAAGTTCCAGCCCTTTTAATCTATCTATCTCTTCATGCTTAGCAGTGACCATAATAATAGGGATGCTAGAAAACTCTCTGATCTGTTTACAAATAGTCAGTCCATCAACATAAGGGAGCATTAAGTCGAGCAAAATCAAATCGGGTACATTGTGTTTAACAAAGTCCACAACCCCTTTACCCGTATTAAAATATTCGGTGATGTAACCTTGTTGTTGGCTGTAGGCTATAAGTACTTCGGCTATGTTTTTTTCGTCTTCTACTATTAGTATTTTTTGTTTGGTCATTGTGTTACTCAAATAGCGGTAAGGTAATTTTAGCTTTGAGCCCACCAAGTTCACTATGCCCAAGCGTAATATCGCCATTGTGCGCCAACACTATTTGCTGGCAAAGCGCTAAGCCAAGCCCCGAGCCGCCAAATTCTCTATTGCGAGACTTTTCTACTCGGTAAAATCGCTCAAAAAGTTTGTTTAATTCTTCGATTTTAACCCCGGGTGTTGAGTCTTGAATACATAATGTAACTTCTTTACGTTTACGGTTTTTGCTAATAGTTATATTTACTTGCCCACCAGCATGGGTGTATCTGCAGGTATTTTCTAGTAGGTTGGTAAATAGTTGCATTAAGCGATCTTTATCGGCATTTATATAATAGTGTGGTGCAGCTATTACGCTTTCATTGTTTAAGGTTAAGGAGCGCTCTTTAAAACGTGCACTAAAACTTTGTAAAGCGAGTTTAACTGTATCCGTTAAATCAAGCTTAATAAAATGATAGGTTAAATTAGCTGTGTCGTTATTTACCAGTTGAGCTAGGTCGTCAACAATATGATTTAAGTTATCTACTTGCTCTATTAATAAGTTTATTCGTTTTTCGTCGGCTACAAATACGCCATCTTGCACCGCTAATAAATGAGAGCGCAGTACGGTAATAGGTGTTTTAAGTTCATGAGACGTATCCGACATCCACTGAAAACGCATTTGCTGGTTGTGCTCAAGCGTATTAGCCAGCACGTTTACATTATTTGCGAGTATACCTAGCTCATCACGCGTTAAAGGAGTGATCCTGTTTGAAAAGTACCCTTTATTAAGCTGATTTGTGCCATGCACTATTTGTTTAATTGGCTTAGTTAAATGGCGAGAGAGTAAAATAGCCATTACAAAAGCCAATAAAATGACAAGCAGCGTGATCATAAAGTAGTTATGAAACTGAGCCGTTAAAAAGGCTTTTGCGGGGCTGTTTTCAACTAAGCGTGACGGCATTAAACCAAGCCAGCCAACGGTAATTTTGTTAATTACTATAGGTTCAATATGAGGATTGTCGGCTATTTGAGGCTTGCCTACCACAACATGTTTATCTGCGTTATATAAGCTAATACGCTGGCCTGTTTTAAGTAAATCAGCAGGCAAGTTTATCCATAACAATGAAGGAATTGGCTTAACCGGATTATTTGCAGTATTACTTTTTGGGGTACCTTTGTCAGGCTTAGATTTTGGAGCGACAATAGAGCGCCATAAATGTACACTTTGAGAAATACCCTGCCAGCTATTATATTGGCTATACACTTTTGTAAGTTGCTGTTTTACATTTGCTAAGTGCTGTTGTTCTTCTTTTTCAACAAAATTATTAAATTCGCTAGCAAAGTTCATGTAAATAAACACAAACATTAAGCCTACGAGCGTTATATTCGTTATAAAAAATGCTAAAAAGAATTTATGTATTAATTTCACAGGTACTCTATTTTTTTAGGCTGTAGGCGTGTGCGGTAATAGTGCTTACACTCTAATTAGCAGTATTGCATAACGAGGGTTTACAATTAAGCTTTAAATAAATAACCCCTCGTTATTTAGCACATTAAAAGCTGGCGTTTAAAGCTTCACCAGCATTGAGCAACTTATACTGCGGTTTAACAATGTTAGCGTGCACCGCGCCTAAGCTTTTAGAAAACGACAACGACACATCACTTACTTTTGAAACCTTATGCCGTGCTAGCAAAACTATTTCATCATGTTGATTTGGGTATGTGTTGAATAATGCTCGCTCAAACTTTATTGCTTGGTTATTTATTTGCAATTGAGTCGATTGTAAAAGCATATTTTTAATATAATTTTGCTGATCATTTATGCCCAAATTTTCTGGCATAACTTGTTCTATGTCGCCCATTAACCACGCTTGATCACTTTGTAATGTAGCTGCTAAATGGGCTGTGTCGGTTATTATTTTAACTTCTACTTGGCCATCTCTTAAAATAATATGAGCACTTGTACCATTAAGCTCATGCGCGCTCACAGCTGTACTGAAACTCAGAAATACACACATAAAAATTAAATAGTATTTTTTTAATACAAACATACGTTGCCTTTAAGTTATTAATGCGGCTTATTTATGGTCATTCTACAAATAAGCGTATTGTCGGTTTCAAGGTCCTCTCCCCAAATAAATTGAGCGGTTTTATCCCAGTTTATTTCATCGTATCCATCTTTAGGGCTTACCGATGAATAGGTATGCTCGGTAGCATTAGGCCAGGCACTATCATCAAAATTACTTTGTAACCAGTTGCTTGGTGGCTCTTTAGCCATGAAGTTACACGGTGCAGTTCCTGCTGTTGGGCTTTGACTGTTTTCACATGCTTTATCTAGTGGGGCTTTGTGTAGTACCTCACATTTTAAGGTTTTATTGCTTACCGCTATTACTTTATTATTTTGAGTATCAGTAACTTGCATAATAAAGCCACCATCGCCCATTTGCTGTTTGCGTGTGCCTATATACTCAAGCCCTGTGTTATTTTGCTTAAAGTCTTTAATAATAAAATTAAGATTTATAGGGTACGACGCCGAAAAGTTAATACTCTCCGCATTAAAAGAACGCTCCGTGGTAATAGGTACAGAGTCTTCAATAAGCAACTTATCGTTTATATATGCAGCAAACCAATTGTCGGCCCATGCCTCTAATTTAAAACGAGCTTCAGGATTATTTTGACTTGGTTTTTTGGCTTGTGGTTGCTGACCTCTGCAAAATATACCTGTTTCAACACCATTTTTATTGCTAATGGTTTTTTGCTTAAAGTCAAAGCAGTCATCCCCCTGCTGTGAAGGGCTATAAGTAGTAAAATATTGCTCATTTTTATATGTATAGCGCATAGTACGGCTACCATCTTCAGCTACGGTATGCGTTAAATTTGTTACCCCACCAGCAGGTGGTTTTAATTCAGCTCTAATACCTTGGGTATCACCACTATGCGGCGCAACTCGAGGTAATACGCGCGTATCGACTTCACCTACTAAGCATTGAATAATATAAGGGGCACTTTGAGATGTGTGATACCTATAACCAAACTTACTATCACTTTGCCCGTTACATACATCGAGCTCGTTTTTTGTAATGGTGCTGCCATCAGGGTTTTTATTACCATAAAGCGGGTATCCGTCGTACGCCCAGCCAATAATGGCATCGCTACTTTTATTTTTCATTGTGTCGATCATACATGTCGGTGCTACATGGTAGTGATAATCATCCCCACGCCCTGCATGGCCGCCACAGTTATCTAGCTGGCCTAACTTTAAAGTATCGTGTTTGGGATCATACTCATTAACGTTCAGCTCACCTTGTGATGAATAATCGTAAATTGGCACCCCATTTACCGCTATACCTACAGCTGCATCTATTGTTGTAAACGTTTTAGCCTTTTTGGGAGCTAACTTAATAGGTGCGGCGTAATTTTTTGCAGGAACTGGCACCTGTTCATTAGTACCTGTTATACCTGTCATCACTGGGTGTTCGGGATACGTATTCGATACGACATAGGCATACTCATTATCACAAATCACGCGAGCGTTTTTATTAAACCCAGCGTCATTCACCGAGCTTTTTATTGTATTACAGCGGCTAGATTGTGAAGCGGTTAAAGCAACAGGGGCTGTTGAATTAACTAAACTTAAGGGTGTTTTTATACCTTCATACACTTTAGGCTTTTTACGTGCAGGCTTATGTGGGCTGCCTGCTCTCTCGTAAGTTACCGTCATTTGTGCTGAGTCTAGGGTAATATTTTTTATAGCTTTAAGTAAGGTTGCTCTATCTACTTGAGTGTTTTTAGCAAAATTGATCGCATCCGATAATGCATAAACAGTATACGTATAGCGTTTTTCACCGGGTCCTTTTGAACAAGGCGGCGCATACTGGTTTAAATTATTAACACTGTTGCTACCAAGCTCTGCTTTAATATCAGCTAAATTTTGGTCACTATTTATGTGTGAAGTGCTTGCATTAATATTATAAACATTCCAATACCAATGTACTCCATCGGGCGCATTGTGATGCATTATAAGAGCATAATACTTTGTGCCTTTTGGTGCCCCACTCCATCTAAGAGGGGGGTTAACACTATTGCCATCACAGGTATAGGCTACAGGTAACGTACCGTTATTTTTCATTACGTTACTAACTAATTTAAACGTATTGGATTCCGAGCTTTGTGTATCACTTGTGTTGTTATTACACCCAGCTAACGAAACCCCGCACACTATGGCAAAGCATAATATCCATAAGTTTTTCATTTTTTTCGCTCCAATATGTCACAGCAGATATAAATATTTATAGATAGTGTAATGATCAATTGTAAGGGAATTATGTAGATTTGTAGTTAGACTATCTCGATTACAAAAAAGGCAGCATTAAATAGCAGCCTTATGTAGTCATATTCTGAAGCGCTTAAAATTTAAAAGTGCCACTTAACCATTAAATTTGGGTTGTGCTCTGTTTGACCATCTACACCAAACTTATTTTTCCAAAATACATATTCAATACCTACATCTAGGCGGCCTGTGTCAATGCCAAGCATTGGGGCAATGTTGTACTTAAGTTGCGAGGTAAAGTTAAAACCCCCTTCGCTTTTACCAAACATAGTGTCGGTGCTATCAACAATATCTAAAAAGCCATCGAATCTAAAGTTACCGTTGTTATAGCCCCACGTAACCGTTATTTGGTTGTTATCTTCACGCTCTATGCCTATATCGTCTTGAAAACGGCGGTAATAAGCCACGTTAAAGTATTGAAAACCAGGTACATCTAACGATACGCCACCACCTAATAAATAGTTATTTTGATCGGTATCGCCTGAGCCATATTCTGTTTGTAGCCCTAAAAACACCTCTTTTACAAAGCTGTCTTCTGGCTTATACAGTGTTGGGTTTATGTTTAGCTCTCCGTACACTTCATCAGGGTTGCTCAACCTATCCATAAAGAAGAACGTGCTCCCCCAAGTATGGCCCGATGCGTGCTCAATGGTGACTACGCTTCTGTCATCTTCCTCGCCAGAAAATGGTTCTAGGTAGTCAGCTCCGGTCATTGCGGTAATACTAAAATCCGACCAAAGCTCTTTTGCCGACACGCCCGTTGAGCACATTGCAATGGCAGTTACTAATGCTAATTTTTTTATTGTTTTATTTTTCATTGTTAATCCCTTTTATGATTTTTATTAGTTTAGTTAAGATGATCTGTACTTGCTGAGTAATTTTCAGGTAATACCAAGGTCATAATAATTGCAGTTAACCCTGATACTGTTACTGCACTTCCAAATATGGCGGTAACAAGTTTTGGCGCATTTAAAAACATTTCAGGTACAAAGCTTACACCTAATCCCATACCTAAACTCACTGCAATAATAAGTAAGCTACGGCGATTAATTTTTTCACTGGCCAGTATTTTCACCCCTGCTGCGGCCACTGTGCCAAACATCACAAGCGTTGCGCCGCCTAATACTGGTTTTGGTATGTTTTGAAGCACAGCACCAATAACCGGAAACAACCCTAAAATAATGAGTATTGCACCAATCCACAGGCCTATGTACCTACTTGCTACACCGGTTAACTGAATTACGCCGTTATTTTGGCTAAAAGTAGTATTAGGAAAGGTATTAAACGCAGCTGCAATCATTGAATTTACACCGTCACCTAAAATACCGCCGCGTATACGTGCTAAATAACTGGCACCTTTAACGGGTAATTTAGACACCGCACAGTTAGCAGTTATGTCGCCGGTCGATTCTATGGCTGTAATAAGGTATAAAAAGCCAAAAGCAATCATGGCACCAAAATCTACACTAAAACCATATTTAAAAGGTATTGGCATGGCGATTAAATCAAATTCGCCCACCTCAAATTTAGCTATTCCTAATATAACGGCCAGCACCCAACCTACTATCATTGCTGCAACCACCGCAGTTAGCCTTACCCATTGGTTTTTACTGGCGTTAAGTAATACCACTAGCGCGACCACCGAAAAGCCCACAATTAAGTTACTTGCTGAAGCGAACTTTTCAGGCATGTTAGTTAATAACCATTGCCCGCCGCCTATATCAGTCATACCTACTTTAATGAGGTAAACGCCTATAGTGGTAATAACCACGCCGGTAACAACAGGCTTAATTACTTTGCCGAGTTTTTCTATAAAAAAACTAATAAATATCTCTACACAGGCCGCCAAAAAACACACTGCAAAAATAGTTGCCAGTACCTCATCGTTACTGCCTCCGGTGGCCTTAACCGTAAAGCCCGTGGCTAAAATAGTACCTAAAAAAGCAAAGCTTGTGCCTTGCACACATATAAGCCCAGAACCAACAGGCCCAACTCTGCGCGCTTGTATAAACGTACCAACACCCGATACAAACAACGCCATACTTATTAAGTACGGTATTTCACTGCCAAGCCCCAGCACCCCGCCAATAATAAGTGTGGGTGTAATAATGCCAACAAAACTTGCTAGCACATGTTGTAGTGCGGCAAAAAATGATTCAGTTAGCCCTGGTTTATCATCTACTGCGTAAATTATGTCTTCTGAAATAGCTTCTTGGTTTGACATGGTCAATATCCTTTTAGCGCTCAAATTTGGGCAAGGTATTAACGCCTTGCCCTATTTTAATTCAAATACGTTTGCGTTTATTTAAGCTGCCCTTCTACGCCTTCAACGTAAAAGTCCATACCTAGCAAAGTTTTATCATCGATTGTTTGACCCGCTTTAGTAACCAGCTCACCTTGCTGATTTTTTATTGGCCCAGCAAATGGATGAAACTCGCCATTAGCAATTTTTGCACTCAGTGCGTCTATTTCAGCGACTACATTGGCAGGAATATCTTTACTCAGTGGCGCTAAACGCGTCATACCGGCGTCTATGCCTTTCCATACATCTTGTGATTGCCACTTGTCGTCAAGCACTTGCTGTACACGTTCGGCATAAAACTCATCCCAATGGTGCACAGGCGCTGTAAGGTGCGCTTTTTTACCATAGCCGCTCATATCTGAGTGGTAACCAATGGCGTATATTCCGGCGGCTTCTGCGGCTTGCAGTGGTGCAGGCGAGTCGGTGTGTTGGGTAATAATATCAACACCTTGGTCGATTAAGCTGTCGGCAGCTTCGCGCTCTTTACCAGGATCGAACCAGCTATTAACCCACACTACTTTTACTTGAGCATCAGGCTTTACTGAGCGCAGGCCTAGAGTAAACGCGTTAATACCACGTATTACTTCTGGGATAGGAAATGCAGCAATGTAGCCAATGCTGTCAGACTTACTCATGTGCCCAGCAATAACACCGGTTAAGTAACGTCCTTCGTAAATACGGTCAAAGTAAGTGCCTACATTTTTAGCGCGTTTATAACCTGTTGCATGTTCAAATTTTACATTAGGAAAACGCTTAGCCACTTTAATGGTCGGGTTCATGTAGCCAAATGAGGTGGTAAATATTAAATCGTGCCCGCTTTTAGCTAATTGTGTAATAACTCGCTCTGCATCGGCGCCCTCAGGAACGCTTTCTACAAAGGTGGTTTCTATTTTTTCGCCAAATTTTTCTTCTAGGTAGTGGCGGCTTACATCGTGTGTGTACGTCCAACCGGCTTCGCCAATGGGGCTTACATATACAAACCCTACTTTTACGCTGTCTTTTGCAAGTGCAGTAGCGCTTAACCCTAAGCTAAGTGCTACGCCAAGCGCTGTTATTAGTTTTTTCATTGTTATTCTCCGTGTTGTATTTTTAATATCCTGTTGAAGGCTTACTTTTACTCTTTATTTAAAATTTTAATGCCCTTTGTGCCACGGTTTCCCTAGCCACATGGGTTCGTACATTTTTAACTTTTGTTTATTTTTACTTAGCATAATTAGTACAATAAGCGTTGCCCCATAAGGCAGCATGGCCAGTAAATTAGAATCAACCGCTAAGCCAAATGCCTGTGCCACTAAGTGCATAATGCTGGCAAAACCAAATAAATAAGCGCCGAGCATTACCCGCTCAATTCGCCAGCTTGCAAAAACCACTAAAGCCAGCGCTATCCAGCCACGTCCTGATGTCATGTTTTGTGTCCAAAGCGGTGTGTAAGCAAGCGACAAATACGCCCCTGCAATACCTGCTAATGCGCCGCCAAACATCACCGCTAAATAACGAGTACGCATAACAGGTAAACCTAAGTTATTACCAACA
Organism: Pseudoalteromonas sp. MMG006; assembly: GCF_018101025.1. Lineage (NCBI taxonomy): Bacteria > Pseudomonadati > Pseudomonadota > Gammaproteobacteria > Alteromonadales > Pseudoalteromonadaceae > Pseudoalteromonas > Pseudoalteromonas sp. MMG006. The sequence goes on from NZ_JAGJEJ010000013.1 coordinate 17,977, forward strand.
CCTGGGTTTTCGCCTATAGCACGTACCGCAAGACCTGCTCGGTGATGTTTAAAAAATAAATAAGCACCTAGCACTAACGCCCAACTTAAATACACAATGGCATCTTGCGAAAATAGCGCTTTGCCCAGTACCGGAATATGCTCAAACCCAGCAATTGCTAAAGTAGGTAAAGCATTAATGGTTTTTCCCTCATAGTCGGCGCCTAAAAAAGCCGACAAACCCGTACCAAAAATAGTGAGCGCCAATCCTGCTGCCACTTGGCTGGCATTTAAATTAAGTGCTACAAACGCAAATACTAACGACGCCATAACCCCCACAAGTGCAGCCACACTAAAGCCTAAAAATAGGTTGTCGCATTGGTACATGGTTATAAACCCTGCCACCGCGCCTAACAGCATCATGCCCTCTTGACCAAGGTTTAGCGTGCCGCTTTTCTCGCATACCATTTCACCTAGTGCCACCAGCAATAAAGGCGTGCCGGTTCTAATGGTGGCGTATAAAATATTAGTAATAACCTCTAAATCCATTTTTATGACTCCTGTGCAATGGGGGTTAGCTGCGTTTTTTGTTGTTTAAATGGCAGCGATAATTTAATGCGATAACCAATAAGCACATCGCACGAGAGTAAATAAAACAGCATCAAACCCTGAAAAATACCGGTAATCGCATTGGGCAAACCTATGTTTATCTGCGCCATTTCGCCGCCCATATAAATAAGTCCCATTAACAGCCCTGCCAAGGTAATACCCAGAGGATGCAAACGCCCTAAAAAGGCTACAATAATCGCAGCGTAACCATATCCGGGTGATATTTGCGGCACTAATTGCCCAATAGGCCCAGCCACTTCACCAGCTCCCGCAAGCCCTGCTAACCCGCCACTAATCACTAATACACCAGCAATTAAAAGCGCGCGTTTATAGCCCGCCATTTTGGCAGCAGACGCATCAAGCCCGAGTACTTGAATTTGAAAACCCACAAAGGTTTTACTAATAAACACCCATGTTGCACATAGCGCTAATAGCGCAAAAGCCAGCCCTAAGTGAAGCCGAGTGCCGTCAAAAATCACAGGCAGTAAAGTGCTATCGCCAAAGAGCGCGCTTTCAGGAAAGTTATAACCGTGAGGGTCTTTTAATGGCCCATGCACTGCCCACAGCAACACATTAACGGCAATGTAATTGAGCATAATGGTGACTAAAATTTCGTTAGTGTTTAAACGTAATTTCATAAATGCAGCAAGGCCTGCCCACAACATGCCACCGGCAATACCCGCAAGTAATGTAAGCGGTAATGCAAATGCACTTGTAGAATCAACAAAGTTAACAGCTACGGTACTGGCGCATACACCGCCAATAAGTAGCTGCCCTTCGGCGCCTATATTCCAAACCGATGCTCTATAACAAAGCGCTAAGCCATAGGCGCATAGCAAAATAGGGATGGTCATAACTAATAACTCTGTAACGCCGTACCAATCAGCAATAGGCGCTACGAGTAACGTATATAAGGCATTAAGCGGATCGTGCCCGAGTATGGCAAACACCACATAACCTGTTATTAATGTGAGCAATATGGCTAAAACAGGAGAGAAATAGCTCCATGTGTTTGAGCGCTCTACGCGAGGTTCAAGCTTTATCATGCTAGCGCTCCTTGCGGTTTTATTTTTGCAGTATTAGCTTTAAGGTCGTGATTAAAATCACCCGCCATCCACTGCCCTAATTGCACAAGCGGTACACAGTCGGTATCTAAAATAGGAGAGAGTTTGCCATCGCAAATTGCGCCAATTCGGTCACAAATTTTATAGAGCTCGTCTAAGTCTTCTGAAATAACCAGCACCGCACAGCCTTCGTCGCGCAGCGTTAAAATAGCTTCGTGAATGGCTACTTGCGCGCCAATATCTACCCCCCATGTTGGGTGCGACATTACTAACAGTTGTGGGTTTTGCTCGACCTCTCGGCCAATAATAAATTTTTGTAAGTTACCACCAGAAAGGCTGAGTGCATGCGTACGGTTACTTGGGGTTTTTACTTTGTATTTTTTAATAATTTTATCGGCGAGTTGGCTAATTTTTTGTTTTACTAAAAAGCCATTTTTAACTAAACCACTATCAAAACTAGTAAGTAGTGCGTTTTGAGCTAAGTCCATATCGGGTACTGCGCCGCGCCCTAGCCTGTCCTCTGGTACACAGGCAAGCCCGAGCCTGCGCCTTTTTAATGGGCATAAAGTATCAACTACGGTATTTTTAAATTTTATAGCGCTACTGTTTTCTTGTATTTCCTCACCCGAGAGCGCTTTTAATAGCTCTTCTTGCCCGTTACCAGCAACGCCTGCAATACCCACTATTTCGCCTTGCTGTACGGCAAAGTTAATATTTTTAAGTGGCGTGTCGAATAGTGCCTGCGCATTGGTTGATAAATTATTGACTGTTAAAAAGTCGCCTGTGCCTTTCGCTCTGCGCGTTTGGTTACTTATTGGCGTACTGTCGCCTACCATTAAGCGCGCTATAGATTCGCTCGTTTCGTTTTTAGGAATGCAATGCCCACTCACTTTGCCGCCGCGTAAAATAGTCGCGCTGTCGCACAGCTCAATAACTTCATGCAACTTATGGCTAATAAAGAGTACCGAGCAGCCTTCTTTTTTGAATGATTTTAATGTTGTAAATAAAGCATCAACTTCTTGAGGGGTGAGTACTGAGGTGGGTTCGTCTAAAATAAGTAACTGAATATCTAATAATAAGCACCTTATTATTTCTACCCGCTGCCGCTCGCCTGTTGAAAGCGTCGACACCAACCTATGCGGGTCAAGCGGCATGCCGTACCTAGCCGATGTTTTACTAATTCTGCTAGCAAGCGAACTACTGTGTCCTGCTAAATCGCCCAGTGCTAATGCGATATTTTGCGAAACAGTTAAGGTTTCAAATAACGAGAAATGTTGAAACACCATACCTATGCCTAATTCGCGGGCATCGGCCGGTTCTTTTATGTTCATTACTCGGCCATTAAAAAACATGTCCCCTTGGTCAGGTTTAACCACACCGTAAAGCATTTTCATTAACGTACTTTTACCCGCGCCGTTTTCACCTAGCAGGGCATGCACCTCACCGTGTTTTATTTTTATTGTTACGCCGTCGTTGGCTATACATCCGGGGTAGTGCTTTGTCATTCCCTGCATAGTAAGGCGGTATTTATTGTCCATTATTTAAACCTTTTTTGTGCTTGTTGGTTAAATAAGCTAGCCTAGAAAACTAGCTGACCAAACGGTCAACAATGGCATGGTAACTGCAATAAACTTACCAAGATGAAAAAGTATTTTTCTTACCCGTGCGCAAACAACAAGAAAAAATATACGCCAAGCCTTTACATATCAGGGCTTTATAAAAAATAAGGGGGTCTGTGTGATTCAGTTTTTATTAAATGACACGCCAATAGAAGTAGAAGAATGCTCGCCAAGTCTCACCATTTTGGACTGGCTACGCACCAAAAAAGGGAAAGTGGGCACCAAAGAAGGGTGTGCTACAGGCGATTGCGGCGCGTGCACAGTTTTAGTCGGCGAAGAAAAAAAAAATACAAACGGTAACGCAGTTTGGCACTACCAAACCATGAACAGCTGCTTGCTTTTATTAGGCAATGCACACGCAAAGCATATAGTAACCGTAGAGGCTGTAACTGCTGGGCTTTACCCAACTCTTGAAGACTTACACCCAGTACAACGCGCATTAGTAGAGTGCCATGGTTCGCAATGCGGTTTTTGTACCCCAGGTATAATAATGAGCATGTTGGCGCTTTATATTAATAACCCGAGTTACCCAGGTAAAAAAGCCGCTATTCATGCTTTAGGTGGTAACTTGTGCCGTTGTACTGGTTACAGCCCTATTTTACTCGCGGTAGAAAAAGCCTACAGCTATGAGCGCAAAAATGAGCCTTACTCAGCCATGGCAGCTCAGTTTAAAGCCTCACTTAATACGCAATATGATGACGATGTTCCATTTTTAAAAAATGGCCCTCGCAAATTCTACTTGCCACAAAATGCTAAGCAGCTTGTTGAACTAAAAGCGCTTTACCCCCATGCACACTTGGTTGCTGGTGGCACCGACTTTGCCATTGAGCTTAGCCAAAATATGCTACTGCCCGATGTAATAATATCCCTCAGCCAAGCTAAAGAGCTATGCACATTAAGCGATAACAACGGCGAGCTACATATTGGTGCAGCACTCCCTTACAGCCAGTTTGTAGACGCTTTTTACAATTACTACCCTGAGTCTAAGGAGCTGTTTGAACGCCTTGGCTCTAACCAAGTACGTAACAGTGGCACCTTAGGTGGCAGCATAGGAAATGCCTCTCCTATTGGCGATCCGGCCCCTTTACTTATTGCACTTAATGCCACTATGGACTTATTAAGCGCAGCAGGCACACGCACTATAAACGTGGCCGACTACTTTGTTGATTACAAAAAAACAGTCATTAAAAGCGACGAAGTCATTAGCAAAATTACAGTGCCAAAACGCCCAGATTCGTTAAAGCTTGCGTGTCATAAAATTTCAAAACGCTTTGAAGACGATATATCTACCGTGTGTTTAGTACTGGCTATTGAGCAAACACAAGGTTTAATTAGTAATGCCCGCTGCGCCATGGGCGGTATGGCTGCCATACCCAAACGCGCCGCGCATATAGAGCAAAAGCTTAATGCTCAGCCCTTACAAGTAAGCACGTTTATAGATGCCGCTAATGCTATAAATGATGACTTTGCACCCATGAGCGATGTACGCAGCAGCGCACATTACCGCACTACGGTAAGCAAAAACTTGCTGCAGCGTATTGGTATTGAGTTTTGCGGTACGCAGCCAAGCAGCAATAAAAATAATAACAACATTGCCATTACGAGGATCTCACATGCGTCACTTTGAAATGGATAAACTAAAAGCCCAAGGCGGAAGCGTTGGGCAATCTAAATACCACGAAAGTGCAATAAAACAAGTATGTGGCAATGCAAACTACGCCGACGATAACCCAGAGCCCCATGGCTGCTTACACGCCTACCCTGTGCTTGCGCCTATTACTAGCGGCTTTATTAAATCAATTGATACAAGTAAAGCGCTTGAAGTGGTAGGTGTTAAACGTATTTTATCGGCCGATGATGTACCCGGTAAGCTTGATATTGGCCCAGTATTTCCAGGTGATGTACTGCTTACTAACCATGAAATTCAATACCACGGGCAACCTGTGCTGGTAGTCGTTGCCGACAGCTACGCCATTGCGCGCCGCGCTGCTCGCTTAGTGATTATAGAGTGCGAGCAAACCACACCCATACTTGATATTAAAGAAGCCATAAAAAAAGAACATTGGGTAAGGCCGCCCCATTCACTCAACCGTGGTAATAGCGAGCAAGCCATCAACAATGCAGCCCACCAGCTTAAAGGTGAAATACACATAGGCGGGCAAGAACATTTTTACCTTGAGGGACAAATAGCACTCGCTCAGCCCGATAACGACGGCGGGATTCATGTTCAGTGCTCTACGCAACACCCTACAGAGGTGCAGCACTTAGTTGCTAAAATTTTAAAAAAGCCATTTAGCTTTGTTAACGTAGAAACCCGCCGTATGGGCGGTGCTTTTGGCGGTAAAGAAACCCAAGGCGCACCGTGGGCTTGCCTTGCAGCGCTTGCGGTTTATTACCTTGGCTGTGCAGTGAAAATGCGCCTAGCCCGCAGCGACGACTTTAAACTTACCGGTAAACGCCACCCATTTTATAACCAGTACCATGTAGGGTTTGACGAAAATGGCCTAATTGAAGGCGCTGATGTAACCGTAAATGGATTTTGTGGTTATTCGCCTGATTTATCTGATGCCATTGTAGACCGTGCAATGTTTCATGCAGATAACGCGTATTACTACCCAACTGCCACCATTAAAGGGAATCGCTGTAAAGTAAACACCGTAAGCCACACCGCCTTTAGAGGATTTGGTGGCCCGCAAGGCATGATCATGGGCGAGCTAATAATGGACGACATAGCCGCTAAGTTAGGTAAAGATCCGCTTGAGATCCGAAAACTTAATTTATACAAAAAAGGCCGCGATACCACGCCGTATCATCAAACCGTAGAGCAGCATATTTTAAAGGATATGATAACCCAGCTTGAAGAGTCGGGGGATTACTGGGCGCGAAAAGAGGCTATTAAAGCCTTTAATACCACATCGCCTATTATCAAAAAAGGCCTTGCGATGACGCCGGTAAAATACGGTATATCGTTTACGGTACAGCACTTAAACCAAGCAGGTGCGTTAGTGCATGTATATAGTGATGGTTCAATTCATTTAAACCATGGCGGCACCGAAATGGGCCAAGGCTTAAACACTAAAATAGCGCAAATTGTAGCCCATGGGTTTGGCGTTGATTTTGACGCAGTAAGCATAAGCGCTACCCGTACCGACAAAGTACCAAACACCTCGCCAACAGCGGCTTCAAGCGGTACCGACTTAAATGGCATGGCGGCGCTAAACGCGGTAAACACCATAAAAGAGCGTTTAATAAATTTTATAAGTGAGCACTTTGAGGTAGACAGCCAAAGTATTGTATTTAAAGATAATCTCATTACCTTTAGTAAAGGCGAAATTAGCTTTAGCGAACTTGCAAACCTTGCTTACATGAATCGTATATCGCTTTCATCAACGGGTTATTACGCCACGCCTAAAATTCATTACGATAGAGCCAAAGGCGAAGGCCGGCCATTTTTTTACTACGCTCACGGCGTAGCACTTAGTGAAGTAGAAGTAGATACGCTGACAGGTGAAAACACCGTAACGCGTGTTGATATTCTGCACGATGTGGGCAGCTCAATTAACCCAGCACTTGATATTGGGCAAATTGAAGGTGCCTTTGTGCAAGGTATGGGCTGGCTTACCACCGAAGACTTACAATGGAATGATAAAGGCCAGCTTGCAAGCTTTGGCCCTGCTAACTATAAAATTCCGGCTATTGGCGATACACCTGCCGAATTTAACGTCAATTTATATAACTCGGCCAACCCAGAGACCACCGTGTTTAGATCAAAAGCCGTAGGCGAGCCGCCGTTTATGCTGGCCTTTAGTGTGTGGAGTGCTATTCGTAATGCCATCAGCAGTGTGGCCGATTACAAATACACCGCCCCACTTGATACGCCTGCTACGCCTGAGCGTGTATTAAATGCAATTGAGCAAACCGCTAGCTGGTTTAAGGAGCATCAACATGGCTAATTTAAATGAGTCGTTTCAGGGTTTTCATACTCAAAATTGGGCGCAAGCTATAAACGAGCACGAGCAGAGCGGCACTAACTATGTTATTGCGACTGTGCTTGGAACCAATGGCTCAACCCCACGGGGCACAGGCTCTAAAATGGTAATAAGTGGCGAACATATTTACGACACCCTTGGCGGTGGTCACCTTGAATACGTAGTAATAGAAAAAGCCCGCGAACTGCTTGCCAAAGGTGAGGCCACACAAGTGATAGAGCAATTTAACCTAGGCGCAAATTTAGGCCAGTGCTGCGGGGGAGCTGCCACCGTGATGCTTGAGTGCATGCAATGCGAGCGCTTTACCCTCGACATTTATGGCGCAGGCCATGTAGCACAAGCGCTTATTGGTATATTGGCACAGCTGCCTATGCGTATACGTTGGATAGATAGCCGCGCCGATGTATTCCCACAGGACATTCCTAATAACGTAGTAAAAGTGGTTGATGAAGAGCCAACAGAGCAAGTTAAACTCGCGCCCAAAGCTAATAATTACTTAATACTCACCCATAACCACCAGCTCGACTTTGCACTTACACAAGCCATTATTAAACGCACCGATGCCAATTGGCTTGGCGTTATTGGCTCAGATACCAAAGCAAAACGCTTTAAGCAGCGCTTAGCTCATCGCGATTTTACCACCGAGCAAATAAAGCAAATGGTCTGCCCTGTCGGGCTTGAAAATGTAACGGGCAAGCTCCCTATGGAAGTGGCTATTTCGATTAGTGGGCAGTTAATTGGTCTTTATCAGGCTATGCAAGCCCATGCGCCTAAACGCCAAGGTGTGCAATGGCGTGCACTTAAAAATGCCTTAATTAGCACCGCGCAAGAGGAAGTAAATGCATGAGTCGCTTAAAAATTAATAACCTAAATGAAGCGCAAGCGCATCAAGCTTTAGAGCACTGTTGCGCCGCCCCTAACTGGGTAAGCGGTATGCTAAATACCATGCCATTTGAAAATAAAGAGCACCTATTTCAGAGCGCTCAAAGCGTATGGGATAGCCTAGGTGAGAGCGATTATTTAGCCGCTTTTGAAGGCCACCCGCAAATTGGCGATTTATCAACATTAAGTAAAAAGTACGCCGCTACAGCGCAAAAAGCGGGGCACGAACAATCAGGAATGAGCAAAGCAAACGAGCAAACCCTTAAAAAAATGATTGCGCTAAATAAAGAATACCTCAGTAAATTTGGCTTTATATTTATTGTGTGTGCCAGCGGCAAAAGTGCTGAGCAAATGCTTGAACTTATTGAGCAGCGTATACACAACACCCGCAGCACAGAGCTTAATATAGCCGCGGGCGAACAAGCCAAAATAACAAAAATAAGATTGGAGTCCCTGATATGAATAAAAGTATGAATAAAAGCCCTATCACTACCCATATTCTCGATACCAGCACTGGTAAACCTGCAGCCGATGTAGCTGTACAATTGTTTTTACTCACTAATAACAAGTGGCAATTAATTGCTCAAGGTAAAACAAATAGCGACGGGCGTATTACCGACTGGCTAAATACAGACGTTGAATTTGCAACCTATAAGTTGGTATTTGATTTAGATAGTTACTATAAAAATCAACCTACCCCCGCGTTTTACCCTGAGGCGCAAATTACCTTTAGATTGCAAGATAAAAAACACCATCATATTCCGTTATTGCTTAGCCCATTTGGCTACTCAACGTACAGAGGCAGCTAATTATGAGCACCCACAACAATAATAAAATAACCGTAATTTGTGCCAACATACTCGACTTTGTTGACGACCCCGCCATAGCAGGCGAAAGCGCCCATCGCTATTTTGAAAAAGGCGCATTGGTTATTCAAAACGGCAAAGTCGTTAAGCTTGGTTACGAGCAAGACATACTGCCAAGCTTAGATAAATCAGCCACTATTATTCGCCACGATGGCAAATTGGTTATGCCCGGCATGATAGACACGCACATACATTTGCCGCAAACCGAAATGGTCGGCGCGTATGGCGAGCAGCTTTTAAGCTGGCTCACCGAATATGCCTTTCCAACCGAAAAAAAGTTTACCTGTGAGCATTATTCAAAAGATATATCTAATCGCTTTTTAGATGAGCTACTTAGAAACGGCACCACTACCGCATTGGTATTTGGTACTGTGCACCCGCAATCGGTAGATGCGTTTTTTAACGAATCTCAAAAACGTAATTTACGTATGATTGCCGGTAAGGTTATGATGGACAGAAACTGCCCAGATGACTTATCAGATTGCGCGCAAACCAGTTACGATCAATCAAAAGCACTGATAGAAAAATGGCACAATGTTGATAGGTTAAGCTATGCGGTAACGCCACGTTTTGCGCCTACATCAACCCCTGAACAACTACAAAAATGTACTCAATTATTAGAAGAATACCCCGACACCTACCTGCATACACACTTATCTGAAAACAAAGACGAGTGCGAATGGGTAAAAGGATTATTCCCAGAAGCAGAAGATTACCTTGGCGTTTACGAGCAAGCTAAAATGGTGCGTAAACGCTCGGTATTTGCCCATAGTATTCATTTATCTGAACGTGAGCTTTGCTGCCTTGCAGATCAGGGCGCGGCCATATCGCACTGCCCTACCTCTAACTTATTTTTAGGCTCTGGCTTATTAAATTTAAAGAGATGTGAAGAGCACGGAATAAACGTGGGTATGGGTACCGATGTAGGCGCAGGCACAAGTTTTTCTATGCTACAAACAGGTAACGAAGCTTACAAAATCCAGCAATTACAAGGTCAAAAGTTTTCAGCATTTAAAGGCATGTATCTCGCTACTTTAGGTGGTGCACGGGCGCTTGATTTAGAAGGCACTATAGGTAACTTTGCTATTGGCTGTGAAGCCGACTTTATAGTAATGGACTATGCGGCTACCTCATTTTTAAAATTCAGAATTGGCCATGCAAAAACCCTGCATGAGCAACTTTTTGCCATGATGATGCTAGGCGATGATCGCTGCATAGAACAAACCTACATCATGGGTAAAAGCGTGTATAAGCGCGATGCAAAAGAGCAGTTTTCAACAACCCATTCACCGCAATTAGAAGAGGCTTAACCTAATGGAAAACTATTTATTTGAGCTTGCCCATTTAGTCCTGCGTTATTTTCATGTGATTGCGGGCATAGCATGGATTGGGGCGTCGTTTTATTTTGCATGGCTTGATAATAACTTACAAACTCCGCCACAGTGGAAACAAGACAAAGGCATAAAAGGCGATTTATGGGCCGTGCACGGCGGTGGCTTTTACGAAGTGGCTAAGTATCAAAATGGCCCTGAAGAAATGCCGCATACCCTGCACTGGTTTAAATGGGAAGCCTACACAACGTGGATCACCGGTATTTTATTATTTAGCCTACTTTATTATGTTGGCGCCGATGTTTACCTAATCGATAACAGTAAAAGTGAGCTAAGTAAATTTGCCGCTATTGGCGCGTCGCTTGGCTTTATTAGCTTAGGGTATGGTGTTTATCGATTATTGTGCAAAACCCCGCTCGTTGAAAACGGTAAAGCGTTTATTGCTGTGGTTATTGGCATATTGGCCCTTTGGACTTACGGGGTTGACCAGCTATTTAGTGACCGCGCTGTATATATTCATGTAGGTGCGCTTATTGGTACGTGTATGGTTGGCAATGTGTACCACATTATTATGCCAGGGCAACGCTACATGGTAAGCGAAGTAGAAGCTGGCCGTATTCCTGATTCAGCACCAGGTTTAAAAGCAAAGCTGTGCTCTATTCATAATAACTACGCTACGTTACCTGTGGTATTTATTATGCTGAGCAACCACTTTCCTTATACCTACAGCCACAGCTTTGGCTGGCTTATATTAATTGCGCTATTTGGTATTGGCATGTGGATACGCCATTACTTTAACTTAAAGCACCAAGGTATTAATAAACCTTCGGTACTTATAAGTGGTATTGCCGCCTTTTTTGCCCTAATGCTGGCTATAGCTCCGTGGCCTAGCAGCTCAACAAATGCAGGCGAAAACGCACCTTTACAAGCAAGCATTACCGACACTCAAGCGTGGGATATAATCAGCAAGCACTGTACACAGTGCCACAGTGACACACCTACATCAAAACTTTTTCAAACAGCGCCGCTTGGCTTTAAGCTCGACTCACTTGCTGATGTAAAAAAAGCCAGCACGCTTATTCATACCCGCGCGGTTATAACCAAAGACATGCCATTGGCAAATATGACCAAAATGACTGATGCAGAGCGCGAAACGCTAGGCTCTTGGCTCACAACGCTTAAAAAGGAGCAATAACATGAGCGAGCAATTTAAACACTACCCGCGCGATTTAGTTGGTTATGGATCACAGGTGCCCCATGCAAATTGGCCCAATAAAGCCCGCATTGCTGTGCAAGTGGTATTAAATTACGAAGAAGGCGGCGAAAACTGTGTATTACATGGTGATGCAGCGGCCGAAACATTTTTATCTGAAATAGTCAGCGCTCCACATGTAGAAGACCGCCATATTAGCATGGAGTCTATTTACGAATATGGCTCGCGAGCAGGTGTATGGCGTTTACTTAAACTCTTTAAAAAATACGATATACCGGTCACCATTTTTGCCGTGGCGATGGCGCTTGAGCGCCACCCCGATGTAGCTAAAGCTTTTGTTGATGCAGGGCACGAAATAGCAAGCCATGGCCTACGCTGGATTAATTATCAACATATAGATAAGCAAACCGAGCGCGAGCACATGCAAAAAGCCATTGAGATCATTCAAACGCTTACTGGTAAAAAGCCCACAGGCTGGTACACCGGGCGTACAAGCCCCAACACAGCAGCCCTTGTGGTAGAAAATGGCACATTTTTATATGATGCCGACGATTACAGCGACGACTTACCCTTTTACAGTATTAAAGAAGGTAAACCACAATTAATAGTACCTTACACCCTTGATGTAAATGATATGCGCTTTGCAGCTGTGCAAGGTTTTAACGCCGGCGATCAGTTTTATAATTATTTGAAAGATGCCTTTGATACGCTTTATGAAGAAGGTGACCCACAAGGCGAAAACGCCCCAAAAATGATGTCGATAGGTTTACATTGTCGCTTAATTGGCAGACCAGGAAGAATAAAAGCATTAGCAAGGTTTTTTGAATATGCCAGCGCGCATGAGCAGGTATGGTTTGCCACGCGCGAACAAATCGCCGAGCACTGGCTTAAAACCCACCCGTATAAAAAAGCCTAGTTATCTATTCAAAATACACTCTAATAGCTTATTCCACCTATCATAAAACACAAAAAGCCCAGCAAAGCCGGGCTTAAGGGCACCTCAGGAATACTAAATTATTTAACCAACGGTAGTAAGACCGATATGTAACGCTGAGCCCAGTTAGCTAATTCAATTCGATTACGAGAGTTGGTTTTTTTAAACGCGCTGTACAAGTGAGTTTTTACAGTGTGATCGCTAATATTAAGCTTATCAGCAATAATATTATTGCTCGCTCCTTGTGCAATTAAGTGAATAACCGACTTTTCACGCTTAGTTAAATGAGCGTAATCATCTTGCTTACGCTCTACCTTATCTTTTAAGCTACTAAATGAAGTCGTCACAGCGAGTATATCGTTAAATGCTTGAGAAATGACCTTACGAGTAAACCAAAGCTCTCCGGCACTTACCCTTACTAATCCTTTAAAAATATCTTCAGGTTCGTCTGATTTATAAAACACACCATTTATATGATTTAGCAATAAGTTTTTTTCACAAACACTGTCTTTGTCTACGTTAAAAATAACAATACAGTGTTGTTTGGCAAGGCATATTAAATCAGCAGGTATCAGGTCATGCCAATTGTTTTTAGAACCATCAATTAAAAATAAATAATACTGGCTACGCTGTTCAGCTTTGGGCAAAGTATCGTCCATTTTGATGTCGCCAAAAAGCGCCTGTATAGTTTTTAGAATGGTTGTGTAACTTTCACTGTGAAAAGATGATTGGAATGTGGTTTTTACAAAAATAGCCTGCTGCGACATAAATCTCATCCTTGAAATGTTTAAACTACATTACCGAAATTACTCCAAAGTTACAATGCGATTTTGGTATGAGAAACTGCATGTTTTTCACTAACACTATTAGATTAAACTATTACATAACATAACGTTACAAATAAAATAGCATCCTAACCCGTTAATATCCATACATCTAATCAGTATGTTTAACTGGGCTGTACTTATAATATTTCTTAATACATGCAACGTTAATTAGCGTTTAGCGAGTCTATAATGAAGTCAAAAAATATTTATATAGATAGAACCTATGTCGAAGCTCTTAAACTACCCTTACTTTATATTTTCCTTTAACTTATTAAGTGCATCTACCGAAAAACCACGGTCGTAAAAATATAAAATTTCGCCACTGCTATTTATAAGTACTACACGCGAGTTGTTTGGGCTTTCATTGCCTGTGAATTTTTGAACAGCGTCACCATCTTTGTAAATAGTGATCACCCCACCCCATAACTCTTTAGGAATACCTTTGCGCATCCCATTGTCTATAAATGTGCTAAACATACGCGGTGCCATACCGGCGATAGTAGGTAGCTCGTAGGTAGGAATCGACACCCCAGCCATGTCTAACCCTATTAACCAGCGGTCTATATCAAACTGGCTATCTTGCTTGTAGCCAAGGAGTAAAAGTGTTTTAGCTGCTTTAAAATCATTAGGAATAGAGACATTTTGTTTTTCTAGGCTTTCGCCGCTAATACTTGGAAAGTGCTCACCCTTTACCTGCTGATTTGGGTATTGAGCAGAACACGCACTCAACAGCAAAAATGCAAACACACTTATTATTAATTTGAACATATCTAGCCCTAATTTTATGAATATCATAACTTTACGTTTAATGTAGTATTTAAGATCTAAAAACTTAGTTTAGATAAAAACGTTTTAGATTTAGCGGCCGTCACAGGCTTTCCATACATCCACCTTGTCCGTTAATGCGCACCTGATGTTTTTAATGTAGCACCTTGTTCAAAGGTTTCTATGCCCTCTGCCACACAGGTGTAATCAAATTTATATACAAGCTCCATAATATTAGGGTTCATCGACGCTTTGAAACCCTCAGTCGCTATATCTTGAACGAATGTTCGGTCGATTTTAAGTTGATGAAAACTCAAATTTTGTAAATTTCTCAAATGTGAGTAATCGGTACCAAAGCCATCTAACGACAAATAAAAACCAGACTCAACCAAGGTTCTAAACTGAGCGAGGGCAATACGTGTATCAAGGTATTCATCTTCCGTGATTTCTAAACAAATGATTATTTGAAAAAACGTACTCCAAGGTAGATGCAGCGCTGTACAATAATTAGCATTATTACTATTGCACGCTTGACCCGTTTCATAAGATAAAAAAGAGACTACCCATCAGACTAAACAGCCCTTTTTACCTGCCAGATAGTAATATCGCGATTGAAGTGGGGAATTACATGAATTTCATTAAATTCAGCCAGATAGACTTAATCACCACCCGTTAACCGACCTATTATATTTGCCATTTTGTGACTGATATCTACATGCTCTTTTGCATTAAAATGAATACCGTCCTCAGCTGATACCTCAATCGAACTCAAACTTAAACATTCGTATTTATGATTATCAGCTATTTTCTTAAATTCGTTAAACAGCGATTTTAGCTTGGCATCGGCGCCGTTATAAATGCGAGCATATTGTCCAGTTAATCTTATTTTAGCAGGGCAAATAACAACAACCTGAGGCACAGGGTTACTCTTTGATTGATAATACATTTTTATGGCATTAATTAAGTCGTTTAACCCGTTTGCAATTGTGCTTGGCGTTAAATCAAAACGTTTTTTTAGATCGTTAGTACCCAATGCAATTATTATAAAATTAAGCTCATACGCATCTAAATAAGGTTTTAAGTAACTAACACCGCTCAGCACACCGTCAAACGGCGGATTATTTACCAAAGTACGATTTGGCTGCCCAGCCTCTATCACATTAAAACCAGCCCCTAGGTTTTTATTTAACAGTGATGTCCATCGAGTATTTTCATCAAAACGTTTACCCGTTTTAGGGTTTAATCCCCATGTATTTGAGTCACCAAAGCAAAGTATATTTTTTATTATTTGAGTCATTAAAATGGATTGAGCGTATAACCTAGTTGTTGAAGTTGCGCGTGAGCAGTCATCGCTGAAAGCGACATTTTTACACCATCAATTAAAAGCGCTGGCGTTACTTTAAAGTGAGTAGCCGATTGCCCGCATACATACACTTTAGTGTTATTAGCAAGTAACTGCTTAATTAAGGCTTGGTTTTTATTGCCGGCACTAAAGCGCTTTTTATATTCGCTATTAGCTAATACATCAACACTTGCGCTGCCGTGCACAACTAATGCAAGTTGTATGTTTTCAGGCTTTACGCCATGCGCTACATGCATGTTGATAAAGCGCGCAAGCGAATTTATTGAATTATTTTGCGTGCCTTTTTCAGCGCCATCGGCAACATCAAATGCTATTTTAAATACCGTAGAGCTATTAATTTTATCGTGTTCGGGTACATCATAATAATTACCAAACCCTTTAATTGGTTGCTCAGCTGCATTTATTAAAGGGCTAAAAAGTAGCACTAACCATAGTAAATATTTCATAAAACTATCCTTTGTTTTTTAAGCATATTACTAAACTACCAGAGACAACCAAAAAAGGCTGCAATTTAAGCAACCTTTTGGGTACTTTTATGGCTGTGGTTAATAAACTGCATGCCTAAATAGCTAAACGTATTTTTAAACTGCTCTATAAAACAGGCGGGGGCTTCACTTGATGAGGCATTAGAAAGCACCGAAAAATGCTTACTGCGTAAACTACGAAGTTTAGGTTTTAATGCTTCATCGTCCATATAATCGGTTATTCTATCAATAAATAATTTCATTTGTACTGTGGTGCTGTACCAATAAACGGGTGAAGCAAACACCCAATGGTCATACGTTAAAAGTGCTTCAAATACTGCGTAAAAGTCATCGTTTTTATAGTTTTTACTGTAGCAGTATGGCGCAATTTTATAATCATCTAAGCATATTACCCGCACATTATTTTGCTCAGCAAAGCTGTTAACGTGCGCCTGTGTATTGCCATTTTTACGTGCGCTTGAATAAATAATAACCGTGCTACGCTCAAGTTTTTGTTGCATTTAGTTAGCTCCTTTTTTAATGTTGAAAGAAGCTTAAAACCTCAAGTTATATTGAGGTCAAACGGAAATTAAAAATAATGCAAACAGATCAAAAAAAACTAACAGAGGCCAACTTAACGGTTGGTTATGTCGCCAAGCGCAGCGGCGTAAAAGTATCAACCCTGCACTTTTACGAAACAAAAGGGCTAATACGTAGTTGGCGCAATAGCGGCAATCAACGCCGCTATAAAAAAGACGTACTACGCCGTATAGCGGTAATAAAAGCTGCACAAGCCATGGGAATAACGCTTGATGAAATTAAACACACCCTAGCCACATTACCTGATCAGCGCACACCCACACAAAAAGACTGGTCAGCCCTTTCAAAGCAATGGCAAACACAGCTAGATGAGCGCATAGCGTATATGCAGCGTTTGCGCGATCGCGTTGATGGATGTATTGGCTGTGGGTGTTTATCTATGAGTAAATGCCCTATCTATAACAAAAACGACCACTTAGGCGAAAACCAAAGTGGTGCTATTTTGTTAGAGCAAGATTGAGGGCTAGATTAAAGTTAATCTAAGCCGCTTAGTCCCTCTCTCGCCGCTCGGTATAGAGCACCTAGGGTTGAATCGAATACCGATTTTATAAAGCTATATGTAAGCTCCACCGCTTTACTAATTACTTTGCCAGCAAACACTAACATATGCCCTAGTAAACCTAAGGTTTGTGTTGCAAACGAGGCTGAAGCCTTCGCTATTTTATCTAAAGTACGCGCCAACATATCGTAAAAAGTAAGCCCAGTACCAATAGCAGCTTGGGCAGCAACTGCACTGTAATAGCCGGCATCTTTTAAAAGTGTGACTAACGCAGCCCCTAGTTTATCAGCCCAGTGGGAAGTAAAAGAGGCTTGATTTCTATCTTCAAACTTCAAACGTACAGGGGTACTCAAAAAATGATTAGCTTGAATAGTTAAGTTGTTCCAATTATTACTATTGGCTGTGTTTATATAGCCAGGCGTACCATTGAGGGTATGGGCAGCACCTTTTAAACCTTGCCCATTATCTAAGCGAATTTCTTGACCGCTATAAGGTGCATGCGAGAACGGCCACAAAGGTACCTTAGCAACTGGGTCTGCACCATGAGTACAGCGGTAAATTTTATCAATTCTTGATGTCGCAGCCCGAGAGAAGTTTTCAAGCCCAACGCGCGGTGAGCCAAACGTATATAGCTTTACAGGTATTGAATATTCAGCTCTAATCCAATCAGCAGAAAGCGTCGCTAATGCACCACCTAAGCTGTGGCCAACTAAATGAATACATTCGATTACTTTATCTTTAATATTAGCTTCAACAAACTCTCTTAACGCTGGTTTCATACTATAAAAGGTTTTATTAAACCCAGCATGCACCATACTGCCGTTTGAGCCTCCACTTAAACCAAAATGGCCATCAGTTAAGCCATCTCTTAGCGAGTTAGTACCTCGAATTGTTATAACCGAATCACCCTGATAATCGCCAAGCCCATGCCCTACTAAAGCAAAACCCGTACTTAAATTAAACAAATGGGAGAAAAAACCGCCTGTTACACCTTGTACTGCGCCAGGGTTAACTGAAAAGTTAAAATTGTCGCGCAAAGATGCATGAAGTGAACGATGAAGTAAGTTAGTGGTTTTAATGCTTTTTGCTTTATAAGCAAGGTTAGCTAACTGTACCGCTTGGGTTGGCGTCAAAGTATTCATATAAGTTCCCTTTAAATTAATAGTTAAAGTTTACATGATGTGTAAATCGCAAAAGCGTGGCTGGTATCTTCTTTAATTGGAATATCGTATGTTTGCGGCTCTTTAGAAATATCACACTTCAAGTGTGCAAGAAGCTCTTTAAGTGTGTCACTTTTTTCATGAATTGAAACAAGCGTGTACCACAAAACAATTCCTTCTGGCGTGCCGTTTTCTAAATAAATATGCTGAACCAACGAGTCGTTATCAAACATATTAGAGGGCTTACCTGTTTTTATTGTTTTTTCTGTAAAAGTAAAATAACCGTGTTCGTCTGTTGTGGTTTCGTCAACGTATTCATCGCCATAGGTGAGTGAGCGCATTACTTTAGTGTTTGCAACTGGCTGCCCAGCATCTAATAACTGCCCCTTTACTGGAGCCGATAAATAAAATTCTTGTTTATTAAAAAAGCCAAACATATCCGCACAAGCCTGTGATGTAGTAAAAAAAACAACGGCAATAGAGACTATTACCAACACAAAAATTTTTAAACGCGATAAAAACAAAGCAAACTCTCTCCCAAGGCCTAGCTATAGACTACTTAATGTATATGGCTAATTAATTACACCAGCCATATTTATACTGAAAAGTAGGGGTCTAATTAGGTACAATTATACTGCATGTTTTTTAATCAAAAAACAATCACTAATCTAATTATAAAATAGTGTATATATTAATTTACCAATGCCACTAAACATGATGCCGCCCATAAGCAAAAAGCCATACATAAAACTAATAGCACCCGCTGAAGGATCGCTCCTTTTATCAATTTCTATACATGCCGTGCACACAACAAAAAATATAAAAAAGTTTGCGATAACGCCTAAAATAAAAGCATGCCCAAATAACGGTGATACACCTGCCAAAACTGCGCCCAATATTAAGAGCGAGCCTGAAAATGAATGTTTATTAAATCGGCTCTCAATTATTTTTATAGCTAATGTGGCTAGCATTAAGAGTAAAAAGTATAACGTTGGCCAAAACTGATAATATAAGTACCCCCAGTTTAAAAGCTCACCTGAATTTGATGAATAAGCTTGCTGGCCTATGTCGGCTGCTGAAGCATTCGCGGCATTTTCGGTAAAAAGATACCCTATCCCACCAATAATTAATTTTATAATCCAAAAAAATAAAAAGCTGGCAATAGTAAACCCGATAGCGTCATCCCTTGTTAATCGTTTTTTAGCTTTGCTTTTTACAATAGTGGCAAGCATTAAACCTAATAGGCATACACTTCCTAAATAAAGTACCGCCTGCCAAAACTCATCAGAATAAAATACGGCTAAACCAGGCGCTATAAATAGATACATAGCATCTTCGTTATCTAATGAACGGCTTGGAGTACTCCGATCTGACTCTTTAAAAAGAGCTAAATATACAAATAAAGGCTGTAAAAACAGCATTAAAATACTCGTGGTAATAAGGCTCATACATCATCCTTAATGAGAAAAACAAATGCAGCACACGTGCTGCATTAATATTAAAAATTGAGTGTGTAATTATGATGGGGGTTATAGGTTTATTTTTTGAAAATATGTTTTAAGTTTTAAAAGCCCCGACTCAAGTTCAAATTTTTGTATTTTAGGATTTTTGAATTTAAACCCATTTGAAATATGGGTATTAATCATTGTCGCCATGCCCTCAAACCCAGCTGGCGCAGTAGCAACTAAATCGCTCAACAAGGGCATTATAAGCACTTGATGCTCTTCTATTAAAGTTGGGTTCTCGTATATATCGTAAACAAGGTTAGTTAGTGTTTGTTGGTTTTGTTGTTCCATATTATTTCTATAGTGCCTTAGCTTAGGCGTTTATAGCTCCTTTGTGTATCAGTTTTAATTCAATGATTTATTTTTAATTGAGCTTTCTCTTTTGCTAACTGTAATAAACTAACAGCTTGCTCTTTGTCATAAGCTAAAGCGCTGTGTTCAATAACATATTGTGCATGCTCTTTTACTGCAAGCCAATTATGCTGCGATTTATATAAACTTGCTAACTCAAAATGCGCCGTTGTAACTAATGAATCTGGCAATTCTGTACCTAACGCTAAAAATTCTTTGTGAAGGGAAATTGCATTATCAATATCTTGCCCTACAAACATGCCACTTCCATATAACCAAGCTAATGTTGAATAAGCTTCTATCTCTTTTGCCGCAACCCGCTTTTTGGCTTCCTCTAATAATCGAGTCCCATCCCCAGTGTGAAGGCTTAAAGTAATCAATGCTTTCCAGTATCCCATGGAATAAGCTTTTTCACACCACTCCTCAAGATACTCTGGCGCGTTAATTAAGCTTTTATGACATTGCTGTGCGGCGGTTATTACAGTTAAATCTGGGTCATTTATATCTATAGTATTATCCCATCGAGGACCTGCGGCATAAATGGAAGGCGCCATTATAATTAACAATAATAATAATTTATCCATAAAATCACTTCCCTAAAGATTGTTCAGGAAGATGAACAGTATAAGAAGGTACTGGTGAAGGTAAAAATGCACCTTTCCTATAGAAATAAGTCTCTCTAAGCGGCTTTTTTAAGTCGCCTTCACCTTCACAAACTCCGCTATCTTTGCAGGTCATCCCACCAATATAGTCAATTATACTTATTCCACTGATTTTTAAATTAAGTAAAATAGAATCAACACCTATATGCCTATTACCAGCATTAAATGCATGGTACCGATGCATAAATGCAACAATACGGGAGCCTTTTTCAATTTTAAGGGTACTACTTAGTATGCTCGCCCACATTTGATTTCTTTGAATATGTGAATCAGTACATAAACCACCATCAGCGTCCTCCCAACTGCACCTACCATCAATTTTATCCATCACCTCAACGGGCATATCTAACGGAATAATTTTCATACCTAGAGAGTTAGCAGCTTTAACTAGTTCACCATAACCTGTGCTAGCAGCACCATTCCAATACCAATTTTCTCGAAAATGTTTGTAAATGACATCAAAACCTTTACCAGTACGTTGATAAAAATCTATTTTTTCTTTTATCTTTATAGGTAACATTTCCATCGCAAAATGAGTGAAACCCGCAGCTTTAAGTTGTTTTAGAGCCTTTATAGCCTCATATTTATAAGATACTGGATTATGGCTAGACTCGGCAATAATCACTAAGCGCGCGTTACCTGCCATTGTTCTGTAATTTACATCCGTGTTTATTTTACTCACTGTATTTCCTTATGTTTAATATTCTTAATATTATTCAAAAACCCAAGCTAGTCACACCAACCTGCTGGTGTGCGTGCTAGTTTAAGGGAAACTCTATTTTCATTAATCCAAGCATTAATAACAGGTGTAGGTTTAAACTCTGAACCCGTACCAGGCCAATAATAAGACCCGTTTAAACTCTTACAAAGTGCTAGGTAAATGGGCGCCGAGTTACACATTACATCTTCACCTCTCTCAACAAGCATCTCATAAGAAATCTGTTTATGAGTTGAGCCTTTATAGGTAGTAACTACATCAGCGGTAAAAACATGCCCTTGGGAACCATCAACCTCTTGAAAAAATTCTATTTTGATAATTTTTACTTTAGCTAAATAGTCAGCACGACTAACCGCTTTTCTAAAGTCATCAAGCTCTAATAAATTAGTATGTTGAGTATTAGAACAAAAAATAAAGCTTAATAAAATAGTGTGCGCGATCAGCGCTTTTAATTGGCTAAAAATCTTCAATAGAAGCTAATTTACTAATAGCGGTACTGTCACAAACCCAATATTTCTTTATATCATTCTTTTGTAGTGTGACTGTGTTTTCTTTTTTTACTGTATCAAACTCTTCGCTATAGTAATCACTTACTATAACTTCACTTTCTCCCCCATTAAAAGTTAAACTATGTTCAGTAACCAAAGAGCGATGATAGCTCGATTTTTCTACAGCTTTAAAGTCTGCTGAATCAATAACAGGGGCTACATTTATAGTAAATTCAGCTAAGTGAAATTTACTCCCTACTTTGTTAATAACCAGCTCAATAGGTGTTGGCACATCCGCATTACATTTAAATATAACCTGCGAGGCACCTTGAGCTTCATTATACGGTGCAATAAAAAACAAGGCTGTAATCAGAAAAAACTTACCAAGGTTACTTTTTATCATGCTTTTTAATACCCTTGGTAGTTCAATATTATAGTTATTTAGTAAATACATTACTTAATGCTTAACTGATACACCTGATAAATCAAAGTTATAAAGCGTAACTGAATCAATGGAGTGCTCTTCAACTAACTTAGTATTATTTACGCTAATAACCCCTTCATCAATACTAATATTGCTTACATTACTACTTAAAGTGAAATTAGGGAGTGCGTATAGCTCTGATTTGATGACTTGATATCCCTTTAGTACTTGCAATTTGTTACCTGCATAAAACTTTATTAATGCATAATAATTTTTGTCTTTTTCAAGCAATGTTATTTCTGGTGTATGACCTTTTAATCGAGTGGCAATAAAAGGGATCCCTTCACTAAAAGACAAGATGTAGGTATCCCTTGTAGGCAAGCAAATACCTGACTTATCTTTGTGGAGTAATTTAACTTGCTCAAACTTCAATGACTGCAATAGCCCTGTTTTGTCATCAACTTTTATAGGCTTAGTTACTTTTATATTTAAACATTCTGACGCGAAAGCGGTATGACTTATCGTTAATAGCAGAGTATAAATTAAGGCCTTAAAAACATTCATATACTTACTCCATATGTTTGCCAATTATGGATAAACTCTTGAACAGTTCCCTTTCCAAGTGGCGTATTATAATAAGTTTTCCAATACTGTGCCTGCGCATTAGTATCATTAGCTTCAGGTAAGGCAGCTGGCGCTCTTAAATAGTGAATTCTAGCAATGACGCATGCATAAGCATCATTCTCTTTTAGCTCCTTTAACTTATCTTCAGTAGTCATTAAGCTTTTAACTTTTAATGCTAACTCTCCTCTGTAACTTAGGTAATTATCCCAAATGTCATCATGAGTAACAGGCTCTATCTGAAAATAACTCAACGCAGGTCCACCGCCTAGTTGTTGACGATACTTCAATCGACTTTCTTGAATCGCCGTACCTAGCAATAAGATTTCTGCTTTTTTTGATGATAAACCGATTTTTAACAGCGTTGGTTTTATTATATTTTTCAAAAAAAGTTGGGGATCTTTCATTCCTGCTTTTTGAGAGTTATATAAGGCAAGCTTTTCATTAATTTTTCGAAACGTAGCATCATTTGGGTTTATTTTTCCATCAGGCCGCGCCGTATTTAATACTTTGCTTTGGAACAACTTAATAGCAGCAATAGTTTTGGAGTTTTCTGGGCGAGGGTTTAAGCGACCATCGACAACTAAAGCTTGTATAGGTGGAATAAGTTTTAGTAATTTATTCAAAGCCGTTTGTACAGTTTTTACATCATTTAAACTGTTAGCACCACCCAATCCAACAGATTGAGTTATTCTAATTGCTGCCATCGAAGCATCCTTTTCTTTAAAGTTATATTTTGAATTACAATGTGTTAGTCGTAAATCGGCACCTACTATTTAAAGTGGGTGTCTAGTTTATTTCTTCACCAATCACACCCGAGTTTACGACTTAAGACAGCCCGTCGAAGACATAGGTTTTAAAACCTGAGTGGGTGTTTGGGCACTTAAGTCGTAACATACGCTTATCCTGTATGTAATTCACTTATAATGAAACAAAAAGCGCACGCTAACCAAGGTTAACCAGATAAAGACACGAGATTAAATCTCGTTTGGGTGAATATTTTTTAGGTCCCTTGGTACGAAGCTCATTAGGAGCATGGCGCATGATAATCATGACACCATAGCTCGAATATATGTCAGTACCTGTGCTTTTCAGCAAGCTTGTGACGCATCATTACTGTGAAATGGGATACATGATAATAAAATAAAGGCATCAATTTTGATGTTTATACACCAGCTCGTCTTGACTTCAAGGGAGCGTCCATATATGTCTTTGTTATTTTTTGATACCAATAGTCTCTTCGCTAAACTCTGCGGTTGTACTGCGCTCAAAGTTTGAAAAACCACCTTCATCCTTCTTTTAAAAAAAACCATTTTCTATTTGATTAATTATCCAAGGTAATGCAGGTAGTGGATACTCAGATTGTGTGAGGCGTCTTTTCTTTTTCATTTTTGAATAAAAATCAGTAGATATTACCAAATAATTTTCTTTCTTTATAAGAAGTTTTTTCATCTGGAAACATTTCATAATTAATAGTTGAAAGGATTTCTTCATCTGTTTTCAAATTATTATGGTCTACTAACCCCAAAAGTGGCTGTATTTTTTACTCACTGTATCTACCCTTTAATGGATGTTAAACAAACAGTAGTAAGCTTACATATTGAAATGATGTCTTCTTATTTCTACCAAAGTAGTTTACGTCTCGGTAATCACACTTTTAATATAAGCATTAAAACGTTGAGGTTGAACTTCTTTAATTCCCACTATAATGTGTGTATTAATGTGGCATACGCCGCATTTTGTATTAACAACATAAGCTGGTAAATCTTCTCTAACTTCGACACTATATTCCGTTTCTATTATCAAATTTGAAGCTTTTGCAAAGTCAAGTAGTTCCTCTTTAATGGCATGCATCTCATTAAAGAAAAAATAAATCTGACTTTTGCAATTTGGGCATTTCACATGGAACTCTGACTCAAAAAGGCTACTTTCACTCCCCAAAAAAACAGAACGTAGGCGACTACTAGCACATATATATTTCATTTATAAATTTTCCTTATTATTAATTGGCCTCTTTTTCTTAATTTTATTTTTACTTTTCAAATTTTCAATTGAAGTTGGTAACTCATACTGGATCCCTCCCCCTGGTTGACCAAACCATGGGATTGCAGCCCCAGCATTCACTTCTAACGGCTCAAGCACTTCATATGCATTATAGTCTTTTTCCCTAGTTGAAGGTGGCAAAGCTCTGCTCGCAAATGAATTACCTTCTGGGGAGACAAATGTACCAAAATCACGAAACTCACCATTAGGATCTATAAATCCACCAAAGCGATCTATAGTACTCCCATTATTTACCTCTACTTTTTCTATACTTACGAAGCCTCTGTTTGGAGGCCATGCTTCAGGTCCGAGTAAATCCTGTAATTCAAGCCACTTTTGCTCTTTCCAGAGTTTGTAACCTATGGAGGCCTGTGAAACGTTAGAAAATACGCCTTTAGAGTTCTTCTGGAACGTATTCCAGCCATTTTCCTTACAACTCAACCCAAACGGATCCACCCAATTAACCGGGTTCGGTGCATATTGATAGTGATTTATCCCACCAACTAACCCTATCGGATCTTGATTTATAAAGCGTTGTTGTTTGGGGCTGTAGTAGCGGTAGCGGTTGTAATGTAAGCCGCTCTCTTCATCTAAATATTGCCCTTGAAAGCGGATTGGCTGAGTGAAGCTGCTTTCTTTATTAAAATTAGACTCAGCTTCTGGCTCTTCATAACCATACACATCAGCTTGGTTTTCCCACACGACTTCAGCTTTGTTGTTGGTAACAAAACGTGGGGTATTAAGTTGGTCTAGGTGATAGTAGTACACCTCGCCTTGTTTAATCAGCGCTACTGGGTGAAATTGATTTGGTAGGTTGATATACCAGGTATATTCACCGTGCTGGCATTCGCCGATTAACTGGTCGTTATCCCAAATGTAGTCAATTTTACCGTGCTCGGTGTGCTTGGCGATACGGCGACCTAATGGGTCGTAGTCGTATTGGGTGAGTAACTAACTAGACACCCACTCTAATTTAGCAAGCAAAGCTGAGTCACTAGATTTATTTTTTTAAGTCAATAATTGAGTTTTTGCGGCTGCATTACTTCTTTTCATATAGTAAATGAGCCATTTTCACCCTTAAACCTAAATTATAAGCATGAAAATAATTGCATAACTGCAATGTTAATTTTTAATATTGTGGTTTTTAATCTAGGCAAGTAGCTTTACACAGTTACTAATATTCGGGTGAGTAACTAACTAGACACCCACTCTAATTTGGCAAGCAAAGCTGAGTCACTAGATTTATTTTTTTAAGTCAATAATTGAGTTTTTGCGGCTGCATTACTTCTTTTCATATAGTAAATGAGCCATTTTCACCCTTAAACCTAAATTATAAGCATGAAAATAATTGCATAACTGCAATGTTAATTTTTAATATTGTGGTTTTTAATCTAGGCAAGTAGCTTTACACAGTTACTAATATTCGCGCGTCGTTTTCTGTTTAAATTTTCGCAGTAACCTGCTTGTGAAGATGGCTTACCAACAGCACCGTGAAATACGCGTGTAAATTGCGTAGTCAATTTTAGCCAGTTTTCTGGCGATATATTTAATCTTTCTAGCAAAGGAAGGTTTATATTATCAATATACCCGCGTTTATCCTTTCGCATTATTCGTCCTGTTAATTCAACCAGTTCAAGGTACGATTTAAGTTCAAACGGTAACCCTTTTGGCATTATTAGGCGCGACATACCTGCAAAGCGAAGTAACTGCTTAGGTTGCTTACCTTCTATTGCACTTGTTAAGCGCCTTTGAACACTTGTATGGTTAGAGTCTTCTGGTGTATTTGCCATTTTAGATCTGATGGGGTTTAAGTCTACATAGGCCATACACGCTGCAAGTGCCGCTTCATCAAGGAGAGCTTGCGATTTAAACCTACCCTCCCAGAACCTTCCTGTACAGTTATCTTCTTTATTTGCTCTACGCGCTATATCTTCATTTAATAGGCGCATAAACCAGCTGATACTTGCTAAACGTTCTCGGTATTGTTTTACCGTTTGATTGAAAAAGATGAGCTCAACGTTACTTAGCTTTTCACCTTGCATGTATTTTTGCGTTAACAATGTGCCTTTACAGAGTTTATGCCAGCGAATAACAATCGCTTTGTCATTTAATCGATTCGCTTTTTTATCATCAACATACAGGACTAAATGGGTGTGGTTACTCATTACTGCATAAGCACAGACGTCAATACAAAATATCTTAGCTAACTCAAGCAGCTTATCTTCAACCCACCCTCTTCGATGCGCGTAAGACTTGCCAGTAAAATGGTCTTCGCCGCATAAAAATGCACGCCGAACACAACGCGAGATACAGTGATAATATTTAGTATCAGCCAAACTTACTTGACGTTTTCTTGCGATTGCCATAAGACACCCTGCTTGTTTTTTACACTTACAAAAGCCTAGTACTTAGTTAGCCAAACTGCAAAAATTAGGATGGGTGTCTTGTTTATCTTGTGCTGGGGTTGTTTTTTAGCGTAAAAGAAGCAACGTCTTGGAATGTTAAATTTGTGATATTTATACATACCATAATGAACAGCTAACTTTCAGGTGACTTGCAATACAAATTTTCTAGGGCTGCAATCAGTGAACGATCCGGCACTAAGGAGTGAACAGAAACTAGGTGCAGAATGGATGAGTCTACAATAAAATTTATTTCTCCATCGGGTATTCTGTACTCATACTTGGATATGACTTTATTTTCCTTATGTAATAAAAAGTTTTTTTCATTACATATAGGGCAAATTGCTATATGGCGTCTTTTATTAATTACCTCTGCCTTATCTAGAGCATCCAAAAACCACTTCAAAAAAGTTTCTTTCTCTGAATTTGATTTAAACTCAGTACTCATTAAATCTAAATTGATTTTACGATCATTTGGCTTATGTGAAATCACTCACAGCTCCTTGTTAATACCGAGCCATGCACTAAGCACAGCTCACTTTGCCTATAAGTTCACTTCCGAAGACAGAAAATCATAAAAAAACAACCCTTCTTCTTCATGTTCATCAAAAATCTCTTTACCTGCAAGCATATAAGCTTTTAACAGTGAATTTTTACTACTATCTTTATCCCCAAGTTGGTAATAACATTGCCCTATTCTAAAGTGGATAAATGCATTTTCATTTGCTTCAGGATAATTTAAGGCGTCCAATAAAGAGTCTAAAGACTTTTCATATTCATCAATCATGTAAAAACTATCACCAATCGAAACTTTGAGCCATAGTACTTCATTCCAATCTTCATCAGGGTCAATGATTAAATCAAGCGCTTTTTGCCAAATGGCTATAGCGCCTAAAAAATCATCTTCATCGAACAAGTCATTACCTTGTTCGCAATACCGCTCTATTTGATCATGAATATCCATTATTTATACTCACTATAGAAAGTTTTATACTTCTTCGGCTGACTAACAAAGCAGCGCCCTTTAGATATTGTATTCGCTTTATCAAACCACATTTTTGCTAGCTCTAGCTCACCTTGCTCAAAATAAATGGCTCCCTTTAAGAATATAGGTCCATCATCATAGTCATCTAGATGATCTGAGTTCAAGAGTTCATCCACTATCTTATGAGAATTTTCATAAAAGCCTAACTCCTTATACATTTCGCAAATTCCAGATACAAAGCTGAGAGTTACGTCCCAGTCGAATTTAGGCTCAGGTAATAACTCCCATGCTTTTTCTGCTTGCTCTTTCGCCGTATTAAGATCTTTTTTTTCTAATGCTTCATAGGCCGCGATATAGAGTGCATCAATTTCATCTCTCAAATTTACAGGTAAGTTTTTCATATCTATCCTAGTGGTGGTTTATAGCTATCTGGGCGAGGGTTTGAGCGACCATCGACAGCTAAAGCTTGTGTAGGAGGAATAAATTTTAGTAATTTATTCAAAACCGTTTGTACAGTTTTTACATCATTTAAACTGTTAATCCCACCCAGCCCAACAGGTTGAGTTATTCTGATTAATGACATCAATAAAGTCCTTTTAGAGTTTTTATATAGCTCGTTTAATATTTAAATATAAGTTAGTGAAAGATGGAAAGTTCAACCTATCCCTTATCTATTTCTTTCAATGTATTTAATAAAATATCGTTACCATTTTTAGAGATAAAATTTGCATGTATATATAACCTATCTTTTTCAGTAAGATATATATTAGTGTTTGATATATTAGTGTTTGATATATTTGTTAAATAGCTTTTAACTAATTTTGATTCGTTGCTACCCGGGCTCCTAAAGAGCGTTGACCCTTCCAATCTATCTCTATTTTTTAAAGCAAAAAACGCTGAAAGATTGGCCATAAAATGTGTCAAATCTTCTTTAGTTACTTCTAAAGACTCCAAAAATTTTATAAAAGCGTCATCGAAAACTTCAGCGTTATCATTACTCGCTTTTAAAAAAGATTCGACATGCCCGCCAAGGTTTGCACCATGATTATGTTGGTCAAAGTCAGTGGTTCTTACAAAGTAGTTTTTTTCTCCACGAAAAAAGCTATTTGTCTCATTCGTTTTTAAAGCAGCTGCAAATAAATTATTCATATGTAACCTAACTAAAGTAAAATTATAAAGAGAGTATTTTCAAGTCTCATATTCGTCTTTGTACTCATCAATATCACCAACTATGAAATCCAAAAAACTTATTTCTAAAGTATCATCAACTGTTCTACTAAGGTTATTCCAAACAATAACGTTACCAAAAGATTCCATTTTTCGAGATGCATTTAAGCAATAATAGATCTCATCGTTCAAGTTTTGAAAAACTATCAAGTTCTTCGGTAGGTTAACTTCATCTCTCTTTTTTGCTGTGAACCATACAAAATTAGGAATACCAGCAGTGCTAAAATTACTACTTCTAGTCAACCCATAGTACTCTAAAGAGCCTAAGCATAAATAACCTATTTTTTTTAAGAAAGCTTTATACTCTTCAGGTAAGGAAACATTTAAATAGGTTTCTGCATTGGCTATCTCTTCACTGCTATGAGTTACTCCAATTGAAATATCTTCGTTAGAAGACATTTCTGATAACATTGACTGAACATCTAAAATTGTACTCATTACTCAAACCCTTCTGATCTTTTTATCCAATATTTAGAACTCCATTTTGTGAAAGCTTTCTGAGCATCTGTCTGCTTCACTTTACCAGTTCTAGTTTTAGGCCATGTTGATTTTTTCCCATTATGAGCTCTAAAGCTATAATTTTTTCTAGCTACCCATTCACCGTTTACTTTATTGTATTGTGGTACATGTAAAACTTTAGTTTTTTTAGAGTGAAACTCACCACCTACTTCAGCTATTGTTCCTGGCTCTCTTTGTATTAAATGATGAAGATTCACGGGTTGGTCATCATAACCGATCGGAGGCCTTCCCTTTTTCATCCTCTGTATATTAGTACGATTCTCACCATCAACTTTATTAGGATCAAATAAATCATTTCGCTGAAAAACACGCCTGCCATCAACTTTGACCGGAGCACTCCAAGTTTTTAAAGTTTGGTCTTTCTGTGCATCAATTACTTCATCGTTATCTAAGCTTCTCGAGCTTTTAAAGCTATTCGATAGCTCTTCAAGACTATTATTGTGAACGACAGTCTCGGAATTAATTAACGCAGCCTCTGTTATACCGCCTTTAGTTTTGCCTCCTGGGATCCATTCTCCATCGTATGCACCACCTTCGCGACCATTTGGAATATCATACTCAAATCGCTCATCGCCAGGTTCGACTGTAATATACGTAATTTCATCATTACTTAAGTCTGTGTTTTCGCCTAAACTAAGTTCATCTCTAAGTATTCTCCAATCATTTCCTGATTGAGTGTATTTAGCGATAATAGCGTCCATTTCACTTTTAAGCCCTACAAACTTTCTTGGGGGTAACGTGGGGTATTCAGGGTTCAGCATCCAACTTTGAATAGAAATAAAACCTGCACCTTGTTGATTAAACTGGGCTATATGTGCATCTATATATGATTGTGGTAGATATGTAGACGGATCTGGTCGCTCAGCTTTAGGTGTAAGTAAAACTTCTTTTACCTTTTTGTAGCTATCTGCAGCTTCAGTGGTGCTATTAAAGTGCCCTTTGGTATTTTTTAAGAATGTATTCCAGCCATTTTCCTTACAACTCAACCCAAACGGATCCACCCAATTAACCGGGTTCGGTGCATATTGATAGTGGTTTATCCCTCCAACAAGGCCTATCGGATCTTGATTTATAAAGCGCTGTTGTTTGGGGCTGTAGTAGCGATAACGGTTGTAATGTAAGTCGCTCTCTTCATCTAAATATTGCCCTTGAAAACGGATTGGTTGAGTGAAAGAGTCTTCTTTATTTGATTCTGCTTTTAACTCTTCATAACCATACACATCGGCTTGGTTTTCCCATACTACTCGTGCTTTGTTGTCGGTTACAAAACGCGGGGTGTTAAGTTGGTCTAGGTGGTAGTAGTACACCTCACCTTGTTTAATCAGCGCAACTGGGTGAAATCGATTTGGCAGGTTGATATACCAGGTATATTCACCGTGTTGGCACTCGCCGATTAACTGGTCGTTATCCCAAATGTAGTCAATTTTGCCGTGCTCGGTGTGCTTGGCAATACGACGACCTAATGGGTCGTAGTCGTATTGCGTGAGCGTGCCGTTGTTATTAAAACAGCTTAACTGGTTAAACGCGTTGTATTCACGGCGGGTTTTAATGCCTTTGCCGGTTTCGCGTATTTGGTTACCAAACTCGTCGTAGTAAAAGTCGCTGTCGCCAAAGTGTGTTAGCCGGTCGGCGTCGGTGGCACTGTTTATTGTGGTGTTGTTAGTACTTTCATTATTTGCTACTGAGTCAGCGTTGCTACTGTTTTTACTACTACTTTCACTACTATTTGGCGCTAACTCATTGTATTCGCTATGCGTGGCGCGTGTTAAATCAATAGAAGAGCTGGCTGTATGCTCATTACTGGCTGCATCATGTTCTATACCCTGCTCGCCTGTATTACTAGCTTCTGTACCGCTAGTGACTGTATCGCTTGTGTTTGATTGAACAGTTTGGCTTTGCGGGTTACCAAAGCTATCCCACTGGTAATGTGTGGTTGTATCAGCACGTGAACTTGCCAATGTTTGTTGTATTAACTGCCCGAGGCTGTTGTATTCAAAATTGATGTTTTGGCTGCTTACGCCTTCGTTTTTACGAGCAATAAGCTGGTTTACGCTGTCGTAGTTGTACGTACAGGTATCAAATAATGTTTGCGCTGGGTGTGTAAGCTGTTGCTGCGTTAAACGGTTGAATACATCGAACTGTTGAGTAAGGGTTATGCTGTTACCAAACTGCTGGGTTTTAATATTACCTTGGCTGTCGTAGCCTAGTGTTACAAGCGGCTTCGCAAGTTCAACCTCTTTGCTGTTGGTTTGCTGTAAGTTAATACCGCTTAGCTGGCCAAACTGGTTGTAGCTGTATTTAAGCGTGGTTGAATCTGGCAGTGTAAGCGTTTGCCTTCTGCCGTATTCGTCGTAGCTGTATTTTAAGGTATGCGCTTGTTGCTGGTTATTAACTTGCTCAGCACACAGTAGCCTACCGCCTTGATCAAACGTTTGTTTAAGTGTTGATTGCGCATTATGTGCACGCGCTATTTTACCTTGCTTTGTGTAGCTGTAGTAATTGGCGTTATTAACAATATGTGAGTCGCTTGCAAGGCTTGCATGCTGCGCAGTTACACGGCCAAGGCTGTCGCGCTCTATTTGTACATGGCGTTTGTTGCTTTGTGTAACTGAGGCTAAGCGGTTACAGGCATCGTATTTATACTGCTGTAGCGTACCGTCAAACCCAGTTATTTGTGTTGGGTTTTCGTTCGCGTCGTAACTTATGCGGTATACGTGGCCGTCGCTTCGCTCGATGGCTGTTAAGTTTCGCTCTTTGTCGTACGTTAAATGCAGTGCGCTGCCATCGGGTTGAATAACACAATGTGGTTGGCTTAGCCCTTCAAAGTGTTGCTCTGTGGTATCGCCTTTGCTGTTTTGCGAGCTAACTAATCGCCCTGCTTCGTCGTAGCTAAAATTTTGATGCTGTTTATTTTCAGGCTCGTTTTCATCAAAAGCAATGGTTTGCGTAAGCTGGCCGTGCTCATTGTATTTATATTGAGTGAGTAAGCCTGCGTTATTAAGTGTGGCATTTACGCGGCCTAAATTGTCGTAGCTGTAACGTATTAGCTCATCGTTATAATGCTTTGCTAACAGCTCGCCTTGCTCGTTCCAAATAAACTTAGTAATTTGGCCGTTTTTATTTATATGCTGGGTTAACTGGCCGAGCTTATCGTAGCTGTATAACGTGGTGCGGCCATCGCCAAAGGTTTCGCTTTGTAGTAAGCCAGCCACACTGTATTTACGCGTAATGGTTTGGCCATCAGGTAAGGTAGTCAATACACGTTGTCCAAGTTGGTTGTAGGCAAAATGGGTTTGGTTACCATCTGGCTGTGTTATTGCTTCTAATTGGCCGAAAGGTGTGTAGGTATAGCGCGTTGTGCTGCTATCGGGCTTTATTTCACTGAGCTTTTGGCCTTGTGCATTGTATGTATATTGCCAAACATTGCCGTTAGGGTCGGTATGTTTTACCAATTTACCTTGTGCGTTATGTACAAAGTGCTCTTTGTGCCCGCGGGAGTCTATACAGGTTGTTTCACCAGCCTCTAAGTTATATTCAAACTGGTAAGTATAGGTATTGTTATCGCCCCACTGCTTTATACATTTAGCGCTAGGTGAGTAGCTATCCCACTCAAAATGATGGCTAAAGCCACTGGCTCGGGTACGCTTTGTTAATAAGTTAGCGGCATTATAGGCGTAGCGCTCAGTTTCGTTTTGCTGATTAGTAGACTCAACAAGGTTTTTGTTTTCGTCGTACTCATAGCTTGCAAGTAATGGCGATAGCAATTGCTGCTTGTTGTTCTTATCGGTGCAGTACGCTGCTACTTTGCTTAATAAACCTTGTGCGTTGTAGCTAATAATGCAGCCACGTACTTTGTTTACTTCTATACGATGTAGGCGCTCTTTAGCGTCGTAATAAAGCGCAATGCTTTGGCCTTTTTCATTAATTATTTTTTCAAGCAACCATGCGCTTGCGCCTGGTTTAAACGTAAGGTGTTGGTCATCTGGCGTTACAAGGACTTGCTTGCCATTTGTTTGGTAATGCAGCGCAAGGTTACTACTTAACTGATAGCTTGATTGGCCAGGCTTTACCTTTTCAAATTTATGTTTAGCGCCATGCTCGTCTTGGTACTCTAACCAGTATGTCCCTTTTTGCTTAGGGCCCACTTTTGGCGGTGGCAAGTAATGCTCTGTAAGGCTTGCCATAAAGTCATGGCGCCAACCATTACCCATTGTTGTGCACACATCAGCATGAGATGAGCGATATAAACGTCGCCACACTAATTGGCGACTGCCTGCTAGGGTAAAGTCGATAAGCGGCAGTATTTCTTCACCCGATAGCATTGAAACCGGATCAGAACGACACTCTTGATTTGTAATAGGCTCTTCGCTTGCGGTGTTATTACTCACACCACCCGTATTTTTAGCGGGCGCTTGCGCGGCACTTTTTCCCGATGCGGTTGTTTTAGTTTTTTTGTTAGACTTTTTATCCGCCGAGCCGCTATTAGTATTATCACTAACTTGAATAGAAGATTTAACTTTTTCACGGAAACACCTAATAGTGCCTGCAGCAATTGCTTTAATAAGCGAGTTAGCGGTTTTACGTTGGTCGTCTGCTTTAGAGGCTCCAATACCTATACTTATAAGTAGCTTAATAGTGTCAATCCGTTTAGAGGGATCATTTGTGAGCGTTTCACTAACTTGATCAACCAATCGATTCGCACTTTCATTGGTATTAGTTACAACAGCTTCGTAGCCTGCAGGCGCTTTTGCAGCACCAGCAACTAGGCAAATGGGGTAACTCGTTCCTTGTAAAACAACTGTATTACTTTGCATTAGTTGTGTACTTCCTCACTTATCCATAAGTATGATGCTGCAGCTTGGTATTTTGATTGTTCTTGAGAAATCACTAACGCGTGTTTAAAGTGATTTACAATAGCTGGGCTTGAGGTCAATTGATATAAATTGACGAGTCCTTCAAGCGCACCAATTTTACCTAATTTGTAATTAGGTAATTCATAATGTGTATGCTCACTAATTAAACTACTGAGCAATTCTAAATTATTTAACCACACATCGCTTTCGTGGTTTACGCCATTACCTGGCGCACATATAAAATCTATTCGTTTTTTACTATTAAGCGCAATGTTAGAAAACATCCCACTTAATTGGTTATGCTTTATAAAATCTACAGATGGAGCCAGTTCGTGGCTTTGTTGCATCCAACCCGTTTTACCTGCCGTAACCGTTGCAAATGCACCACCAACACCTTGATAAATATATTCACTGTTACTATTTGCTTTGTATGTTGCGTCCACTGCAAGTACGTTAACCTTTTTCCACTGATTTTTTTGTACAAGTTCAACCATTGCATTAGCGCCCGTAGCACCATAAAACAAAATATGATTAACATGCTGTGGAAATAACTGTTTTAAACTATTTGCCAAAAGTTGCTTAAGCTCACCTTGATACTCAAGCGCAGGAAGCAACCAAACTAAAGGCGTTTGTAGGTCTTCAACTTTTGCAAATAACTCTTTTGCTTTTAATATGCAATCGTATATGCAAGCATTCCACGATTGCCATTCTTTAAACTCTTTTGATGCTGGGTTTTCGCCGTATAAAAGCTCATCGATGTCTTGTGAAAATGGCGCTGAAAAGCACTCCATATTAATATTAAAAGCACTCACAGCACGGCCTCCGCAGTTAACTGCTTAGTAGTAACGTGCTGGTAGTAACTATATAAATTAAATACAGCTTGGCTATAGCTATCCATAGCAGACATCTCTATCGCATTTAACTTAGTATTTAATGCCTTCCCAGCTATTAAGCGCGAAGATGAAAGCTCGCCTTCAAACTTGGGCCAGTTAGTGTGTAACTGACGCTTAAATTCACTGCACGATAGCTCATCGCCCTGCCACGCTTGTAACTGCGTTTCAAAGCTCACCAATAAATCAAGCTTATCGCCAAGCAAGCGCCTTATTAAAGCAATAATGGCACTAGGATCTTCAACTTTATTTAAAGAGGTACTAGCTAAAGGAATAAGTTTTGCAAAGTTACTTTGCAGTAAAACCTGCATAGTTTGATCAACCGTTAAAGTGTTACTTGCATAGTTCCCAACTACATTCACCTGTTCCCAACTGAGTGATAGTAAAAAAAGTGACATTAACGGAGAATTAATAAGCCCAGCATTACATAAATGTTTAAACGTATTTATTACATCGGTATTTTTTGTTTGGCTGCTTACTAAAAAATTTTTATCCAACGCTGGCTGTAAATTCTCAAGCGACTCTTGATTAGTGGTTAATGCAAAGCCCAGCGTTTTTAAATCAATATAAGCGATTAAATTAAAGCTATGTTGTTGTAATAACACTTTATAAATAATTAATTTAGTTAGGCTATGTAAGGCGGGCTCATTCATTAAAGCGTTAATAAACGCTAGGTTAATGTTTTGGGGCAAATTAGCCATAACCTCAATACATGCTTGTGCTGTGGTATCAATGTTGGTGTCACTTTGTAAAAAAGTGATTAATTGCACTATATCTGGTTGGCTGAATTTTTGTGTTACGTTATTTTTTTTAGCCGTTAACCAACAAGCTTCTAGTAACTTTGTTTTAAGCGTTTTTATAAAACCTACGCATGTAAAAGGGCAATATTGTGCTTCACTAATTGTTAGCAGTTGCGCTTTATGATTACTTAGGTATGTAGATAGCAAGGTTAGCCACCTATTAATACTGTAGGGTTGCCAACAACAATTTTACCACCATGGGAGCTGTCATCACCCATTCTAGCGGCAGGCTTTCCGTTAATTTTCACTGAGCCAGAACCCGATTTAATGCTATCTGGCGGGCCAATACACACCATCATGTCGCCTTTACGCGCAGCGGGCATACCACCAATTAACACATTAGTTGAGCCAATAACTACAGGGCCGCCTACATGCGGCACTGTGCCGGTTGTTTTAGGGCACACATGCATGTGACCAATTGTAGCTGCGGGCTTACCCATAAAGACTCCTTGTCTGTTTATATTTTTTAAATAAAATTAATCAAATAAAGGGATAATTAATAACTTACTGTGCGCCACTAAAAGAGATAAAGACTCTATTAACTCACTTTGAGAGTAATCTGAAAGTGCAACAGGGCTTTGCATAGCATATTGGTATAATCCCGACACAATATCTTCACTATTTAATACTGGGTGTAAATTATTTAAAAACTGACTAGCGTAATAACCATTCATTGCTTTTAAGTGAGTTAATGCAGGATTTAGCAATGGATCATCAGGCCTATTAATTGGTAAACATATTAAATGTGCAAGCCCATAACGGCAATATACAACATAGCCGTTATTATTAATGCCGTTTCTAAGTCCTGAATGAAAGCTGTTTATTATTTCCATATATGCACTAATTTAATTTAATCATTCCGGCAGATAAAGTAATAGCACTACCATCAACTTTAACATTACTACCTTTAATATTTATATTAGTGCCTTCAATAGTTATATTACCACTACTGCTCATTTTAATTTGCGCAGAGCCTGTTTTAATAACTATTTCATCACCCGCTTCTATATTTAATGTTTTGCCTACTTTTAAAGTATCGTTTTCGCCCATTTCGGCAATACGATTTTTAGCAACTTTAAGGGTGTCGTTGTTAGCAATATCTGTTTTTCTGTCGTTGCCAATTTCAATATTATGGTCGTGATCTGTTTTATCGTTTTGATCGTTTTTAACATAAAGTTGCTTGTCTTTTTCTGCTTGAAGATAAACCAGCTCACTGCCTTTTTTATCTTCAAATCTAAGCTCGTTAAAATTATCAGCCCCGCCTTCTTTTGTAGAGCGCGTTTTTATACCGCTTTGTGTTTTTTCAGCAGGCAATGCGTACGGAGGCATTAAGTCTGCGTTATACACTGCCCCACTTATTATGGGTTGATCTGGGTCGCCATTTATAAAGTCCACAAGAACTTCTTGGCCTACACGAGGGAAGAAAAACGCCCCCCACTTTTTACCCGCCCAGTTTTGCGCAACACGGATCCAACACGAACTTTTAGAATCTTTTTTGCCTTCTCTATCCCAATCAAATTGCACTTTTACACGACCATATTGGTCAATCATAATTTCATCAGCGCTATCGCCAGTTACAATTGCCGTTTGAACCCCATTTATTACAGGCTTCTTCTTATTTATTTGTGCTCTGTAAGGGATTTCTTTTGGGACACATTCAAAGTGATTTGAATAAACTTCCTCTACCGATGACTGCTGCGAACCTGATTGGTTAGGCACTGTAATTGAGGTCATCATAGAGGTAATAACAAATGTTTTACCTTCAAGGCGTGGGTCTTCATGCTTTTTAAAGCTAAATAACTTACCTACAGTAAATGAGCGACAATCACTTCGCCCACTAGAAAGCTTCATATCTCTTTGTAATGACTCTAACTGTACAGATGCTAAATTAGCTGCGCGCGGGTGACACTCTTGCTCGCCCGTGTATTCAAAAATTTCAGAGACCGATTGAGTAGGAAGCTCAGGGTTTGCTTGCTCGCCATCAGGGTATCGAGATGGCTGTTTAAAGTCGTAACCAACACGTTTAAAACTACCAGGGGCAATGCTTAAACCGCCTTGCCAACGTGATACATGTGATTCACTTAAATGACCAGTTGAAAATACAACTTTGCCTTCGCCACATACTTCATAAGCTGTAATATCATCAGCTAAAACAAGCGTATGGTTGCTGTTTGAGTGTTCAAAAAAGTAAAATATACCTTCTTGTTGAAATAACCGCTGGATAAAATCAAAATCAGACTCTTGATATTGAACACAATATTCGTACTTAGGGTAGGTTTTACTGGTTTTATCGCTAAATGCAACATTGTGTTGGCCAAATAAATCAGCAAATATTTCTTTAATTGTTTTCTTTTGAAAAATGCGACTATTTTTACGATTGCGCATTGAAGCTGCGAATGGAACTATCGTCGCTTGATAATCTATATAATTTTTTTGCTCGTCAACATCTGCCGTACGGCTGCCATTTGAAACTAAATGACTAACTATGCCGTGGTAGTAACGCTCACCACCGCCATCTGCATTTTTTACTTTAATAGATACAGGTTTACCCACTAAGTCTTCGTGCGCGATTTGTTTACCAATCGTGTACATATTGGCAGACATAACAAACAAATCAGACATTGCCTCTTGGGCAACAAAACGAGTTAAATAGAGG
This sequence comes from Pseudoalteromonas sp. MMG006, assembly GCF_018101025.1. Classification (NCBI taxonomy): domain Bacteria; kingdom Pseudomonadati; phylum Pseudomonadota; class Gammaproteobacteria; order Alteromonadales; family Pseudoalteromonadaceae; genus Pseudoalteromonas; species Pseudoalteromonas sp. MMG006. Next base: position 57,284 of record NZ_JAGJEJ010000013.1, read on the forward strand.
GCATCTTTACCAGCAGGGGTGCTAATTTGAATTACGTTTTTTTCTTGTGTTGCTTTTTGCATTCCTTGCTTTTCCCGTCCTAAGAATCAAAAAAAGCTCTGAGCAATGCCCAGAGCCATTATAAGGTAACAAATATTACATTTGTTGACCTTTAACACCACTGTAACCGTATACAAGAGGAGCAGTAATGTTATTTTTGTCGTCTGTTGGAGTAACAGTCATCATCATTTCTGTGTAGCTGATAGTGATTGTTTCGATTGGACGATCGTTTTGAACTGATACTGAGTAGCTAGAAATCATTGCATCTGTAAGTTCGATTTTCATGATTTCTTCAACCTTATCACCTTGCTTAGTGATATGGAAAACAGCTGGTAAACCTTTACCAATTGTCGCTTCTTTGAAAAGATCCGGAGATGCTTTATCTTGAAGTTTGGTGATTGTTACGTCGCCAAGGCGAGTAGAGCTTGACTCACGGTCCATCGCTGTACCAGTAGCTGAGCTAATTTCACGACTTACATTCCAATCAAGAGATAAAACTGTAATTAAATCTTTGAAAGACTCAGCAGTAGTTTCGCCTTTGATTGAACCGTATTTTAAATATGTATTTGCTTGCATTTGATAATGCTCCTTTTTATTAAACAATGTTATCCATTAATACTGGATTCTTTACTTTGGTATATACCAAAATTCCTTTGAAACCATTATCTTTAATACAGCAATGAAAAGGCCTTCTGATTCCTTTCCTTAGATGAAGACAATGTCTCAAAAATTCCATGTAGTGATATCAGGCACCAAAATTATAATGCCCTCAAACTAAAGAAACAACCTTAATAACAAGTTATTTCAAATTAACTTTAATTAACCTTTAATTCAGCTCTAGTTCAAATTCATTATCTTTTACTAATAGCGATATACTATTAATTTCTTTGTCGTCAATCATGCTAGAAAGTAAAACTTCAGACAATAATGGCAGCACTCTATTTTGAAGTATAGTGTGAATGTTACGTGCCCCTGAACCTGCATTTTGGCAATTAGCAATAATATATTCAATTACATCGTCATTATAAATTAACTCTGCATTGTAATGTTTTTTAACACGTTTAATTATTTTATTTATTTGAATAGCGGCAATCTCAGTAAGAATATCGTCACTTAATGGAATGTAAGGTATTACATTAATACGACCTAAAAATGCAGGTTTAAATGAAGCAAGTAAATCATCTTGTAATGCCTTTAATAAACCTTTGATGCTTGGTTTACTTTCTTCGTCTTCAAATAAGCTCATTGTGGTGTCTGTGCCCACATTTGAGGTCATAATTATAATGGTGTTTTTAAAATCGATATCGCGGCCTTCACCATCTTTTATTGTGCCTTTATCAAATACTTGATAAAAAATATCTTGCACGCCAGGGTGTGCTTTTTCCATCTCATCTAAAAGTACAACACTGTATGGCTTTCTTCTTACTGCTTCGGTTAGTATGCCTCCTTCGCCGTAACCTACATACCCTGGAGGTGAGCCAAGCAGTAAAGATACTTTATGCTCTTCTTTAAATTCAGACATATTAATTACAGTGACGTTTTCTTCACTACCATACACTTCTTGGGCCAAAGAAAGCGCGGTTTCTGTTTTACCTACGCCGCTTGGACCTGCTAACATAAATATACCGTTAGGACGGCTTTCATCAGCGAGTTGAGCGCGAGACGTTTGAACAACTTTAGCTATTAAATCAAGTGAGTGGTCTTGTCCTACAACTCTTTGTTTCATTTGCTGTGCTAAATTTAAAATGCCATGAATTTCATCTTCATGCATTTTACCAACAGGTATGCCTGTCCAATCTGAAATAACTTGCGCTATAAGCTCTTCGTTAACCTGCCAATGAACCATATTATGTTCAAAAGAGGCTAGCCTCTCTTTGCTAAGTTTTAGCTTATCAAGTATCTCTTGTGATGACTCATCGTCTTGAGAGTTAATAAGTTCTAAAGCTTGATTAAGCTCAGTTACAATTTCTTTTTCAGTACTAAATTGTTCATTTAAAGGTGCTAATTGCTCTTCAATTGTAATTAGCTCTGCTTTTAATATGTCTAGCTGCTGCGAGTGATCTAAACCTGTTTTTTGCTCTCTATTAAGCATTTTTACTTGTGTTTCTATTTCGCTTAAGCGGTTTACAAGCTGCTCAATAGTATTTGGAGTAGATGCTTGGCTCATTGCTACGCGTGCACACGCTGTATCTAGTAATGCTACAGCTTTGTCTGGTAATTGCCTTGCTGTAATATAACGGTGTGATAAATGCACTGCGCCTTCGAGCGCTTGTTCTGATATAAACACCTTGTGGTGTTTTTCCATTACTGGCACTAAGCCTCGTAACATTGCTACCGCTTTTTCAGGAGTTGGCTCTTCAACTTTTACAACTTGGAATCGGCGTGTTAATGCCGCGTCTTTTTCAAAAAACTTCTTGTATTCAGCCCAGGTCGTTGCCGCTATTGTACGTAATTCACCACGCGCTAAAGCAGGCTTTAATAAGTTTGCCGCATCATTTTGACCTGCAGCACCACCACTACCAATCATGGTGTGTGCTTCATCAATAAATAGAACTACCGGGTTTACCGCATTCTTTACTTCATTAATAAGTGATTTAAGGCGATTTTCAAATTCCCCTTTCATACCTGCACCAGCTTGTAATAATGCTAAATCTAAACTGTGAATTTTTACATTTTGTAATACAGCCGGTACGTCTTTTTGAGCAATTCGTAACGCAAGCCCTTCAACGACTGCTGTTTTACCTACACCAGCTTCACCCGTTAAAATTGGGTTGTTTTGACGACGTCTAGTTAAAATATCAACCATTTGACGAATTTCGAAATCACGGCCAAGAATAGGATCTATTTTTCCAGCAAGTGCTTGAGCAGTTAAGTCAACAGTGAATTGATCTAAGCTTGGGGTTTTAGAGCCAGCATTTGCCTGAGTTGATGCATTTTGTACTGAATGGTTGCGCTCTTGAGATTGCGCGACTATTTCAGGCCACGCATGCAGCAATTGACCTGGTTCTATTTTATTAAATAACTTACTACAACGAGTTACTAAGCTAGATAATGCATCATCTTTAGTTAGGGTATAAATAACGTACGCACTACGAATTTGGTTATCTGTGAACTCAATGCTGGTACTTAACCAAGACTGTTTAAGCAGACTCGTTACATGCACTGACAAACTAGGGGATGACTCACTACCCGTTTTAAACGACTCTAGTGATTGGTTTAAATCCTGCTGAACTTTATCAATATCTATATCGAACGAGCCAAAAATTAGTCTAACATCATCTAATTGCTGCTCAATCATAGCAAGTAGCCAATGCTCGAGCTCAACTGTAAAATGACTGCGGCTATTACATATAGCAACAGCACCTTCTAGGCTTTTTCGGCAATCAGGACTCAGTTTTTCAACTAGTTTATTTAGTGTCATCGACGACATACTTTGTTCCTTTTAATTTTAATTATCCCTTAAACGATAACTTAGTAGGATTAGATTTTAATTTGTTATCTTGTACAGATAAAAAGCTATTGGCGCCTAACTGATACTCATTTTTTGAAAGTTTAGCGGCACCTAAATTTTGAAAATTTGACTCAATGACTAAGCGAAAGTTAATGGCATTGCCAACATAGTCTTTTGTTATTTTATTCGCGATTTCGAAAAGCGAACCTTTAGGCAAAAGTTGTTTTGCTTGATCTGGATCATCTGATTTTATATGGATTTCGATATTAGAAGAGACATCCCATACTTTATTTCCAATCATGGTATCAACACCTAATCGGGCATGTTGGCCTTCATATAATGCTTGGCTGGCTAAGCGGGTTTGTTCTTGCTCTTTTAGCTCGTGCCATTGGCCAACCATTTGTTTAATTGATACATCACAACCTAAGTATGACGAAAGTACGTTTTTTAAATCAAAGGCATTTCTAATTTTACGGCTGTATAAACCCGAAAAATGCAGTTGATGTTCGTTATATCCACCACTTAATAAACCGAGTATTTGTGTATATGGGTCTTTGTTTTTTTCTTTATTTACGTGATTAAGCGAAGGCTTATATTTTTTCCAGGCGCGATAATACAGTGAGATTAAACGATGATTAAACATGTCGTAAAAGTCACGCATGGTTGTATCTTTATAACGCAAACGCTGCATCACAAGTTCACTATAAAACTGCGGTAAAGCGCCGGAGCAACCCGTCAATCCCATAAAAGAAACCTGCATTGTTACTTTATGCATACCGTCTTCAAAACCAGTTTCTTCTAATTTGGTAATTGCATTTCCTGGATAACCAAACTTTTGTGTGGCTGTAAAATTAATTAGCTCTTGCCTTGGGTTACTGTCGTAACCAACATGTCGATAATCTAAGCCACGCTTTTTGAGCTGATTTTCAATTATGAAAACAGCTTTATAGAAGTCAATTTGAGAAGCTTGAGAGATTATTTGCTTAATCATAATAACGGACTGTCACCCACTCTAGCAGGCCATTGATAATATATTTGCTCTTGCTCTTTAAGCCTTAAGCTTAAACGTGTGTAACTATTTATAGCTGCAAATTGAGCAAAAAAGTGATCAAGTATTGAGGCAAAGAAAAACATGCCGCTGCCCGAAAAGTCATCGTTAGCGAATGTGATTTCTATTTCGCTGCCTGTTGCAAAGCTCACTTTGCCTTTTTGAATAACACGTGCTGTTGAGGGCTCTATTACCACTCTATAAATGTTATCTATCATGCCTTTAGTTTGTGGCGATGCTCTAAAATCGTACAAGCGTAAAACCTCTTTAAGCTTATTGCATGCATCTTCACCACTGAAGCTATCAAGCGTTAAATGATTAACTAACTGCCACCGTGTAGCATCAGCTAGTATAGGTCTTACTGCATGAGTAAATGGCGTTAAACATCTTATTTTTTTTATTACATCGCCGCGCTCAGGCATTAATAAACCAAGTTCGTCATCACCAAAAGGCATACTTGCCGGTAGATTTCGATTACTACAATTTGCGCGCACAGTAAGTACAGAGTTTCCGTCGCCATACTCCATCGCACTATTTTCAAAAGTAGCATCAACTAACGATAAAAACGTTTCGGTGCCTGACTCTACATAACCGCCAGCCCAAGAAGCAGTTTCTCGACGAATGTGCCAAAACAAATCATCATGCCCATGATATTTAGGATGTGTTTGACCATAAAAAGGCGAAACAATTTGCTTATTGCCTTTATGATCAAATGCAATAACTTCCGATATACCAATTACCTCTGATATTTCCGAATCCATATAACGCGGTGTTAATTTATACTCATATTCACTGATCTCAGGTCTTACTGGCTCAAGCTCTTGTTCAAATAAGTTTATTATTGGGGTACAACCTAATAAGAACATATCTTTATCTACTTGCTTTTCAAGCTCAGCAGATTCAGTATCTAGGTAAATATAAATACTACATTTATTCGATTGCTTAGGGAGTGATGAAAGAATGCCTTCAAGCTCAAAAAATCGAAATTTTTCGGGAAAAGTAAAATTTTCAACGAGCAGTCGGTATCCGGCAGATGAGCGCTGCGAATAAGGGACCACAGCCTCGTTAGAATCGAAGCCCACTACTTTTAGTTGGTTTTTTGACAGGTACCTAATACCTTCATCACCATTGTCTATAGCAATACCTATACTATGCTTAAACAGGAGTTCGTACACTTTAAGTGTATGGTGCCACTGACCATTTATAAAAACACGTAGTTTTTCAAGGCCAGTTTCTGCAAGCGAAACTCCTTTATACTCACCGGTTAACTCTATCTTAAAAATAGATTTTGCTTTTTCGTGCCAACGGGGCTTAGGCGCTACAAACGGGCTATTATCAAATTGCACATTTGTAACTTCAACGGGCCAAAGGTAGGTTTCATAACATGTTTGAAATTTACATTGCTTCATAGAGTCAACGTTAGTTTCTACTTCACTTGCCTTTGGTATAACAACCCCTGCCGTAGATAAGTTCTCGGCTTCAAGTTTAACAACCGACATTGATGGAATTGGTGCTTGGTAATCTGGCAACATTTGCCCGAGCAAAGCATCTGTTAGCTCTGGGAAGCTATCGTCGAGCTTTTGTCTTATATTGGCGGTTAAAAATGCAAAAGACTCAATTAGCCTTGATACATGAGGGTCTTCAATATGATCTTCACTTAACTTTAAACGCCCTGCAACTTTTGGGTATTTTTCAGCAAAGTCTTTACCTAAATGACGCACAAATGCTAATTCACGATTGTAATACTTTAATAACTCATCGTTCATAATGATGCCTCAATAATCTTCATACCCAAGTTAACGGGTTCTACTTCTGAATCAAAACTAATAAATTCTGGCTCAGGATCGGCGTATAAAAGCGCATTTATTCTTAAATTTAACACTCTGTTTACAGGCACTTCTTCATCTGTAAACACTTCTACTTCAAGAAACCGAGGCTCAAACTTTAAAATTGTATTTCTTACGGTTTCACACAGTAATGCGCGACCTTCGTGAGAACTTACAGACATACTCGAAAAGTCAGGTAAGCCATAAGACAAACATGAAGTAGCCAGCTCGTTGTATTGAATTGGCCATGTATGCCACTGAATTCGAGCATTTAACAAAGCTTCAATATCTCTGCGCACGTTTTTTCTAAGCTCACTAATAGTGATCCCTTCGGTACGTGATGGCGCATCCTGGAAATCAGGCTCATCATCAATGAGCCTATCTATAATGGATGCTTGAAGCTGTTGCTTATGCTCTATCATGGTTGCTAAAACTTAAATTAAGCTGCTTCAAGTGAGTTGATTTTTAAATTTGGAATGGTGATCGCTTCATCATCAACAAACAGCATTTTCATTCCCTTGCCTATAATAAATTCATCTTTTAGCTCTACCCAGTCAGACACTTGGCCTAGCTTTTCAAGCTCCGATTCAGAGTTAATATAAACAAGTGGTAAATGAGCAGTACCAGATGGACCATCTTTAATTGTAATTTCAACACGTAACCAAATACTTTCTAATAAAGACTCTACTGGCTCCATTTTTAACGATTCGATTTCGTTAAAGTTAGCTAAATAAAACTCACCATTAGTCCCTAACACCTCTAGGTATGGATTTAAGCAATCATCAAGATCTCTTGTTGATGCCTCGTCTGTGCTAACTCTTAAAGACTCCATCTGTTGAGCTATCTGAGCTGCTTCATCGGTTGAGCCTTCTATCAGAGCAACATGCATTTTCAAAAATAGTGTGTCTAATTCATTCGCATCATGAAATAACTTTGGAATACCTTTACCTTGATAAAAATCTACACGAGACTGCTGAGCACGAATTAAGTGTCTTAAATTTACTGCGCCTACTGCAAATTCTGGATTTTTTTGCACCATAAAATCTAGTTGTTTATCGGCTTTTTCAAGCTCACCATTGATGCAAAGTAGTTCGGCATAAATACTTCTGATATCAAAATTTAGTGGCTCATCTTGAAGCTCTTTAGCACAAAAAGATAATGCATCAGTAAGTTTCCCCTCGCGCATTAAGCTATGTATTTTTTTCATGACTATTCCTTTATTTTATGATGAGGACTGAGCTCAGTAATTAATTTAATACTGGAGATCATCTGATCTAATTGAAAATGTGGCTGTAATTGTAAAACAGAAAAGTAATGCCCTGGATTTGCTTTATTTTCACTAACTTTTATCCTGGCATTACTTAATGGATACTTACTTCTTATATGCTCGGAGGCCGAGTCTGAAGCAGTTGTATAATTATTTATCCACGCTTGTAAGTCTCGCTCACAAGCTTGTGCCGTGTTGTAAGAGCCGACACGGTCTCGAGCTAATAACTTTAAATAGTGGGCAAAGCGAGATACGCATAAAATATATTGCAGCATTGATGATAAACGTGCATTTATATTAGCGGCACTCGATTCATAGTTTTTGGGTTTTTGAACCGATGCATTACTATAAAAAACAATATGCTCTGTATTAGTTACTGAAGATGTTGGAATAAAGCCAAGTTCAGAAAATTGCTTTTCAAATTTGCTTGTTACTAGTAGGTTTAGCGGTGGCTTTGCTTCTTTTTGATATGTGTCGTTTGCAAAACTGTCTTTAGCCAGCCCTGTTACCAATCCCTTTGAAATTTTACCCGGTTCAATACCGCGAATGTGCCCAAACCAGCCGCTATCGCAATATGCTCTTATTATGGTAGATACGAATTGATAGGCTGCATTGCCCCAAAGCATATCGCTTTCAGGGTCTTTAATTTGTTCTTTAAAGTAAAAATCTTGATGACGTTTACCATCGTTGCTATATGGCGACCTAACTAATACATGAGGAAGCGTAAGCCCAATAAAACGAGACTCTTCCATCGCTCTAAAGCTTTGCCATTTAGCATACTCTGGTTGTTCAAACTGATTAAACAAGTCGGCGTAATAGCCTAAATCAGAAAAGTTATCTGCACCAAATAAGTTAGGAGAAGCGGAGCAAATAAATGGGGAAAAAGCTGCTGCAGCGGTTCTAGATATTTCTTTTATTGTGTCTATGTCATTATAAATTGTGCCCGCTGAGCACATGTTACTAATTTCGTAATCACCTATAACAACACCAAACGGTTCGCCACCTGCGCTATCAAATTCACTTTGATAAAGCAGTTGAAAAAATAAACTTTGGTCAAAATCAATGGCTTTGTTTACATCTTTAGAGAGTGTAGCCCAATCGCAGTTCAATACTTTTATTTTTACTTTATTTTCTTTGTCGTATTGTTCACTTTGAAGTATTAGCCACCAAAGATTACGCCAACTGGCTTCTAACTTTTGAAATCTATCATGATGAATGATCAGGTTTAATTGATCTGAAATGAGCTGATCGAGCTCCACAATTACACGTTGTAAATAGGGACCCAGTGATTCTTTAGTCCATGAGATAGGTGAATCTGAAGAGCCTTCAAGCCATAATAACAGGGCTTTATCTAGGTTTTTTTCGTATAAAAACCTATCGAGTAAAGCCTCATTATCACTTATTCTAGACTGCGCTTTTTGTACAAAAGCGAAGTCTTGATTTATAAATGAAAACTCTTCGTGATTCATTCTACTGCATTATCCTTAACGCTAAAGATCAGTTTATTAACCGATCTCTGGAATTTTAGCTACAAGGCGTAAAGAAGAAGTAAGCTCTTCCATTTGTAGCCAAGGTCGTAACCATGCAACTGCATTGTATGCACCTGGTTGACCTGGAATTTCCTTAACCGATACTTTTGCATCAGCTAGAGGATAACGTGCTCTGATATCTTGACCACCACCCTCAGTCGCATTTACATACGATAGGATCCAACGGTTTAACCAAGACTCAACGTCTTCAGCTTCCATAAAGCTGCCAATTTTATCACGCGCCATTACTTTTAAGTAATGAGCAAAACGAGACGTTGCCATAAGGTAAGGTAGACGTGCAGATATAGCCGCATTAGCTGTTGCATCTGGAGTAGAATAAACTTGTGGTTTTTGACAACTTTGGCCACCAAAAAATACAGCATAATCTGTATTTTTGTAATGACAAAGAGGTAAGAAACCTAACTTGCTTAATTCAGCTTCGCGACGGTCTGTAATGCCTATTTCTGTCGGACATTTAAGATCTGGATCGCCATCATCGCTAGTGAAAATATGAGTCGGAAGGCCTTCTACTTTACCGCCACCTTCAGCGCCACGTATTGCAGTACAGAAACCATATTGAGCAAATGCTTTGGTCATATTGGTTGCCATTGCATAAGCAGCATTACTCCAACAGTAATCACTGTTGTCAGTACTTACTGAACGGCCATCTTTTGGTTCAACTTCAAACTCTTCATAGTTAAATTCTTCAACAGGTTTAGAAGCAGCACCGTAAGGTAAGCGGGATAAGAAACGAGGCATAGTTAATGATACAAAACGTGAATCATCACTGTCTCTGAATGAGCGCCACTTAGTGTATTCTAAAGATTCAAATACTTTTTCTAAATCGCGAGGCTTAGTTAGCTCTTCCCAGTTATCAAAGCCAAATAATGATGGCGATGAAGCTGCAATAAACGGACAGAAACCAGCTGCTGCAACGTTAGACATTAGGCTCAGTGTTTCGACATCTTCAGGATGGTTAGTAAACTCAAAATCACCTACGATAGTACCGTAAGGTTCGCCACCTGGCGTACCAAACTCAGACTCATAAATTTTCTTGAATGTTTGGCTTTGATCAAACTCAACCGCTTTACTTAAATCTTTATGAAGCTCTTTTTTCTTCATATTAAGCATGCGGATTTTAAGTGTAGAGCTTGTCTCAGAATTCATTACTAAATGGTGTAATCCACGCCAAGAGCCTTCTAACTTTTGAAACTCTTCGCTGTGCATTACTACACTTAGCTGTTTTGAGATTTTTTGATCGATTAATTGAATTGCTTCATTAAACGTCACCGTCATGTTTTTATTCCACTGAACAGTCCCTTTTAAGGCTTCTTCTGTCAGTGTTTTTAGTAGCTCTTCTGCGCGGGTTGCATCTGTTTGCTTAGTCGCACCGATTGCTTGTTCTAATAGTGAAGACGTCGCTTCTGAGGTAGACTCTAATTCAGTACTTAGTTGCTCTGTACTCATTTTTCAGTCTCCTCTATTTTAAGCTCTTTTGCGATTGTATCTAAGCTTGAGGTATTGCTTAATACTTCTTCAAGTACGTTTTCTAATTCTTCTGAGCGGTCAATCTTAGTCATTAAATCGCGCAACTTGTTGCGTGTTTCCATTAATTTACGTAATGGCTCAACTTGGTTAACAACAGCAGCAGGTTCAAAGTCTTCTATAGATTTAAAATTAAGATCAACTTGAAATTCAGATCCATCGTCCGTTAATGTATTTTCAACTTTCCAGCTAAGTGAAGGGCTCATACGCTTTAAAACATCATTAAAGTTATCACGATCTATTTGTACAAATCGTCTATCTTTAAGTGGTTTTAATGCTTCAGTATTATCACCAGAGAAGTCGCCCATAACACCAACAACAAATGGCAATTCTTTTTTTACTGCCGCGCCTTCAGTTTCCACATCATAAGTGATGTGTACGCGAGGCTTACGAACTCGTTTTAATTTATCATGGATACTCATAGAGAACTCCTTTTACTTATGTTTCAGTTTCGCTGATTTTAATGCCAGATAACTTAAAGTACCCCGTCCTAGCATCACTATCTGTAATTAATTCATTTAATAATTCAGGCAGCGACAATTCGCTCCATCGAATTACTTGTTCTATGGTGTACGACATAGGTGAATGCGGCTCTGTCTTTCTAAAAAAAGTAGCGATTTCTTTGAGTTTATTAATCGCGCTTTCTCTTGAGTTAATTTCGTTATTAACTTGCACAGCTTGTAATGCAACACCTTGACCTTCGTCGTCCTCACTTTGCACCACTTCTTGCACTTCATTTAATGCCGCTTTGGCTTTTTCAGCAGCTTCAAGCTTATCTGCTGCAACATGCTCAACAGCAGCAAGGCTTAGTTCTAATGCTTGTTTTATATTTGAAGTGGGCTGGGGCTGACCCGTTACTCTATCCATTACTTCGCTTAATAAGGCAAATTGCTCAATCGCGTTTTCAATGTCTTGTTTTAAAGTAACAAAAAATTCAGTACTGGTTTCTGCAGCGCTTCTTTCAATAAGCTCATAATCAACAGCACCTAAATTAAGCTTTTTTTCTCTTTTCTCATCCGTTAAACGAGAAATATCATAGCCCTGCTGATACTCCCAAAAAGAATATGACTCCATACTGGCACTGTCTGTCAGATAGATACTTTTAATTGGGATTATTAATGTACCTTCCCCTGCTGAACCATTAAGGCCAACCAAGGCAGATACTTTGTCTGACACTTCATCATCGTCATCGAGTGACGGGTATAACTCATCAAAATAATTATCGAGCAAGTTATGAGCAACTTTAAAACCAAAAGCCAAACCTTTAAAACTATGAATTCGACAAAGGGCTTCGATAAACCAAGCTAAATATTCAATATCTTTGCTTTGTGTTTTTATTGCTTTGCTACATTGCTCTAATAAAGGAAGCCAATCTCTTGCTAGTGAGGAAATACCTTCTTCATCAACTAACGCATTTCTTTCTGCTGCACGAAGCTGGTTTCTTAAATCTTTTAAGGCGTAATAAGTCGACGTAGGAGACACATCCGAGCGAGGGTCGATACCTGCAACTTCGGTGTCTGAAATAGGGGAAATATACTCTTCAAATAAAAACATTCCGTCGTCCTAATAATTATCCATAAAATTCCAATAAAGCGGAGCGGATTTCATATTACATTCTTTATAATAAATTACAAGCCTAGTTACAATTGAGTTTAAATCTTAATTATTGCTTTTATATAAACAATTAAAATTTAATATACTTATTAATTAATAGATGTAATTAAAGTAAAAACTCAAGTATAAAATACAAACCAAATTTTTAACTTAAAATCGTTATTTAGAAAAAAGCGGGATAGTAGCTTCATCTTGAATGTTGAATGTTTCTGATTTATGACCAGCGTATCCTTCATCGTACTTTATTAAAATACAGGTCACATTATCTCTTGCACCTCGAACTAATGATGAATGCATAAGCGCCATACCAGAATCAATAATGCTACTAGGCTCTAGTGATAAACATATGTCCTCATCAGACAACTCACCGGTGAGCCCATCTGAACAAAGTAAAAATATATCGCCCGTTTTTACTTCATTTTGAATAACGTCTACTTTAACATCCGCAGTTACACCCACAGCTCTTGTGATTACATTTGATAATGGATGTGTCTTGGCTTCTTCTACTGAAATAATCCCTTCATCAATTAAATCGTTTACTTGACTGTGATCTCTCGATACCTGCTTAAGTTGACCATCTCGAAGCATATAAGCTCTGCTATCACCAACCCACAAAACATAGTACTTATTATTTTTAAGAAATAAGGCAGTAACTGTACTTCCTGCAGTTTTGCTACCTAAATATTGGGCACTATATTCGTTTAATTGCCTATTTGCATCTTCAATGGCTTCAACTATGTGAGGTACTTCAAGCTTCTCAAGTGGTAGCTCTTCAACTTTTGCTCTTATTACATCTACAACAAGCTGACTGGCAACTTCACCTGCTTCGTGACCACCCATTCCATCTGCGACAATCCATAAGTTATGGTTATTTATCTCTACATGCGCATCTTCGTTAAGCTGCCTCACAGCGCCTCGGTGGGTAATTGCATAACTTGTACTAAACTTGCTAATCACTATTTTTTACCTGTGTAAAGTTCCATTCCCAGTGTTTCCACCTTCCATCTAACATTGCTGCAACTTGATTTACCGCAGGCAAGCCTGGCGTTATGAGCACCATAGGTTTTATATTATAAGAGCCATGTGTCCACCAAACGCTGTAATCACCGTGTTTTTTTAACAAAAGAGCATGCATTGCATCTTGGAGGACTTGACTTGATAACTCATCACCTGAGAACTCAAATGCTTCTGCACTTTTATTTTTATCTACAGAGTTTAAAAAACTAACCTGCTTTTTAACTCCTGCTATAGAGTTTAGAGACTTAGCAACCTCTTTACGCCAAGAAAATAAATCAACCGAACTATCAAGCACTTTTAATACAGTGTCTTCATACTCTAAAGAAAACACGCCTGAGTTTAAAACATCAATAGGTGCAAATTCTAGTGTGCTAGCAACGGTGAAGGGATAGTGTCTACCTACTGCGTCCATACTCGGTAATAGAGTCCCCATAACGCCTTTGTCACCAACAATGTTTGGCGACAATGCAAAGTGCCATACTGGTCCAATTAAGTAATTATCTTGCCACACTTCACCTAGCTGTTCTTTACTCACAGCAATGGCTGCTTGCAGCCACTGCTCCCAATGCTCTGAAAATTCTTTCGATACGTTATCTTGTACAAAATCACCTAAACTAGGTACTTTGCCAAGATAACCAATATTTATAATCGGGTCGGACATGAAAACTTCTCTACACTTTTATTCCAAAATGGATGCCTGATTGATTTAGGCAATAACTCGACTTTCGCATCGTTTCCCATAAGTGAAAAATGTAGCTCTAAGTCTTCACGTGTTTTTGCTCTTTTAGCACTTAACTCGTCTAACATGCGATATAGCGACCATTCACCTTGGTAAGTTGTATTTATAGAACGACCACCATTTGGAGGAGTAAATACAACTCGTGTTTTACTCTGGCCACTTGCTCCAGGCCATACAAAATTTGTTACTCTAAGTGGACCATGTCTGTAAGTCATTGACTGACCATCAATCTCGAGCATAAAGCTAGAGATGGTACGATCTAATTCTAATGGTTTTAAACCAAACTCAATTCTTGGTGTTGCACTTCCGCCATCAAAAAAAACTGTTTGAATTTGATTCGCCAGTTCAAACATCGCTAATGTATCTCGGCTAATACCTATATCTTTTTCAAATTTCCATGGCGTTGAGCTCATATCTACACTTGGCGCAATATAGTTGGTGAAAAAGCTATCAATTGTTCCATCTGGGCCGAAAAATCGAGTGAAATCTTTCATATTCACTTCTTTATCTGCGTATGGAGAAAACGGATAACGGCCAACAATTGCAGCGTTATATTCGCGTAACACCTTACTTTTCCACATCTCGTTTAGATGTCTGTTGGCACTATTTTTAGTTATGTTACTAGTATCTCTACTTATATCTAACAGCCAACTATTAAACGGGTAAGGTAAATCTCGACTTTGAAACTCAAGCTGACGAATAAAGCTAGGCTTACTTTTACCGCTAATTTGGTCTTTAATTGACGATTTTAACTGATCGCCTCTATCAAGTTTGGTTAAGTAAACGTTTAGCTCTCTTAGATTTTTCTGAATATTATCTAATTGTTGAGCATCAATTTTTATTACATCTTCAAAGGCTTCTTCAACTTGGTGGCCCGGTAATTTAATATCAAATTTAGGGGCTTCGTCAGGTAAAAATCGCTTGATACGATTAGCTTTGGTTTGCATCGCTATTTCAGCGGCATTTGCTGCCACTTTACCTGCAGCCTTTTGATTATCAGATACTGGTAATTTAGTTAGCTGCACATTTTTTTGAACTGCTGTGATAATATTTTTAATAGGCGCTTCAGAGCCTGCTAAGGCATCAGTAATATTAACCCCCTCAGCCGGGGAGCTATATTGATTCAGGCTCAGATCATCAATAAATGATTGCCAATAATAGATATAATCTTGAAAATATCGCTGCTCTAGCTTCTTTTCAATCTCATCTTTAGAAATATCGTAGGTGCCAGTAGCTTCTTCCCCATATACCCAGCTACTTGCCATTAAATTTCCAAGCATTTTACTTTTCTCAACATTAAAAATGCCGTGAAAACCATTAAATGTATATAAGCCAGGAATGCTACGCGTAAGCTCACCGCCATTTCTGAAAGTGAACTTTTGTGCACTTTCAAAACTAATAATATCTGTAAGCCTAAATGGCGGGATACTACTGTCTAAGAAGTCTGCTTGTAATCGTTGATAGGCTCGCTCTGCAATGGGCAGTTTAGTTAGCTCCGCACGAGCAACACGCACGGCTTGATTATCAATCTGTGTTTGTTGACCTATACCATTTTCAAGTAATGCAGCAACATGCTCCATAAGCTCTACTCTGGTTTGCATATTTTTATCGCCAGGCAAATTTCGCTCTAAATAAGCGTTAAACCAAGCGGTTATATCTTCGCCTTCAAAGTATTCCGGCTGAAACAACATCAAATAACACTTAAGGGTTTCATACAAATAACTTAGGTGCTCTGGATGAGCTTCCATTTCTTTTATTAAGGTGCTTGCGATAAATGGTTCTAAATACGTTTGCAATGAACGGTCGTAAGCCTTTGTAGAAGCTAACTTTATCTCATCTAATTTGTTAAACCCTATTGATTTAGATTCTTGCGTATTTACAAGTTTAAGGTTACTTGCTGGCAGGTTTCTTAGAGCCTTTAGCCTATCATTTAATACAAGGAGGTTATTACGGTCAAATGAGGCCGAGTCAAGCTCCTGATACGTTGCAATAGCATCCTCAGTCTCTGAAATTAAGTTACTATTCCAAGCAAAACTAAAGTACCACGATATTGAAAAACCAAATAAAGCTATGCATGCAAGTGATATGCTTCCAACACGAAGCCATTTATTCTGTTTGTCGTGATGTTTGTTAGTGCTTGCTAAGTTTTGTTCTGGAAAAATTACGCCTTCTAGTACGTTTTTTATGAAAAAGCTTTTTGATTGGTTAATGTATCCAGATTCACCCGCATTGACTTCGTTTAAAAAGCTTGATGGTGTCCCTTCCTGTGTTGCACTTGTAAGGTAAACACCACGAAACATTGGTAGTTCTTCGTAAGCATTAGGAGTAAATATCTCTTTTAAAAAAGCATCGCCTACGCCCTGCAAAACACGAAGCTGTCTAGGAAATTCAAATATTTTAGCGCGAATTTCTTCGTTTCTTTCATTAATCAATCTACGATTTAACATTTCAGTTAATTTAGAAATTAATGAGTGAAACTCTTTATTAAATGCATCTACTTGCGTATCTTTATCTAAATCAAGTTCGAAGGTTACGCCCCATACCTGCTCGCACTCTTCCTCTGTTAATTCGCCAAAAAACTCTCTAAACCCTTCAATTAAATCTACTTTAGAAAAAATAACATAAACAGGAAAGGTCATGCCTAATTGGCTTTGTAGCTCTTGTAAGCGTTGTTTGATAGCACGAGCATGTAGATTTCTTTCAGTTTTGGTCTGGCTCATAAGCTCAGAAATACCCATACTGATCATTACACCATTAATCGGTCTAAGAGGGCGGTACTTACGAAGTAATCCTAAAAAGCCCTCCCATGCACGTGAGTCATGCTTTGCATGGCTGCTTTGTGTTGTGTAGCGCCCTGCGGTGTCAATTAAAACAGCTTTATTGGTAAACCACCAATCACAATTTCGAGTACCGCCAACACCATGAACTAAATCAACTCCCAGTTTATCTTTTAGTGGGTAATCAAGCCCTGAGTTATGAATAACGGTAGTTTTGCCAGCCCCTGGCGGCCCTATCATTATGTACCAAGGCAGCTGGTAAATGTTCTTACCTTTGAACAGCTTTACATCTTTTAAAAGATCGATAGCTTCGTTCATTCGCGTTTTAAGTGTAGTAATTTCTTCATTTACTTCAGAGCTATTTGTATCGCTATTACTATCAATTAACTCATCAGCCATCTTTTCGTCTCGCTTGCTTTGTTGCATAAGACGATAAATTTTAGACACAGAAAAAACTAATAAAACCAATATAATAGTAAACAGCCTTGCCGCAATACTTTGTAGTGGTACATAGTCAGCTATTGCGATTAATGGGCCACCAAACCAAATTAGTAATGATAAAGCCAAAAAGCCTATAATTAACATTGCCGTACGAGATGTAAGTGCGTAGGTCACTTTTTTTATTTTTTGTGAAAAACTCATTTCAGCCTCTTAAAATAATAAATCGATTTCTATTCGTCGGTTTAGTGACCGAGAAACTGAATCTGAATTACTGGCGATAGGCTCTGCTGCGCCCTTACCTTCGGGCCATAAACGCCCACTGAGGTTTGTACTTTTAGCCATAGAGTTTGCAACTTGTGTTGCACGCGCTAAAGAAAGGTGCCAATTAGAAGGGTACTTATCAGTTTTAATTGGTGTATCGTCTGTGTGACCAGTTATTAAAATACGCCCTTTTGTTCCTTCAAGACTTAACGCTAGTTTTTCTAAAATAGGCTGAAATGAAGGTAATAATTTAGAGTCACCTTGGTTAAAGAGGCTCTCACTATTAATAGAAATTCTGATTCTATCGATATTTTTCTTTATCTTCACAATCCCCATCTGAATCTCAGTTTGTAATAGTTGCTCTAATACAAGTAGCTGCTGATCCTTTTTGTCTACTGCTTGGTCTTCTGCTAAAGGGTGTATGATGGCAAGCTTGTCATTAATAGCCGTAACATCATCATTTAGCTTCATATTTATAAATAAATAAACGGTAAGTAAAAGTAAGCCTAAAACAGAAAAAATAACCCACAGTGGCACCTGATTTCTTAATTCTACGCCAGCGGCTACTCTTTGCTTCCAGTTAGGAGAAAGCTTATTATTGATTGGCCCGTCTAATTGATTTAATAGGTGGTACATCTGTGAGCGGTATTCTTCTACTTTATTATCACCCACAGTATCTAATCTGTACTTACCTTTAAAACCTAAATTTAGACAGTGGTATTGCAGCTCTAAAAAGGCTTTGTGTTGCTCAGGCTGGGTCAATGCATTATCAAGTAAAGTATAAAAGTACTCACCGCCAAAGGTCTCTTTATGAAATGTTGAAAGCAAGCTTTCGTCAGCCCATTCCATGGAGCTCCATTTAGAATTTAAAACAGACTCATCTAAAATTGCACATAAACAATAACGAGAGTTTTTGATTACATCTTTTGATAAATTTTGATTACGAACCTCGACTTCAAATCGTTTAATAGCATCTACACAGCGATGTTTTAAAGCAGCCAAGTTAGTCATTTCAACTGATTTTCTAATTGAAATAACCAATGAAAAACAGTCTGTCGCAGCTTCCATTAAAGGGTTTTTAAATATAGAGACCTTAGTGGTACTAGGAATACTGCTTGCAGCAGGTTCAACAGACATGACTGTTTTGTCTGGATCATTATCTACTTGATTATTATTCGAGGCATCACGCCCTAATCGACCAGGACGTGGTTTTATAATGGTTTCGTCCATTGAAACTCTTCCTTTTAAAAGTTAAGTTCTTATTGCCCACAGGCTTAATTGTAACTCGGGGTAATTTCCAGACAAGTGAATAGCGATACCACCACTTGAATGGAGTTTTGCCCAATGCTCGCCATGTTTATTTAATTCAAAATAATGAAAACCTGCATGGTAAGGAATTTGACGCGGTGCCGTTGGTAAGTTACTAATTGTAATACCTGGGATTTGATTATTTACTAAATCTCGGATTGTCTCAACACTGCCTATCTTAATTTGAGAAGGGAGTATCTTACGAAGCTCTTCGTGAGGAACACTCGCCTTGATAGCCAATACAAATTGACCAGAGCTAAGTATCGATTTATCTTTGAGCGCACCAAAAGAAATACCAAACTTGCTTTGCTCTAGCTTTATTTCTGTCGCAGTTTGCTCGATTACATGGCTTAGAGATTGGTATAAGAAATTTACTACTTCACTAAATACCGGACCTAAATTTTTGTGATCGTATTTGGGTAATTTAGGCACTCTTTTGTTCGCTGTACTAAAAGTAGATAACTCACCGGCAAGTTCAATTAAGCGTGTATAAAGAATATTTGGGTGAAGGTTATTAACTGATAATAAGTTCTCAAACACAGCATCGTACTTGTTAAGTGTTTGCAGCATAATAAAATCGGCTACAGATGTGCTTCCTGCATAGCCTTGGCACAACCGAACAGCAATACTCTCTGAGCGTTGTTTTATCATTGAGCCAATCTCTCTCACTAAACCAAGTAATGGCTTACATTGGCCTACTTTTAATGATGCAGGAATATACTTGGAATCGAGCTTAATTTGTCCTTCGCTACTTACTTCAATAATGCGTGCTAATGGCAACAATATATAGCCAGCATGATCGTCTGATGACAATACTAGCTTACTAAATACCTTAGCTACTTGAATAATTTCTTGAGCTTGCGCACCTAAAGAGTCATCACTTACTGATAAATCATTAAGTTTATAACGTGTAACAATATCCTCATCTGAAGAGGAAATATTGATACCACTTGTTTTTAGAGCAGGAACCGCTAAGTAAATTATTTCATCATAAACGTCTTTACCAACCACTAATGGCTCAGGTAAAGAGGTTGATTGAGGCATATCAATAGGTAGCAAATCAGGAGTAATAGCTGACAAAGATTCAATCGCAAATTGACCTGAGCTTAATAACTGAGTGTCGATACTTATATCAAGTATGCCCCAAGGATCTGCTAAATTCCCATTGCAAATTTGTTTTATTAAATGCGAAAAATGCTTATCTGACTGCTGAAAGTGTTGCGGCCTTAAGAACATTCCTTCGGTCCAGGCAACACGAGTGTTATCACTCATTATACAAATCCTTTTTTATTGCTCTCTCATGTATGTAGCAATGGCTTCAACATTTACATCTATATCGTCATAGCCTGTAGGGTCAACTTCAATTACAGCTCTCCAACGGGCTTGGTCGATATCTCTGTACGCAACAACAACGCCAACATATCGCGTATTGCGGTTTAAGCTCATTTTATATTCTTGAACAGAATTTGGCTGTAATTCTAATTCATCTTTTTTTAATAAGTCTGGGCCTAATAGTTTTTCAGGTGATTCGTATAAACTAAAAAAATCCTGAGTATCAAAAATTGTTCGTGAGCTAAGCTCAAAAATTTTCATTACTACCGGTGAAGGCCTATCCGAAGTGTCCGGATTAACATTTTTAGACACATTGATTTTTAGATCTGTAGAAGGCGGTACAAACTTATTAACAGTTGAACAACCCATGGCTAAAAACAGTAAACTGAAACTCATTAAAAAGAGCTTAAACTTGTTCATTATCTACCTTCCTTTCTAGAACGATTCTTTAATTCTATCGTTATATGCTTTTAAGAAATCATCTGACAATGCCATAGCTCCCTTACTATTTACATCATGAGATAACTCATCATATAAATTTTGGTATAGCTTCCAGCACTTAGCCTCTGTTTGGCCTGGGATGATTTTTAATACGTTAGAATTATCATTTATTTGTTGATTTATGTGTTGGGGAGAAACTTGCTCTAACATCCCTTTTAATACGCCATCAGCTCCTGCTAATAAAGCATGTTCATGTCTTCGAGTGTCAACAAAGCTTTCTTTGATTGATTCTCGAGACGACAGGAAGCTTGCACTATTTCTGATGAATAAATTCTGAATAACATCATCAATATCTGCCGAAAACTTGATTGGATTATTTTGTTGAGTTTGAAACATTGTTTGGTTTAAACGCAATTGGTTTTTCACAAGTGCTCTTTGGCGAAGGGACTCCATCAACTCTGTTAGTAATAAGTTTAACCCTTGGCCCATTTCAAACCAAAGTTCTTGCGAGTTTAGCGAATTTTGTAACTCAGCTTTAATCCCTAACCCGTTTAAAAAAGCATCGGTTAACGCAGTATCTTCAGTCGGTGATGTTGGATTTTTTTGTACAACGGGCTTATGAACAGGCTTTACAGCTTGAGGTTTGTTTGCAGGTGTATCAAGTACTGCGGCCTCAACTGAAACTTGTTGTTTAACAGGCTGTTTTGGCTGTGGCTTACTCACAACAGGTGATTGTTGAGTTACTACCTCTGGATTCATTAAATGAGCAAGCTCATCCCAGTTCTCCGGTATTTGGTTTGCTGAATTATCTTCACTGGCCTGAGTCATAGAAACTGCGGGCATAGACTCATCCATTATTGACTCATTAAAATACGGTTCTGGTTCAGAAAAAGACTCAATAGGATGTTGATACGCGCTTTCAGGCTCTTGGCTTAAACTAGCAGCTGCGCCTAAATTACCATGATCAGTGTCAGACGTTTTATCATTAGTAGCTAATTTTACTTCAACTTGAAAATCACCCACGGTGATCGTATCGCTATCAGACAAGCGTTGTTTATTGCCTTGACCTAATGGAGCTACGCCAAAATTTACAAAAGTACCATTCGTAGATGTATCGTAAACATAAAAAGAATCGCCCTCTTTTACTATCCGTCCGTGCTTACTAGAAATGATTTTTTCAGGATCAGGAAAATGCCAATCGCATGTTTCTGAGCGGCCAAATATTAGAGAATCTTTTACTGTTTTAGTAGCTTCAATTTCTGGAGAGAGTCTATGATAACTAGTGATATTTAGTATCAGTTCCATTTGATAAGTTAGTCCCATAAATCTACATTTTTATTAGGATAAAGTAGAAGAGAAACTATTGTCAACATTGAAATTAATATATGAGAATATACTCCGAGATTAAAAAGGTGAATTTAAATTAATCTAATCTAAAAAATGTCTACTTTATAATGCTTTTTTTAAAACCCCAAAAGCATATTTTGTATGTTCCTATTTATGGTGTCATTAATTTTTATCCCTACATTACTTTTTTGTCTATAACGCCTTAAAACCTTGTGGCACAATACTCTTAACTCAGAACGGCGTGTAAATTAAAATAACTATTAAGCAATATTCTAATTATTAATATAAATGCTATTAACTTTTAAAAGATTTGAATGAAAGTTCTGCTATTGAAGCATTGCTAAGTTGGGTGATATTTGTAAAAATACAGAGCATATCAAAGGGAGAATTGATAAAAATAAAAAAACTCACCTTTGCGATTATTTAAATATATACAATAAAAGGATTTATAATGAGCGGTGTAAACAGTTCTAATGATAAAACGCAAATAGCTTCGCTTGAATCAAATATTCGCACACCAAAATCAGTAAATAAATTAAACCTCGTTGGTAAAAAAATATCAGACCGCTATTTAGTTGAAGAGCTTATCGGCCAAGGTGGTATGTGTTATATTTACCGCGCTAGGGATTTGTTTTTAGAAAGCGCGAGTCGCCCAGAAGTTTTCGTCGCAATTAAAGTATTGTTAGAAGAGTTTTCAAATTCTGAAGACGCTATTTCGCTTCTAAAAGATGAAACAACTAAAACACAGCAGCTCTCTCACCCTAACATCGTAAAAGTATATTCAGCAGGGTTCGATAAGGGTTTGCATTACGTAACTATGGAGTTAGTAGAAGGCGAAACACTAGAGCAAATTATTAAACGCAATAAGCCTTCTGGAATGATTTTCAAAAAAGCGAATGTAATTCTTAATCAACTTGCAGATGCATTAATTTATGCTCATGCTCGTGGTGTTATTCACAATGATTTAAAACCATCGAATATAATTTTTGATTCTAATGGTAGCCTTAAAGTGCTTGACTTTGGTATTGCAAAACATAAAACCATTGAAGATGCCTATGCGGTAAAAAGTGAATCAACGTCAGGTGCTATCGGAGGTTATACCCCGACCTATGCAAGCCCAGAGCAACTTAAAGGTGCTGCAGCATCTGTTAAAGATGACGTTTTTTCTTATGCGTGTATTGCTCTAGAATTATTAAGTAGCAAACATCCATATAATCGTGTTGCAGCAGATACACTCCCTAAGGATACATCAGTAAGACGTCCTAGTAATTGTCCATTATGGCTGTGGAGTTCACTTAGTGAAGCAATTTCTTTAGATGCCGCTAAAAGAACTGGTTCACTAAAGCCTATTTTAGCTAAGCTTCAAAGTAACTTTAAGCCAGCAATCGCGATTGTAGCCAGCACTGTAGTTTTAGCCTTTTTAGCCAGTCAGTACTTTCTCACAAACACTAACAATATTAAACAACTTGAAGCTAAGTTAGATAATGCTAAAGCAATAAACCAACAGGTAGAAACTTGGATGTCTTGGAGTGGGCCTGAAATTTTAAATAAACTTTCAGAAATTCCTCCTCAGTACGAGGTACTAAAGCAAGGTTTATTAAGGGCTAATCAAGAAAATATCTTACAAAGCTTCGATTACAGAGCTAATCAGATCAATACAATCGCCAACAAATTTAAAGACTTTGATGAAACAATTAATGTTTACAGTAAAGCACTAGAGTATTACCCAGACTCAGAAAAACTATCTGTACAACTTGAAAGTATTTTAAGAGAGCGCCAATCAATAATTTCAGATATTACTTCTCGCATTGATTTGTTACTTGAACAATCCCGCTACAGTGAGCTGGACAACAATAGTATCCCTCAATTAATCAATGATTTAAACACAGTAGACAGTACCTACGTTTATCGCCCGTCTGCAGTACATTTTGATAACTACAAACTTGCCTTAGATAAAGCTATTGAAGAAGATGATGTTATCACGCAAAGATCTTTACTTGATGTGGGTAAAGTTATTTTTACTAATAATCAAAAAAATGAACTTGGATTTGCAGACCTTTTGAAAAGAGAGTCGGCGATAGATGCTTTAACGTTCTACCAAGAAAAAATAAATTTGGGTGAAGAAGCTGATTTTCCGACTGAAGATGCAATTGTTTTTTACGGCCCTAGATTTGACAGATATACAAAAAAACTAGAGGCGATTGAAGAGTACAAAGAGTTGCTAAATTTTGAAGAATTAATTAATACTGAGTCTGCTGCATTGCCAAAAGACTTTTCTTTACTGGTATCTTTAAAACAAGAATTATCTAGACGCTACATCACTATGGCAAATACATTAATGAAAAGAAAGATGTACCGCACAGCAGAACAGCTAGTTGAAAGAAGCGAAGCTATTACTCAGTCTCTTGATAATGTGATGCTTTAAATATTTATTTGATGAGTCCCATCAAATAAATATAGAAATACATATTTAACTAATATACGAAAGTCAGGGATGACGGGGTCAGCGACCTTTTTGCACCAACTCCTCCAAGATTTTTCGTAATTATTACTATTTTAATAAGTTTACGGAGTACCTATGAAGAAGATAAGCACACTAGCAACACTGTTATTACTAAGTGGTTGTTCTACTACATCATCAGTAGACAAAATGCAGCAAATGACAAAAGAAGAGGCTGTTCAAATACAAGAAAAAACTGTTGAAGCTGTAGCTCCTGTTTCACTAACTGTAATCACTAACCCTAGAGATGCACGCGTACGCATAATGAACATAAAGCCTGTATACGAAGACGCTATTGTATTAGACGAAGGTAAATACGACGTTGAAGTAAGCAAATCTGGCTACCTAACTTACCGCAAATGGGTTGTTGTAGATAAAAAGACTATTTTAACTATAAATTTAGATGAAGTAGCAGCAACTGAAGCAGCTAACTAGGCACTAAATAGGATTGTTAATTATGCCTTTAAAGCTTTTTAAAGGCATAACTTTAACCGCTTATCAAAAAATAACACACACCAGCTATCCCACTCACATTTATAACAATACACATCCACAATACCACTATAAAACGCCGTTTTTGAGATTTATGCCTAAGCCATTGCTGTGCAATAAGTGCGCCGGGCCAGCCGCCGAATAATGATAATAACTGCAGTGTTCGCTCGCTCGTGCGGTTTACTTTTTTATATGCTGACTGTTTTGCTTGTCGCTTATCCCATGCGTACATAGCAAAAGTAATAACGCTCAATATACTGACGTAAGTTGGTAAGTATATTGGTACATAAAGAGGCAAGTATTGAAAAAAATATGCTAACCAAATAGCTGCTAATAAAAGTAATGAAAGAGTGATTAATATTTTCTTTATCAATTAATAATCGCCTATACTAAAAGTTGTTAAACAAAAAATAATAAGAGCCAAATTATGACATATTTTAAAGCGCTATTCTTAGCATTATGCTTATTCACATTTAACAACTATGCATCCGATACACCCACCAATCTTGATAAAGAGCTTGCCGTTTTCAAACCCTATTTAGGTACTTGGCAAGCTGATTTTGAAGTGCCTAAGGGTGAAAAGCCTATACAAGATATTGGTATATGGGAGCGCGCATTAAATGGTAAAGCTATTCATACCAAGCACTCTATTAACGAAGGCGAATACGGCGGAGAGTCGATGATTTTTTACGACAGTAAAAAAGAGTCATTGGTTTTTTACTATTTTACTACCGCTGGTTTTTATACAAAAGGCACTATCAAAGTTTTGAGCCCAACTCAGTTTGTGGCGTATGAAGAAGTCACTGGCAGTAAAGAAGGTATAACTAAAGTTAAATCGATGAGTGATTTTAAAGAGGGTAAATTTGTAGTCTCTACCTCTTATTTAAAAAAGGGTGAATGGACTAAACCCGAGCAGCGTATTTATACTCGCAGTTCAAAAGCCGTTAAATTTAAATAGCGTTGTATTTAAAATACAAAAAGGCAGCCTAGGCTGCCTTTGTTATTTATTAAATTGGTATTATTTAGCAAACTTTTTAAATGGTTCGTCAACTGGTGTATCAGCAAGGTGGTTTGTGTAATTGCTCATTACTTTTTGCGATAAACCAACAATAATTTCTAGTAGTTGTTGCTTAGCGTAACCTGCTGCAAAAAACTTCTCAATTTGCTCGTCGCTAATTACGCCGCGATCGCGTGTCATTGCAAGCGTTGTTTCGCGTAGTGTTTCAAGTTTTTCATCTGCAAGTGGTGTTTTGTTTACCAGTGCATCTACAATACCTTGGTCAACTTTCATTGAAGCGGCAATTGCGCTGTGCGCTGGTACACAGTAATGACACTCGTGCTCAACGTTAATTGTTTGCCATACAACCGTTAGCTCTTCTGCGTTAAACGAAGTTTTTTGAAATAGCTCATGCAGTACTTGGTAGCCTTTAAGTAACGTAGGCGCCTCTGCCATTACTGCGTGAAGATTAGGCACCATGCCAAATGCTGCTACTGAATCAGCCATAAGCGATTTTGATTCTTCAGGTGCGTTGTCTTGAGTATATAACGTAAATTCTGCCATGTTCTGCTCCAATAAATTAATGTGTTTGAGTAACCTGAACTCTGGATAATAAATCTATCTCTAACAGCTATTTTCAGCGATAACTGCGTTGAATTTACTTGCAATAGGCTAGCTATTGACGCGTAGATTCGCCTTGTTTTCACTAAAAACCTCTGGCTAGAGAAAATAACCTTTAATATCATCATGAAGAAATATGTTAGTAAATCTCTTAACCATAATTCAGGTTAAATAACTTCGAGACACATACTATTTGATTTTGAGCGACTGTTCAAGTTAAAATTGAACATACGTTCAAAATAGTTGAGATTAAAATGGCTAACAAAGTTAAATTTGAACGCGAGAATGTAATTCGCGTTGCAAGCCAATTGTTTTGGGAAAAGGGGTTTACAGCTACCTCAACCCGCGATTTACAAGAAGCGATTAATATGCGCCCTGGCAGTATTTATGCGGCGTTTGGCTCTAAAGAAGGCCTATACAGCGAGTCTTTAAAAGACTACACCGTACAAATGAAAAGCCAAATTGACGGGTTTTTAGCAAGTTCTGATACTGTTATAGGTGGTTTGCGTGCGTTTGTAGAAAACGTAATAATTAAAACCAAAGACTGTAGCCCAAGTGCTATTTGTATGTTGGTAAAAGCAAACAGTGAATTTGCAGAAAAAGATGCCTCGTTATATGAGCTGAGTTTAGACTTGTCGGCAAAATTTGAGGCCTACCTAACCACCTTATTTGCGCAAGCTATTAAAAATAGTGAGCTGAGTAGCAACCTTACGGCACTTGAATATGCGCAGTTCTTTCAGGTGCAATTTACTGGTCTGCGTGGCTATTTCAATCGCCCAGGTGTAGAACAATTAGCGCAGCCGATGATCAATCAAATGTTTGATTTGATCAAAAAGCTATAAGCTTTATATTACTCACTACAAAAAGTCTCAACAAAAAAAGCGGCTAATTCACACTGAATTAGCCGCTTTTTTATCAGGTAGTGTCGATCTTTACTTACGTTTTGAGTTTATTTAGCTCGCTATCTTGCTGCGCTACCAATGCATTAAGCGCTTCACTACTATCGCCCGCCTGAGTAGATAAATCAGCTAATTGTGCTGCCGCATCTGATATAAGCGTTAGGTTGCGGTTTATCTCTTCGGTTACTAAGCTTTGCTCCTCGGCTGCGGTCGCAATGTGCGTAATTTGATTCGTAATTTCATCTACTTTTATTACAACACTATGCAGCGCTTCAAAAGCAACTGAGGTTTCGTCTACTGCACTTTCAGCGCGCACTACGCCTTTTTCAATTACGGTAGATGCGTTACCTACCTCTAACAATAAGCTATCAATAAGTTGGCTAATATCATCGGTAGATGAACGTGTTTTAGAAGCAAGGGCTCGTACTTCATCTGCAACCACAGCAAAGCCTCGGCCATGCTCGCCGGCTCGCGCAGCTTCAATGGCGGCGTTAAGTGCAAGTAAGTTTGTTTGCTCAGAAATGGTTCTGATCACATCTAATATTTGAGTAATATCTTTACTGCGCGACGCTACTTTTTCAACCGCTTGGTTAGCTTCTTTTATTTCTTCAGACATGGTTTTAACTTGGCTCATAGCCGACGATAAGCTCGTCTCACTACTTACCACTAAACCATTTATTTCATCCGCTTGTTGAGATGATTGCTCTGAGGCTCTAGCAACTTCAAGTGCGGTTGCGCTCATTTCGTTCATGGCGGTTACAACGCTTTCAATTTCTTGAAATTGCGATTGTACGTTTTGTTTAGTATCAATGGCTATATGTTGCGCTATTTCACCTTGATGCTTAGTTTGTGCTGAAACACCTTTTAGCTCAGCAATTAAGCCTCTTAACTTAGCTAAAAATGCATTAAAGCCACCAGCAAGGGCAATAAGTTCAGCATGCGTATCGACGTGCAGCGTATGCGTTAAATCACCTTCAGAGCTGGCAAGATTATCAACACGTTGTTGAATTTGCTCAAGCGGTGCAACCACGCTACCTACTACTATTTTCATGACAATAAAGGCAATTATAGCTATCACACCGCCCGTTATTAGAATAACTAAACCTAGCTGATTTGCCGAGTCACTCATATTTTTAGCTAACGCGTTAGGCCCCTCGAGTGCTAGGTTAGTTGGCACTTCAATAAGTAAGCTCCAATGAGTGTTAGCAAGTTTAATATTTATAGGGTAATTAACTAAGTATTCATCCGCTGTTTTTATTAACTTGTTTTGACCTTTAATATTAGCAAGTTCGCTATCAGTATTGCTGCTAACAGCTTCTTTAAACGGACGGCCTAATTTAGATTTATAGTGGCTACTACCTACAATTAATCCCATATCACTTAACAACGTAACCTTGGCTTTACCGTTATATAACTCACTAGAAAGCTGCTCTGTAAGGCCCTGAAAAGTTGGTAGTGTTAAATCAACACCCGCTAAACCAATAAAGCGGCCTGATTTAATAATTGGCACTGTTAATGAAGTAAGCATAACAGAATCGCCAGAGGGGATTTCATAAAGGTACGGCTCCATAATACATGGCTTAAGTGTATCTTTTGCGCATAGGTACCAATGGGCTTCGCGAATACCAAACTCGTTTAAAGAGGTTAGGTATTTATCGGCAGCGTTAGCTACTTTTTGTTGCTCAATATTGCCGTTTTGGTCGCGCGTTATATACACCTCTAACGTGCCATCGCCATTAACAGAATGTTTAAAACCTTGTGTAAATTGCGCGTCTTGTCCATCAAATGCGTTAGCTTCAAACTGCGAATAAATAGACGATAAAAATTGATTCTTCTCTAAAATAGAGCGATTAATGTTCACCACAGTATCGCGATTTAGAGTTTGAGTTTTAGCTGCATCACCAAGCAATGCGGCTAAAGAATTAGGCACTCGGTAAGCTTCATTTATAAAACCAGCTATTTTTTCACCGTAGGCAGCAGCATTTGCATTAAGCTTTTGCTCAACCTCAGCCACTATATAATCTTCAGATTCTTTTGCGAGCGCTTCACTGTTTGATGACATTTGCCACCACAATACGCCAGAGAGAACCAGCACTGTTAAAAATGTACTACCTACGGTTATCCACAATAACTTTTTTGCTAATGAGATTTCTTGCACTTAAATTACCCTTTAATTAAAACTACGGGTACAGTTTAGTAGATCTTAAAAATGAAGCTATTAAAATCGTTACACTAATAAAAAACTAATACAAACGTTTAACTTTTATTACTGGCTAAAAAAGCAGTGGCTATAGAGGCCAAAATAAGCAAAATTACACTCACCCATAAACACGCTACAAAACCATAAACCTGAAACACCCACCCCGAAAGCACGGTGCCCAGTAAACGCCCCATTGCATTGGCCATATAATAAAAGCCAACATCAAGCGATACACCATCGCTTTTAGCAAAGCTGACAATTAAATAACTATGTACTGATGAGTTAACTGCAAATATACCGCCAAATATAAGTAAACCTATAATCAAGGTGACATGCACAGCAACATCAAATTGCATGAGTAGTGCTAAAAGTGCTGTTACACCACTTAACAGCAATACCCATAAATAGGCATGTTTAACAGTATCAACGTTTGAATTACTGGTGCCTGTAATACGTGGCGCTTGCGATTGCACGCCACCATAGCCAATCACCCAAAGTGCCATAAAGCCACTAACCCACCAAAAGTTCCAATCAAACTGCTGGGCTAAATAAATAGGTAAAGCCACTACAAACCACACGTCACGCGCGGCAAACAAGCATAACCGTGCTGCACTTAATAAATTTATTGCACGAGATTTAGAAAATAGCTCTTTAAACTTGGGCTTATTTTTAGCCTTGCCCATGTCGCCTTTTAAAAATACAACGCTAATCATCCACGCAATAGTAAGTAGTACAATAAGTGCTTTTAAAGCCCCAACAAATCCCAATACCGTAAGGAGTAACCCACCTAAAAAGAAGCCCACCCCTTTTAGCGCATTTTTAGAGCCCGTTAAAATAGCCACCCATTTATAAAGCTGGCCTTGGCCGCTTTCGCCCTCGGGCACTAAATGTTTAATGGCGCTTTTGGCACTCATTTTATTTAAATCTTTGGCTATACCGCTAAGCGCTTGCGCCGCCATAACATAAGCCACTGTAAGCCACTCACTTGGCGCGCATAACATGGCAAGCGCCATTATTTGCAGCGCCAAGCCAAAGTTCATGGTTTTATTAAGGCCTAAATGAGCCCCAAGCCAACCGCCCACTAAATTGGTGATCACACCAAAAATTTCGTAAAACAAAAACAGCATGGCAATAGCCAACGCACCATACCCTAACTGATGAAAATGCAGCACCACCAGCATACGCAGTGCGCCATCGGTTAAGGTAAATGCCCAGTAATTACCGGTTATAATTAAATACTGTTTTATTGCTGTAGGTAAATTAGCAAGTTGCTCAAACATGGTTTACGCCCTTAAAACCTTACAAGTGGTTAAACCAAGTCACTTTTAGCAACTTTGAGCATAAGCTCGGCGGTACGATTAGCGTAACCCCATTCGTTATCGTACCAAGCGTATAATTTAAGCTGGGTATTATTAATAACCATGGTAGAAAGCGCATCAATAATGCTACTGCGTGGATCGGTTTTGTAATCAATCGATACAAGCGGTTTTTCTTCGTAACCTAATACACCTGCAAGCTCGTTTTTAGACGCCTGAGCAAACCATTCATTCACCTCAGTTGCTGTTACACCACGCTCAAGCTCAAATACACAGTCGGTAATTGATGCGTTAGTTAAAGGTACGCGCACGGCATGGCCATTTAACTTACCTTTTAGCTCAGGGAATATATGCGTAATGGCTGTTGCACTACCTGTTGTGGTCGGTATTAAACTTGACCCGCACGAACGGGCACGGCGTAAGTCTTTATGTGGCGCATCAATAATCGTTTGGGTATTGGTAATATCGTGAATAGTGGTCATTGAGCCGTGCTTAATGCCTACTTTTTCTTGTAGTACTTTTACAATTGGCGCTAAACAGTTAGTCGTACACGAAGCCGCTGTCACAATTTTGTGCTCATCTGGGTTATATAAATCATCGTTAACACCCATAACCACATTTAAAATGCCGTCTTCTTTTACTGGTGCGGTTACCACAACGCGCTTAACACCTTGTGCTAAATATTGATTTAACAGCTCAGTGGTTTTCATTTTACCGCTGGCTTCTATTACTACATCGCAATCAGACCAATCGGTGTCGTTAATGGTTTTGTTATTGGTAACGGCAATAGTGTGCTTACCCACACTAAAGCTATTTTCGTTTGCTGTAACGCTGTGGGCTAAACGCCCGTGTACTGAGTCAAACTCTAATAAATGGGCATGTGTTTTAGCATCGCCTGCAACATCGTTTACTTTAATAAATTCTACTTCTGGCCATTCTAATGCTGCGCGCAGCGTTAAACGTCCCATGCGGCCAAAGCCGTTAATACCTACTTTAATTGTCATAATAAATACCTTTAGTAAAGTTAAGCCAATATGCTTAATTAACAGCAGCTTGCTGCACGCTCTGGGCGATTACCCATTGCATTGAGTCGATTTAAATCATCGTTAAAAAACGCAGAATTTTCGTTTCGTGTTTGTGTTAAAACGCTAATAGCCCACTCTGGCAGGGCTTTATTAATGCTGTAGTACACCCATTGATTTTGCTTGCGGTCGCTTAATAAGCCAAATTGCCTAAGTTGCGCTAAATGGCGTGACACTTTAGGTTGGCTAAGCTCAAGCGCGGCAACAAGTTCACACACACATAGCTCTTGCTCATGGCTAATTAATAACATGGCTTTTAAGCGCGTATCGTCGGCTAAACATTTGTAAAATTGAAGTGGATTGAGTTGTTCCATAGCATCCTCGTTTAGTTAGTGTGCATACAATAAAACAAAACGATAACATATGAAATAGTGAATATACGATTTTCCGTATATTTTTTAGAAGGGTTTAATTAATATGAACTTTGCTAAATTTCAGCACACAAAAAAGCCCAGTGGCAAACCTCTGGGCTATTACAATGCTAAGTAATCAGTTAATTAAATAACCGAAAGCTCTACTTCAATGTTGCCGCGTGTAGCGTTTGAGTATGGACATACTTGGTGTGCTTTATTTACAAGCTCTTGCGCTGCCGCTTTATCCATATCACCTAGTGATACAGCTAATTTTACTGCGATACCAAAACCGCCTTCAATCGCGCCAATAGATACTTCAGAATTAATGTGCGTATCACTTGGTAAATCAATTTTTTCGCTACCGGCTACAAATTTTAGTGCGCCAATAAAACACGCTGCGTAACCTGCTGCAAATAACTGCTCTGGGTTTGTGCCTTGCCCATCGTCGCCACCTAGCCCTTTTGGGGTTGATAGGTTTACATCTAAACGGCCATCGTCAGATTTAGCTACACCTTCACGGCCACCTGTTGCAGTTGCTTTTGCTGTGTAAGCAACGTTTTGTAATACATTCATAGTGAACTCCAAAGTTTATCAATCAATTTAGTTTGTATGCAAAATAATAGGTCAAGTAATTAGAGATTGCAAATACTTTGCATGCAAATTAAAATGTTTTTTGAGTTTAAGGTATTAACGCGTTAGGAGTTGGGTATGTCGTTTGAGCAATTAAAATTAAAAAATCAGCTTTGTCATAGGTTATATATGGCATCAAATAGCATTGCCCGCGCTTACCGTGAGCCTTTGGCTGCACTTAATTTAACGTATCCGCAGTATGTAGTAATGATGGCGCTGTGGGAGCAAGATGAAGTAACCATAGCGCAGCTAATAGATAAAACCGCTATTGATGGTGGCGCTATGACCCAAATACTCAAAAAAATGACCGAAAAGTCTCTGCTAGCAGTTATTAAAGACGAGCACGATAAGCGTAAGCGCCTAATTCAGCTTACCCATCGTGGGCAAGCCCTTAAAAACGAAGCCGCTGATATTCCAAAAAATATATTATGTAAATTTGAAAGTGTAGACTCCACACAAGCCAAACAGCTTATGCAGCTGCTTGATTTAGTGGTAAACGATTTAAATACTAAAAGCGACGATGAGTTAGCCAACTAACGCGATTATTTTTTGTTGAATAAACGCCCTAAATGCGGTGATCACCGGGGTCATTTGGCGCCGGTCGGCGTACATCATATAAAGCGGTAGCGGATCGCTTTGCCAGTCAGGGCATAAATGAACGAGTTCCCCACTTGCTAAATCGTCAATGACATCAAAGTACGGCTTATACGCAATGCCTTTGCCCTCTAGCGCCCAGCGCCTAACCATTTCGCCATCGTTTACTATGTGTTGGCAATTTAGCTGCACTTTTTGTACCGCGCCATTTTTATAAAATCGCCACTCTTTAAACACTTCGCCAAAGCGCATAAACGTAATGGTAGTGTGCTGCGTTAAGTTAAGGGGGTGTGTAAGCAATCCATTGTTTGCTACATACTCAGCAGAGGCCACTAAAATACGCGCATTATTTAAAAAAAGTGGCGCTGCAATTAACTGCGAATCTTTTGGTACGCCAAAGCGCAGCGCAATATCTATCGACTGGCTATAAATGTCGCTTACTTCGTCACTTAAGTGCAATTTAAGTTTTACATGCGGGTATTGCGCTAAAAATTCATTAAGCCATTCGCTTAGTTTATTACGCCCTAAATCGCACGGGGCTGATACCTGTAGTGTCCCTGTTACTTCGCCTACTGCGGTTTGTACTGCAGCTACCCCTTGTTGAATAAGCGAAAGAGAGTCTTTGGCGTAACTTAAAAACTGCTCCCCTGCCACACTCAAGCGTAAACTGCGGGTAGAGCGAATAAACAGCACGTTTCCTAAGTCTTTTTCTAGGCGCTTAATAGCCGCACTTACCGCCGCTGGGGTTTGTGCGTTTTGCCTTGCGGCTTCAGAAATACTGGCGCAACTGGCTACATCTATAAAAGTTTGAATATCGTTAAATGATCGCATATTTTCAATTAAAATTTGAAAGTGCTTTAGTTTTTCATGTCTTTTTATATTTTTCAACTGAGCTATAGTGTTCACATATTAAAAAGTACTTCAAATCATCAGGAACCCACATGAAAGCATTTGGCTACACCAAAAACACTAAAACACTCACACCCAATTCTATACAAGCAATTGAACTTGATACCCCAACTGCTAACGGGCACGACCTACTTATTGAAGTAAAGGCTATTTCGGTAAACCCTGTAGATACAAAAATACGTGCAAATGTAGCGCCAGAACAAGGCTACAAAGTATTAGGCTGGGACGGCGTAGGTATTGTAAAAACCGTTGGCGAGTCGGTATCGTTATTTAATGTGGGGGATCGCGTATTTTACGCCGGCGATTTATCGCGCCAAGGCAGTAATGCGCAATTTCAATTAGTTGATGAACGTATTGTAGGGCGCGCACCTAAAACATTAACCGACGCACAAGCCGCAGCGCTGCCACTAACCAGCATAACCGCCTACGAAATGCTGTTTGATCGCCTGCAAGTGCCTAAAAATAAACAAAATACTCAGCAATCTATTTTAGTTATTGGCGCCGCAGGTGGTGTTGGCTCTATTTTAGTGCAGCTTGCCAAGCAACTTACTGGGCTAAACGTAGTAGGTACGGCATCACGCGAACAAAGCGTAACCTGGCTTAAAGAGTTAGGAGCCGATCACGTGCTTGATCATTCTAAAAACTTAAACGAGCAGCGCAAAGAACTGGGATTAGCTGAGTTTGATTACGTTATTGGCTTAACCCATACCGACCAATACCAAGACCAAATAGTGGAGTGTATTAAACCTCAAGGTAAATTTGCGCTAATAGACGACCCTGCATCGTTCGATATTTTAAAATTTAAGCGTAAGTGTATATCGGTGCATTGGGAGTTTATGTTTACCCGCTCGCTATTTACTACAGCTGATATAACAGCGCAGCACACCTTACTTAATGAAATTAGTGAGCTGATAGACTCAGGTACACTTAAAACCACACTTGGACAAAATTTAGGCCCAATCAACGCCGCTAATTTATATAAAGCGCACCAGATTTTAGAATCGTACACCTCACGCGGTAAACTTGTTTTAGAAGGCTTTTAAACATGAATCAGATTAAAAAAATACTTTTAGCAGCAGCCTGTAGCACCGCGTTTTTAACCAGCAGTGCATTTGCGAATACCCAACCTACGCACACCGATTTAAAAACAGTTGCTACATTCGACGCGCAGCACCCACCAGGTAATATTGCAATTACGCCATCGGGTCGTAAGTTTTTATCGGTACATGGTTTTTACGGCCAAAAACAAAAAATTATGGAGCTATTAAGCGATGGCACCACCAAGCCCTACCCTAATGAAAAATGGGCATACGCGTATAAAAACGGCAAAGGCTTTTACGATGTACTTGGCATAAATGTATCAGCCGATGGCGTGTTATGGATGCTTGATACATCAGGCCCTGATCATGCTGGGCGTTTAGTAGGATGGGATACTAATAAAGAGCAGCTGCATAAAATAATTTACTTAGCTAAACCCACCATTACCGACACCTCATTTTTAAACGATTTAGTTATCGATAATAAACACGGTGTTGTATATATTGCCGACACCGCACAAGGCAGCCAAGCCGCTATTATTACCGTAAATTTAAAAACAGGTGAGGCGCGCAGAGTATTACAAAATAGCCCATACACCACAGCCGAAAACATCGACATGGTCATTGAAGGACGCACCATGAAACTAGGCGGCCAACCAGCCCGTTTAGGCGTAAACCCAATCACCCTCGACCCGAGCGAACAGTGGCTTTACTTTGGCGCTATGTCGGGCACGTCGATTTACCGTATTGCCACCAGCGATATTAACAATAAAAGCCTGAGCGCAAGCGCCCTTGAGAGTAAAGTAACGCGTTACGGCACTAAACCCATTTCAGATGGCATTATTGTTGATGGCGGCGGCAATGTGTATGTTACCGACATAACCAACGGCGCAATTGGCGTAGTAAAACCAAGCGGTAAATACCAGGTATTATTTAAAGACGAGCGCTTAAGCTGGCCAGATGGCTTTAGTTATGGCGCCGATCATAAAATATATTTTACTGTCGATGAGCTACATCGCTCGCCAGTATTAAATGAAGGTAAAAATGCCAGCCAAGGAAAATTTAGTGTGCTGTCGTTCGACCCATTAGTAAAAGGTAAAGTAGGGCGCTAAATACAGCGTATAAAACATAAGCCACGCACCCGCTGCGTGGCTTTTTGGTGCAACTTTTAAGCCCTTTAACTCCAAAATGGTGCTAAGCGCTCAAACGTTATTTTTAGTGTATTAATAAATATCTGATTTGTATTCATAAAATATTCAATTAACAGTTGGCATAATTCTTTCAAAGTAAATATGTGTTCAGTGAAACTTTCAAGGAAAATACCATGGCTAACCTATACCACACCCTTTACCTACTATGGCGTTTAGACATTAGCGTATGGCAGGTAAACGATCCGAGCAATACCCATACAACGTGCGACAAAGAGCGAGTTTACAGCCGATAAATTTCGTATTTATAGGCTTTGCAAGCGCGGCCATTGCATTGTATTGTTAAGTTACTAAAAACAATATAATTGGAACGTGTATGCACGCCTTAGAAGTAAATTTTGATGGCTTAGTTGGCCCTACTCACAACTATGCGGGTTTATCGTATGGTAATGTTGCCTCGTTAAATAATGCGGCAAGTTTTTCAAACCCTCAAGAAGCTGTGTTACAGGGCCTTGAAAAAATGAAAGCCATGCACGACAAAGGCCTAACACAAGGTGTGTTTGCCCCCCATGCACGCCCCGATTTAAACGTACTACGTCGCTTAGGTTTTACCGGTAACGACTCGCAAGTTATTCATAAAGCATTTAAAGCCGACCCTATTTTATTGCGCGCGTGTTATTCGGCTTCAGCAATGTGGACTGCCAATGCCGCTACTGTGTCACCCTCGCCAGATACCCTCGATGGCAAAGTGCATTTTACCTCAGCTAATTTAAATAATAAGTTTCATCGCTCACTCGAGCCTGCTACAACTACCCGCTTACTAAAAGCCATGTTTAATAACGATAGCTACTTTGCGCACCACACGCATTTACCCGATCAGGGCTTTTTTGGCGACGAAGGCGCGGCTAACCATACCCGACTTTGCGACAGCCACGGCGAGCAAGGGCTAGAAATGTTTGTATTTGGTGCAAGTGCCTTTAACGGCCAATTACCTAAACCGGCTAAGTTTCCTGCAAGGCAAACACTAGAAGCCTCAGAAGCCATTTGCCGATTACATAATTTAAAAGAATCGAGCCAAATTTTACTGCAGCAAAACCCAGATGTTATAGACCAAGGCGTGTTTCATAACGATGTAATTGCAGTAGGTAACGCAAACGTATTGCTTTGCCACCAGCAAGCATTTTTAAACCAACAAGATGCCCTGCAAGAAATTCGCGATGCCTACACCGGCAGCAAGCAGCTATACATAATTGAAGTACCTACCGATAAAGTAAGCATTAGCGATGCAGTAAGCAGTTACTTATTTAATAGCCAATTAGTAAGCCTAGATGATGGCTCAATGCTATTAGTAGCGCCACAAGAGTGCCAACGTAATAACGCAGTAAACGCCTACATTGAAGAAATGATTTTAGCGGATAACCCAGTAAACCAAGTACAGTTTTTTGACCTGCGCCAAAGTATGCAAAATGGCGGCGGCCCTGCCTGCCTGCGTTTACGTGTAGCCCTTAACGAGCAAGAACTTGCTGCGGTAAACCCAGAGGTTATTTTAACCGATACTAAATACACTCAGCTTTGTGACTGGGCAAAGCGTAACTACCGCGATAAGCTAGGTGCAAGCGACTTTGCCGACTCAGCCCTACTTACCGAAAGCTACCAAGCACTAGATGAACTAACCCAGCTGCTTAACTTAGGCTCAGTGTACGACTTTCAATTAGAAGGTTAATACCTCAGCCAACGCAAAGGCTAATACAAAAATAGCGAGCCAAGGCTCGCTATTATTAGTGCTTATTCTAATAGAATTTAAAGGTTTTTATTATACCAATTCGCTTAATTAAGTGATCTATTTTGAGGCTGGAAAAACATGTTGATAACTAGGCAAAAAATTCGTTATTTAGTTGTTCTCGGCAATTGCTCCTGCATTGCTCTACCTTCTGCATCCATGCAGTCGTAAATGAGAGTTTTTTAACGCAGGTAACGACACGTTTAGCCCCGCAAAATGATTAAGTATTATTGCGGATTGGTATTAACCGTTATTGCCGATGCCATCGACTCAGATATATGCAGCGTTCGCTGCGGAAACGGAATACTCAGCCCCGCACCTTCTATAGCCTCTTTAACGCGTTTATTTAAATCCCACACGGTTTGCCAGTAATCGCCATTTACAGCCCAAGCACGTAATTGAATGTTTACTGCGCTTTCGCCTATTGAGGTAACCATTACTTTAGGTGCTGGCTCTGCAAGTAATCGGCTTTCTGCTTCGGCGAGTTTTTTAAGTACATTTAAGCCAACATCAATAGAGTCGGCGTACGAAATCCCCACCACTATATCCATGCGCCTTTTACCGTTACGGGTAAAATTTTTAATGTTGCCGCCCCACACTTTACCGTTAGGTGATGCGATATAAAGGCCGTCGGTGGTTTTAAAAATGGTCGTAAATAGGTTTATTTCTTTTACTGTGCCAAGCGTGCCGCTCGCATCTACAAAATCGCCTATTTTAAATGGCCTAAGTATTAATAACATAATGCCTGCGGCAATATTACTTAAGGTGTTTTTAAGCGCCAAGCCAATCGCTAAACCCGCCGCGCCCATTAGCGCTATTAAGCTTGCCGTATTAACGCCAAAAATATCTAAAATAAACAGCCCAGCAATTATGTAAACTAAATACCCCGCAATGCTCGATAAAAGCGGCAGTAGCGTTTCGTCTACTTTTTTTAATGGCGACTTAGAGTTTTTAATCGCTTTTTTTACTGAACGCGCAATAAGCGCACTCGCAACTAAAATAGCCATGGCTAATACCACTTTGTAACCTAAAGTGATGATAGTTTCAGAATGGCTTTGCCAAAACACAATAAGTTTATCTTTCATACATATTCCAAAAAACGGCTGACACTCAGCACAATTTAAAAATGAGCAAAGCTAAATGCGCCATACCCACAATTTAGCCTTAATGGCTAAAAAACCGCGCGAGTATATAGCTATAAATTAGTTATACCTATTGTTTTTGTATTAAATTAAAGCATTAAATAAAAGCTATGTTCCTCTAACGTTACTATTCAATTTAGGTTAACCACACCCTGTTAGTGTTAGTACAAAAGTTACCGTAAATACTTTCCTCATTTTGAATATGTAAACATAGGAGAAATAGTCATGGCGAACAAAAAAGTAATCCTTATTACAGGTGCCTCTAGCGGTATTGGCAAAGCAACCGCCAAAACGCTGGTTAACCATGGCCACAAAGTCATACTTACCGCCAGAAGCGAAGACAAATTAACAAAATTAGTTAAAGAATTAGGCGAGGATAGCGCACTCAGCGTACCGGCAGATGCAACCAACTTTACCGAGCTTAAAAACGCAGTAACAAAAGGGCTTAACAAATTTGGCCGCTTAGACGCTACATTTGCAAACGCAGGTAAAGGGCTAAACACATTAGGAATAGAAAAAGGCGACCCCGACGAATGGGCAACTATGCTTGATATAAACATAAACGCCCTGCTGTGGAGCGCTAAACTTACCCTCCCCCATTTACGAAAAACCAAAGGCCATTTTATTATAACCAGCTCAGCCACTGGCCGCAGAGCTGTTAAAGGCTCAATATATGGTGCAAGTAAGTGGTTTACTTATGGCTTTGGCCAAAACCTCGCAGCAGAAATGAGTGAATGGGGCGGGCGCTGCACCACCATAACCCCAGGTGCTGTAAATACCCCATTTACCGATGAAGCAAGGCCCGACAAATTATACCCACAAGATGTTGCCGACGCCGTACTCTTTGCACTTGAAGCAAACCAGCGCAATAACATCAGAGAAATTCACTTAAGGCCAACCAATTAATGGGGCCTGCTGACCTCTCAGAATTAAAATTGGCTCTATCCAAGAAAGAGTTAATCGCGCTGTGTTTATGCCTATTGCTTAAATACCAAGCACACAGCTGAAAACTCAACCTCAAAAGATAAACAGGCTCCTTTATTCAAGCCCTGTTAACCCAGTACTGTTACAGTAAACAGCAAATATTGGTTAAACCGTTCTTATCATTTTGAATATGTAAACATAGGAGAAATAATCATGGCGAAAGAAAAAATAGTCCTCATTACAGGTGCTTCAAGTGGCATAGGTAAAGCAACCGCCAAAACACTGGTTAATAACGGCCACAAAGTAATACTTACAGCCAGAAGCGAAGACAAATTAACTAAATTAGTACAAGCATTAGGTGAAGATAACGCACTGAGTGTACCCGCAGATGCCACCGACTTTACCGAGCTTGAAAACGTAGTAACAAAAGGGCTCGAAAAATTTGGCCGACTAGATGCCGCATTTGCCAATGCAGGTATGGGCGTTTCAACCGCAGGCACCGAAAAAGGCGATCCTGATGAATGGTCAACCATGATAGACATAAACATTAAAGCTCTGCTGTGGACGGCAAAAGCAACCTTGCCCCATTTACGCCAAAACAAAGGTCATTTTATATTAACCAGCTCAGCTGCTGGCCGTAAGCCAATTAAAGGCTCTATTTACGGGGCAACTAAATGGTTTGCTTACGGGTTTGGACAAAACTTAGCTGAGGAAATGAGCGAGTGGAATGGTCGCTGTACCACCATAGCCCCTGGCATGGTAAACACCCCATTCTTTGATGAAGCTAAGCCCGACAAGCTCGACCCACAAGATGTAGCCGACGCCGTAATGTTTGCAATAGAAGCAAACCAGCGCAACAGCGTACGCGAGATTTATTTAATGCCAACTAATTAACGTTGATTGGTTGAGTTTGAGCTGTCAGGTTTAATGCCAATGGCATTAAACCTGATGGTTGTTTGTATTTTGAGGTTAGATTTTAATAGCGTAAAGTTGAACACTGCATAATTAAAGGTCTGATTAGCTGCGTACTTCGACACGCCAAGGTGGATTAATCCTATTTTCACCCGCCCAATATAGCTTAATTTTATGACCTGACGGATCATGCAGTACGGCCTCTCGCCATAAATAACTCTGGTCTGAAGGTTCTTGTATAAATACAAAACCTTTAACTTTTAAAGCCTCAACCAGTTCATCTAATTGTTCATGTTCAAAATATATTACCGTGCCACAATCAAACTCACCTCGATCTAAAGACAATGAGAAAGTTGAATCCCCATCTGGGCATTCAAAGCGAGTATAATGTGGGGTATCTACAATTTGAGTAAAACCTAAGTCGCGATAAAATTTAGTAGAAATTTCCATGTCTGTAACGGGTAATGTAATTTGATTTAAGTTCATCTAACTTCCCTGTAAAAATTAAAGGTGACAAGTTTGTCAGTTGATTATGCACTGCCATGTAATATCTTACTTTTTATACAAACAAAAGCCTAAGGCTTAGCCTATCAAATTGAAAACTATAAATGGTTAATAGTTTAATGGGTTTTATTATGAATCACTCACTACAATGTATTCTCCATTGGGATATGACGGCTGCCTACCTGACACCATAAGCGCTGCAGTAGCAAAGCGTCTAATCCGATGAGTTACTAAAGCATCGCCACTGTTTTCTGGTTAAGGTGTACCGTTTAACTGTCTTTTTGTGATATTGGCCCAGCTCATACACACCAAACCCAAGCTTCTCGATAACACTAATTGATCCCGTATTTTTAGGCTCCACAATCGCAATTATTTCTGAAATATTTAAATTAGTGAAAGCAAACTCTAAAACTGCACAAACAGCTTCAGTGGCATAGCCTTTATTCCAATGTTCTCTGCCAAGCCTATATCCCAAATTTACGACTAGCTTATCATTATATGCTTCTTTATT
Source organism: Pseudoalteromonas sp. MMG006 (assembly GCF_018101025.1). Lineage (NCBI taxonomy): Bacteria > Pseudomonadati > Pseudomonadota > Gammaproteobacteria > Alteromonadales > Pseudoalteromonadaceae > Pseudoalteromonas > Pseudoalteromonas sp. MMG006. Next base: position 99,817 of record NZ_JAGJEJ010000013.1, read on the forward strand.
TAGGCCTGAAAAACCAAGCAACTTGTTATTATTCTTATCAATTACTGCCCAAGGCCCAAAATCATATTCTTTATAGCTTTTTTGACACCATTGGACAAAATTTGATGTTGCTATTTCATCCATAACACCATTTAAAGAATACAACATAACCTCAGGATCAGATAAAATTAGTGATAAAGGTTTAATATCGTTACTAGTTAATGGACGAAGCAAAAGCCTTTTAGTTTCTAGCAAATTTACTCAACTCCTTTTAATTAAGATGACACCCACTTTATTTAATCTGGCGGCTCACTTAATGCAAAACTTAGGATGGGTGTCTATTTAATTTTATAATGCGCACACTCCATGACTTTTAAACTTGTAACTCGTTATTATTTATAAAAGTCATAAACTACACCTATTGAATACTCTGTATTTTTACTTCATATTAGCTGAACTACTCTCCAATTATTAGGCTGTTATGTCATTTTTAAAATTTAGCCATGCACTTATTCTCACCCTTGCGAGTACCTTACCGCTTACAAGCCATGCGGCGCTTGATAAAAACGAGCGTGAAATAGTAAAGCAGGTTGAGCAAAATATTCCTCAAGCGCTTGAAGAGATAAAACAAGCGGTAAACATTAATAGCGGCTCACTGAATATTGAAGGCGTAAAAAAGGTAGGCGCGCTGGCAAGCGAGCAATTAAAAGCCATTGGTTTTAAGGTTGAGTGGTTAGATGGCAGCGCATTTAACCGTGCAGGGCATGTACTCGCAACCTATAAGAGTAAAAACCCCGATGCAATAAAAATACTGATGATCGGCCATCTTGATACCGTATTTGCCAAACACGATAACTTTACTACTTATAAACAAATTGATGAACACACCGCGAGCGGACCAGGTGTTGCCGATATGAAAGGCGGTAATACGATAATAATTACCGCGCTTAAAAGCTTACAAGCCCTTAATTTACTTGAAAACGTGAGCATTAAAGTACTGCTTACGGGCGATGAAGAAAGCAGCGGTCGCCCACTTAGCTTATCTAAACAAGCTATTGTTGATGGCGCAATTTGGGCTGACGTAGCGCTTGGCTATGAAAATGGCGATAACAATATTAAAACCGCGATGGCAGCGCGCCGTGGTTATACCGGCTGGACGTTAAATGTAACGGCCAATGCTGCACATTCATCGCAAATATTTAGTGACAGTGTAGGTTATGGTGCTATTTACGAGGCATCGCGTATTTTAAATGATTTTAGAGAGCAACTTGCCACAGAGCCTAACTTAACCTTTAACCCGGGGCTTATTGTGGGCGGCACTGATGCACAGTACGACAGTGCCAACTCGTCGGCCACGGCGTTTGGTAAAAGTAACGTTATTGCGCAAACCGTGCATGTGGCGGGTGATTTACGTGCGCTTTCGCCAAAGCAGGTAGAGGGCGCTAAAAAAGTGATGCAGCAAATAGTGGCTAAAAGCTTAAATGGCAGCCAAGCTGAACTTATTTTTGAAGATGGCTACCCACCAATGGGGCTTACCGAGGGCAATAAAAAGCTGCTTGCGCTATATAGCCAAGCAAGCCAAGACTTAGGTTATAACAAAGTGGTGGCTGCAAACCCTCGTAATGCCGGCGCTGCTGATATTTCGTTTGCTGCAAACCATGTTGATATGGCGCTTGATGGCCTTGGCCTAATGGGCAGTGGCGCGCACACTAAAAACGAAACCGCTGATTTAACCTCTCTAAATAAAAACACTGCTAAAACAGCGTTACTTATATACAGATTAGGGCAGTTATAAACGCAGGCTTTCGGTTTGCCAATAAGTAGCTTAGTGTTGTTTGCGCCAAAATTAAAAATGGTTTTAAGATTTCCTTTGCGATGGCGAATACTTGATAGCGCGTAGCCGTTATTTTATGTTTTATAGCGTTTCAGTTGTTTAACGTGCTTAATCCATAAGTTAAAACGGCAGTAGTTACGTGTTTAACTACCGCTGCTTTAACTTATGATATGTTAGCCATTTTTTGAACTGCTAAGACATTATTTTATACAGTAATTCTCGCACTGTAGCCGGTTCGAACGGTTTATCACAAATTGCATCTACACCCGCTTGTGCAATATTAGCTAGGTGGGTGTCGTTTGCCTCTGAGCTCACCATTAAAATAGGAATATGCGAGTAAGCATTTGAGCCACGTACTGTTTCGGTTAATTGGCGGCCATCCATTTCCGGCATGTTGTAGTCTGTAACGATTAAATCAAACGACTGTTCACTAAGGTGCTCAATTGCTTCTTTACCGTTTTCAGCCTCTACAGGCTCAGGTATACCCATGCCCGCTAAAACGCGTATTATGTGCTTACGTGCAAAACGGCTGTCGTCTACCACTAAAACTCGCAGTAACGTTACATCAAAATGATCAAGCTCTACTTCTTCTTCGCTTATTATATCTAAGGTTGCTTTAAGTGCGCGGGTAATCGCTTTTGCGCTAAAAGGCTTGGGTAAAATAGCCAACACGCCCGATTGACGTAATTGCTCAAGGTATTTTTTATTACGCTCGCTCGATATAAGCATAAAAGGTTGATGCTCAGTGACGGGGTTTGACCGTATTTCTTGTAGTAGTGAGTCGGCTGTCCCGTCTGATAAATACATAGAGCTTATTACTAAGTCGGGGTGATAACTTGCTAATAAGCTAAGCGCTTGAGTTTGTGTTGTTGCAGTTTCAACTTGTTTTACACCGCTTTCTAAAAGCGATTTTATTATTATTTTTTGCTGAACCTCTGAAGGTTCTACAAGTAATATTGACAAGTTTACTATTGCAGTTAAGTCGCTCATTCAGATCTCTTTGGTATTGGTATTGTTATAATCAAAATAATAATAACACTTATACTCCGTTAATATTATATGAATAGATTGTAATATTTAAGAAAACATTATCAATCCTTTTTAAATATAGCACTTATTAATTAGATTGAATGTAATCTAACGCATTCATTTTTTTATATGTAACGTTAGTGTGCAAAATGTGTGCAGGCTCAGGGTCAACCACTTCAACGGGTATATTGTAATTTTGCGCTATTTCAATTGCCATTTGAGTGATATTAACGCTAAATGAAGTGCCCATAAATACAATCTTCTCGGCATTTAGCATACGCTGTTGCGCTTCGCTTATTCTATAAAGATCGGTGTAGTATTCGTCAAACAATAAAACAAACGGCTTATATGAATGATTTAGCTCAGGTGCTTGGTTTTGAATATTAAATAGCTCAAAAAGAGATTCTTGAAGGCGGCTTTCATCTACGCTATCCCATGGGGTCATTAGCGGTTTAACTGCTTCGCCCTGTTCATGAAATAATGTCATTTGATCGAGCCTGCCGTGTATTGCAATATAATTTTTGTTACCCGCTTTGCCATCAAGCCCATCTATATTTTGGGTGATAAGGTTTTTATCGCTAAGCCAGTGGTGTACTTCATTAGGACCATGATTACGATACGTTGCAAAACGGTTGTAATACCAAGCTAAAAACTCTCGCGGGTTGTTTTGATACATAGCTCGCGTAGCCATTTCCATAGGTGTATAATTTTTACTGCCTATGGTCCAAAAGCCATCTTCGCCTCTAAATGTAGGGATCCCACTGGCAGCGCTTACACCTGCGCCTGTAATATAAAGCGTGTTCACTGTGTTACCTCATACCCTATTACATCGCTCGTTACTTGCTGCTGATTGTTCATACCACCAATACGATACAAAGCCCCGCTGTGCTCAAGTAATCCACGGTGATCCATACTGCCTACAGCTAAAGGCGGCAAAGCTTGCCATTTATCTTGCTCAATATTAAAACGCCACACGTGTTTACTTGCCGGTGCTGGCTTTTTATTGTAGCCAATACCATCGTAGTTATAAGGGTTGTTAGAGCCTGCCATCATGTAAATGTTGCCATTGTAGCTAGTAGCAGCCATGCGATAATGCGACTCACCTGTAGGATGAGGTAACGTACGCCAATCTATTTGTAGCGGATTAATTGCGTTAATAGTACCTTTTAAACACTGCGCAATACCTGTAAACGAGCGGCGTGAATCTGGGTTTGCTTGGGTTTTAACGCCATCACATATAACAATGGTGTTACCGCTAATAGCAGCTGCTTGACCAAATACTGGCTCACCTAAAAAAGGTGATGCCTGTTGCCACGTGTTGGTGTAGGTATCGTATACCTGTACTAAATTTACGTTTCCATCGTTATGCCAACCGCTAACAAGGTATATGTAACGCTCTTTGTAGCTTAGCGCTACGCTGTCATCTACCGGTACCGGCATGCTTGCAAGGCGTGTGTATGTATTGCTTTTTATATCAAAACGGTACACATCGGGGCTTGAAATTTCACTATGATCGCCGCCTACTGTATATCCACCAAATATATAGGCGTATTCACCTAAGCCTATAGCAGTACTCGCTAAACGCCCTTTTAAAGGTAAACTTGAAGGCACGCTCGCTTGTTGCTGCCATGCGCTCTCACTTAATTTAAGTGAAAACACCTTGTTGTGTACATCAGTATGTTGTTTGTTTTTACCAAGCCCCATAAAACTTAAAAAGTAGTTTTGGTTTTCAACAGTAACCTTAGCTACGGCATTGTTAGCAACGGGTTCGGGTAAAGCAGGAAGGCTTGCTAACGCGACAGAAAAAAGAAAGCTCATAAGATAAATTATTTAATAGTGATTAATATACTTAGGGTAAATTATTTTGTCTTTATGAACCAGTATGATGCCCCTATGACAAAACTTCATTTTAGAAATTTCATACATATTTCAACAGTGCATAACGACTTAAATAAGCAGCGTCTCTTTGGTGCATTATATTTTTAGGGGATATGTATAAAGCTAACTAATATTTTCCCGTGACAACTAAAAGTGCACTTATGATCCACGTGACCAACAAAAATAATATGCTGTTTAAATTAAGTAAAAGCGCTTTATTACTATTTAGTCTGATTTTTTACTTTTAGAGCGCTAATACATGTTAACATTGTGTAATACCAAAGATTTTATAAAACAGTGATTGTTTTGATTGTGCAGGAGATATTGGTGAAATTATCACAACGCTTTTTATGGCCATTACTTTTAATTTGCCCCATTGCTGTAGCAGACCCCTTCAAAGATGAAGATTTAGACCTCGATGCCCTTATGGGAATGGATGTACAAGCAACATCAGCCATGAAAAGAGCACAATCGGCTTTTGATACCGCGTCATCTATTTATGTATTAAGTAAAGAACAAATTACTAACTCAGGTGCTACATCAGTGCCAGAAGCACTAAAAATGGTGCCTGGGTTAATAGTACGACAGCTCGATAATAACCAATGGGCTATTTCATCAAGAGGTATTGCTTCTCGCTTTTCTAGTAAGCTACTAGTGATGATTGACGGACAAAGTTTATATACACCAAAATTTGCAGCCGTATATTGGGAAACCCTGAATGTGCCTTTATATGATATTGAACGCATTGAAGTAATACGAGGCCAAGGCGGATTACTTTGGGGAAGTGATGCAAATAATGGCGTTATTAATATTATTACCAAAAATAGCCTTGATACTCGAGGTGGCTTTGCAAATGTCACAACGGGTAACCAGATTAATGCTGATATAAATTTACGCTACGGTGGTGATATTAGTAATCAGGGTAGTTATCGTTGGTACGGCCACCTAAAAAACGCCAAAAAGTCAAAAAAAGGGATTTCACTCCCCCCTAGCGATACAACTAAACAGCATTCACTAGGCTTTAGAACAGACTTTACCCACAGTGACGAATGGTCAAGCCTAATACAAGGTGATTATATCCACTCAACACTCGGGCAAAATTACCGTGGCGTGATAGACGACACTAACGTGAACATTGCATTTTCAGATGAGTTGGAGCGAACTGACTCACGTATTATGGCTCGACTAGAAAACCGAATGTCTCCAGATGCCAATCAAATGCTGCAGCTATCTTGGCTTAAACAAAACGGATCGCAAGACTATATAAAAGAAGACTTTGAGTCGATAGATATTGATTATCAAATGAATTTTATATACCAATCTTTACAACTCGATTGGGGATTAAATTACCGTTATAACTCTATTTCATTTGCAGATAGTTTATTTTTAGATAGTGATAGAGACTTTGACGATCTCATGCAATTTGGTGTGTTTATTCAAGCACAATACAATATAACGCCAGATAAGCTTGATTTTATTATTGGCGCTAAAGCTGACCATAACGATTTAACCGGCTGGGAAAATCAACCTTCAGTCAGATTTATCTATAAACCAGCTCAAAACCACTTAACGTGGGGTGCTGTATCTCAAAGTGTTAGAACCCCTACATTAATTGAATTTAACGATAACTTTAAAGTGAATGGTATAAAAGTAAAAGATCTTGCCGTTATGAGTTCAGGCGTTCAAGCCTTAGACAATTATCGAATTGCCACCTACTTAAATGGTAATGATAAAGTAAAATCAGAAAAGTACCTGTCTTACGAATTAGGTTATCGCTTTAGCGACAATGATTGGTCAGTGGATCTATCGACTTATTATACAGATGCTAAAAATGTAGCTGTAATAGATATGAATAAACACGACGAACAATTTTCTCCAATACTTGATTTATTTCTTGCAGGAAGAATACCTGAGGTATTTCAAGCTTTAAAAACAACTCGTGTAGACCTAGATTTTGCATCAGTTGCAGACACAACAACGAAAGGGTTTGATGTGCTGCTCTCGTGGCAACCATTAGATAAACTAAGTACTGAGTTAGGGTATAGTTACACCAAATATACTTACGACTTACCGCCAAGAGTAGAGCCTGCCATAGGTTATGACTCAAAAAACAGGCAGCTATTTGCTAAGGCTAATTATACTTTTTTAACTAATCACAATATACTTGCAACACTGCGCGCAGAAAACTCAGATGCATACAATACAGAAAATTACACCACACTAGATATTACATGGAATTGGCAAATGAGCCCTGTATGGGCCACCGCAATATCCGGTAAGAATCTATTTGCTGGCTCACACATTGAATATAATAATAGTAACGAAACATACACGCTACCAAACTATATTGATGAATGCATAACATTTACTGTTTCGGCAACCTTCTAAGCAGGCACAATGTTTAAACTAAGAAGCTTAATCCATAGTATTTTAATAAACCTGACGCTGTTTAGTGTTTGTGCTAGTGCTGCAGAAAAAGAATATATGCTAAAGGCAGGCTTCTTATACAATTTTGCTCGGTTTGGGAGCTGGGAGCAGCCTTTAAATTCTTTCAAGGAATTTACTATATGTAGTTCCGACGAACACTTTATAGAAGTGGCTAATGGTGCTCTAAAAAACAGAACTATAAAAAGTTTACCACTGCATAATAAACTTATTACATTTAATGAGTCCTCTTTAAAAGGTTGCAACCTCCTGTTCGTTACTTCTAATTCCTTTGAAAAATGGCAATCAGCTAAAATCACCAATCTAAAAAATATAATGGTAATAGGTGAAAGCGATTTATTTATAGAAAGCGGCGGGCATATTAGGTTTTTTCTTTCAGGAGGGAAAATTCGTTTTGAAATTGCACCTAAACAACTCAAGGAAGCAAACATAACAATGAGCTCAAAAGTATTACGTCTTGCTCGCGTTGTGCAAAGGTAATTTAATGAGAAAATTATTTGCACTAAACACGATCAGTAAAAAATTATTAGTTATTTTAATGAGCGTTGCACTTGTCTCTACCGCTACAGTTACCATTGTATTTAGTGCTTATGAGATAAATAGCGCAAAAGAAGAGCAAGTAGAGAGCCTAGACTCTCTCTCGAAAATGCTAGCACCAAATATCACAACCGCTCTTATGTTTGATGATCTAGAAGCAGTACAAGAACTGATAAATCCAATATTAATGCGCTCAGACGTAATCAGTATAACGGTGTATAACCAAAGTGATGAACAACTTGCTATCGCTCTATCAACCGTTCAAGCGCTTGATCATAATATTGAAGTAAACACGCCACTTAAGTTTGAAAAAAATAACTATGGTTTACTAAAAATTAGGGCAAATGATAGCTATATCCAAAACAAAATTTCTTTTTATATTAAATTTTTAGTGGTTTTGATGGTTTTTACCTTTGCTATAAGTTTAATTTTATCTTTATTATTAAGACGTCGCTTCTTAAACCCTATACTTTACTTAGCGCAAACCGCAAATAGAATAACGACATCCCATGACTACAGCCTACGTGCTAAACAACTATCTAAAGATGAGGTAGGTCAGCTCACAGCCTGCTTTAACGACATGCTATACAACATTGAGCAGCGAGATAACTCTCTGGAAAACCAAGTTAAGCTCAGAACTAATGAGCTTCAAAGCGCCAATATTCAATTACACCAATATGCCTACCAAGATGGTCTAACGGATTTACCTAATAGGCGTTATTTTTACGAAAAACTGCAAAGCTTAATAAATGTAAAAGATATGACATTTGCACTTATCTTTATTGATTTAGATGGTTTTAAAGAAGTTAACGACAGCCTTGGACACGATTACGGCGACTTATTATTACACCAAGTCGCTACAAGGCTGCAAAATTGCGTAACGGATAAAGACACTGTCGCTCGATTGGGAGGAGATGAATTTACTTTAGTTTTAGAGGGTATTAGCGACTCAAAGCAGGCATCAAAAATTGCTGAAACAGTAAAAAATAGCTTAATGGAAAGTATAAAAATAAAAAACGAAACGGTCTATGTAACAGCAAGTATAGGCTTAACGTTTTACCCTGTTGATGGAAGAACCGTTGAGGAGCTTGTAAAACGAGCTGATCAAGCAATGTATTTATCTAAAAATAAAGGCCGTAATCGTTATGAATTTTTTTCTTACGAAATTGAAGAAAGAACAACACAAAGGCGCCGATTGATTGAAGAGATAAGGACTGCACTTGCTCAGAAGCAATTTGAGTTATTCTATCAACCTATCTTTTCAATAGACGGCTCGTCAGTACCAAAAGCAGAGGCCTTGATTAGATGGAATCATCCTAAGCGCGGTATAATCGGTCCTAACGAATTTATATCTGTAGCAGAAAAAAACGGTTTAATAGGCCATATTGGGCAGTGGGTTAAATCTCAAGCAATTAAAGATACTATCGAATTTAATAAGCTCAGTGATAAAACAATACAAATTAGTGTGAACACATCACCTTTAGAAATTGATAGGGCTGGGCAATGGGTAGATGATTGGATAGCTGCAACTGAAGAGTATCAGCTACCTAGCAACACCATACTTATTGAAGTCACTGAAAATACATTAATGGATCCCGACTCATTAATACAACGTCAATTAAAACGTTTAAGTGGTATAAATATTGATATAGCTATTGATGACTTTGGTGTTGGTTATTCATCGCTCGCTTACTTACAACGCTTAGACGTTGATATTCTAAAGATAGATCGTTCCTTTATTCAAGATATCGAGTCAAACGACAACAGTATTGCACTAGTAAAAGCGATTATAACAATGGCGCATAATTTAGATGTTATGGTAGTGGCTGAAGGGGTGGAGACAAGTAGGCAGTATGAACTATTGAAACACCTTCACTGCGATTACATTCAAGGCTATATTTTTTCAAAAGCAATTACCAAAAAAGAGTTTATAGAGAAATATATCACGAAAGATATTGGCTAAAGGTAACCTGAGCTCAAATTACTAAGTTCAGGTTATTTACTTTGTAATATATAGCTAATTAAGCAGTGGCTCACAACCAACGCGGTACTAATTGTTTATACTCTTTATATTCCCCAGCAAAGTGCTGCTCAAGATGAGCTTCTTCAACTAAAGTTTGTCTGTATACCGCAATCATGCCAACCACTAAACAAATTAGACTAAAAATACTTGGTAACGCTAAAAAGAAACCAATTTGAGCTGCTACCACACCTACGTACATTGGGTTCCTTGAAAATTCATACAGGCCATTCGTTTTGAGCTCACTTGGGCCATGAGGGTCTACTCCTGACCGCCAAAGCGAGGCCATATGAAAATGCACAAACATTGTCAGGACAAAACCAGCCGTTAATAAAATATTTCCAAACATAACACCTGGCCAGCCATTCAACACATTTAGCAAACCGAGATAATCATCAATCTCAGGAATAAATACTCTAAGCACGCAGACAAACCATATAGCAGCTCTGAAAAACTTAAACACCATATGGTTCCACCAACTAGAGCAAAATTGCTCGCCAGGAAAAATAACACCTTTCGGCGTAGAGCGATTCTTATAAATGATTCTGAAAGTGTAAAAACCTGCGACAAAAGTATAAAAAAGTGCGAGGTATATTCGAGTAAACTCGAGAAGAGATGCAGAGTCATCTAAAAGCAGTGGTTGGTTCATGGAGGTTGGACTCTCATTCATATTTAATACTAAAGTAATATGCACATACTAGTATTCATACGCCATACAAACAAGGGAAGTAATTACTTTGAGATAAATTTATTAAGTGTACTGCTAACCCTCGCGCTTTTAGGTTCTTCTTTTCGCTAATATTGTAGAGCACGGTGCCATAGCAGAATGTTACTGTGCATTGAGCTGCCTTAAAGATGTTTCGTTTAGTTATAGGGATACAAATGCAGTGGAGTACAGGATGTACGAGACCGGCCATTACTAAATTCGGCATGGGATATTGCTATTTACTAAACCCCAGACAGCAAAAAACCCGTCACATAGTTGTAACGGGTTTCTCTTATTTAAGTACTGGTGATGTCGTAGTGCCCACAGCGGTAGAGAGCCACATAACAAATGCTACACTACCTTTGTGTCGGGGCTCGCCTTCAAGCTGCTTTGCTTTCCTGCTAAGTTCGGTATAGAGTCTTGGCTACAGTTTTTGTTTTCACTTTTCTGCAGACGTAAAAAAACCGACTATTGCTAGTCGGGCTTTCTACAATTTGAAGTCGGTGCGCTACGCAGTAGAATGTCCTACTTTCACATAGCAAATGGGATACTATCATTGGCCGGAGCTCGCCTTCGAGCTGTTTTGTTTGATGTATAGGAATACAAATGCCGTGGAGTACAGGATGTACGAGAGCGGACACTACTGAGTTCGGCATGGGCTCTTGGCTATTTACTAAACGCCAGACAGCAAAAAACCCGTCACATC
>NZ_JAGJEJ010000014.1:0-109173 GCF_018101025.1 Pseudoalteromonas sp. MMG006
ACACTAAGTTTTACTCGACTCACTGATTGACTCTTGCCTCGCTAAGCGTTGCTGTCTGCCGTCTCAGTGGGGTCGCATTATAGGGAGATCCGAAAACAGATCAACCCTTTTTTGAAGAAAACGTGAAATAAATGACTGTTCGCTGAGTATTTGAGCTAAACGCTCAAAAACACAACTAAAAATAAGCTTTATTTATCTAATAACGCTATTTAACCTGAATTCATGATGATAAATCTATTCCAAGTTCCTATCTAAAGATGACTATTTTAAAAAACCTCATTAGATTATGAATCTATTTGGTTACCTAAATGCTAACGTCGACGTCTATGCAATAACACTGTCCATTTTCACTGAACCATCTAGGAACTAGAGGATTAGAAGTAGATAAGTAGATATATAGGTAAATAGGTAAATAGGTAAATAGGTAAATAGGTAAATAGGTAAATAGGTAAATAGGTAAATAGGTAAATATAATAATTTCAGGAATGATGTTTGTAAATTTCAGGCATTAAAAAGCCGAGCATAAGCTCGGCTTTTTGGTGTCTCTTTAAAGACTTACTCTGCAGACTGCGCGTCTTCTTGAACTTCTTCGTTTGTCGCTGGGCGACCTACTAGTTCAATATAAGCCATTGGTGCATTATCACCAGCACGGAAGCCACACTTAAGAATACGAGTGTAACCACCTGGACGATCCGCATTACGAGGACCGATTTCGCTGAACAATTTACCAACTACTTCATTATCACGCGTGCGAGCAAACGCTAAACGGCGATTTGCTACACTGTCAGTCTTAGCCAGTGTGATTAAAGGTTCAATTACACGGCGTAACTCTTTCGCTTTAGGCAAAGTAGTTTTGATGATTTCGTGTTTCACCAAAGAACTTGCCATATTGCTGAACATCGCTTTACGATGGCTACTGTTACGGTTTAATTGACGACCACTCTTACGATGGCGCATGACCCTATCCTTCTAACTAAACTAATATAGTGATTTAGATTATTCAGCTAGGCTTGCAGGCGGCCAATTTTCTAGGCGCATGCCTAGAGAAAGACCACGTGAAGCTAGCACGTCTTTTATTTCAGTTAGAGACTTCTTACCTAGATTAGGCGTTTTAAGAAGCTCAACTTCAGTGCGCTGAACTAAATCACCGATATATTGAATTTGCTCGGCTTTCAAACAGTTTGCTGAACGTACTGTTAGTTCAAGATCATCAACTGGACGAAGTAGAATAGGATCGAATTCTGGCTTCTCTTCTTTCTCTTCTGGCTCAGTTACATCACGTAAATCTACGAATGCATCTAATTGCTCAGCTAAGATAGTAGACGCACGGCGGATCGCTTCTTCAGGATCTAAGGTGCCGTTTGTTTCCATATCAATGATTAACTTGTCTAAGTCTGTACGTTGCTCAACACGGGCTGATTCAACCGAGTACGCAATACGTTCAACTGGGCTGAATGATGCATCAAGCAACAACCTACCAATTGGACGCTCATCGTCATCAGAGGATAAACGACTAGATGCCGGCACATAACCACGACCACGTTCAACACGAATACGCATGCTGATCTCGCTGTTATTTGTCGTTAAATGACAAATAACGTGATCTGGATTAGCAATTGTTACATCGCCATCGTGCTGAATATCAGCCGCAGTCACAGGGCCTACACCAGATTTAGTCAGGGTCAGAAAAACTTCATCTTTGCCTTCTAACGTTACTGCTAAACCTTTAAGGTTTAATAGTATTTCAATGATGTCTTCTTGTACGCCTTCTTTCGCGCTGTACTCATGCAATACACCGTCGATTTCAACTTCAGTTACTGCACATCCAGGCATAGATGATAACAGTATACGGCGTAAGGCATTACCCAGAGTATGACCGAAGCCACGCTCTAGTGGTTCTAAAACTACTTTAGAACGCGTTGGGTTGATAGCGTCGATGTCGACTAACCTTGGTTTTAGAAATTCTGTAACAGAACCCTGCATTTTATCCTCTCTTAACTCTTAACTTTACTTAGAGTAAAGTTCGACGATTAGTTGTTCATTAATGTCCGCAGACAGATCTGAACGCTCAGGTAGACGCTTGAAGCTGCCTTCCAATTTCTTACCGTCAACTTCAACCCAAGTCGGCTTTTCACGTTGCTCAGCCAACTCTAGAGCAGCGATGATACGTGCTTGTGTTTTAGACTTCTCACGGATTACTACAGTATCTTCTGGAGTAATTACGTATGAAGGAATATTCACAACACGACCATTAACTAGAATCGCTTTGTGGCTTACTAACTGACGTGCTTCTGCACGTGTGCTAGCAAAACCCATGCGATATACAACATTGTCTAAACGTTGCTCTAAAAGCTGTAACAAGTTTTCACCTGTATTACCTTTAAGGCGAGCAGCTTCTTTGTAGTAGTTACGGAATTGCTTTTCTAATACACCGTAGATACGACGTACTTTTTGCTTTTCACGTAATTGTAAACCGTAATCAGATAAGCGACCTTTACGAGCGCCGTGCTGACCAGGTGCAGTCTCAAGTTTACACTTAGAGTCGATAGCTCTTACGCCGCTCTTAAGGAACAGGTCAGTACCTTCACGACGACTCAGCTTGAGCTTAGGGCCCAAATATCTTGCCATGTTATTTCTCCTAACCTATTGTTAAACGCGACGTTTCTTCGGTGGACGACAACCATTATGTGGTATTGGCGTCACGTCAGTAATGTTGGTAATACGGTAACCAGCAGCATTCAAAGCACGTACAGCAGATTCACGACCTGGACCTGGACCTTTGATGAAAACTTCTAGATTTTTTAAACCGTATTCTTGAGCAGCAGTACCTGCACGCTCTGCAGCAACCTGAGCAGCAAATGGTGTAGATTTACGTGAACCACGGAAACCTGAACCACCGGCAGTAGCCCATGATAGTGCATTACCTTGACGGTCGGTAATCGTTACAATAGTGTTGTTGAAAGACGCATGAACATGAGCCATACCATCAGCAACTTGCTTTTTAACCTTTTTACGACGAATTGGTGTCTTAGCCATAATACTATCCCCTTATCGCTTAATAGGCTTACGAGGACCCTTACGGGTACGCGCGTTAGTCTTTGTTCTTTGACCACGAAGTGGTAAAGAGCGACGGTGACGTAGGCCACGGAAACAACCAAGGTCCATAAGGCGCTTGATATTTAGAGTAACTTCACGACGAAGGTCACCTTCTACAGTGTACTTGCCAACTGCATCACGCAGTACGTCAAGAATTTCGTCTGAAAGTTCACCGATTTTTGTGGTTTCGGCGATACCAGTCGCTTCTAAGATAGCCTTAGAGCGAGTCTTACCTATGCCATAAATAGCTGTTAAACCAATAACTGCATGTTTATGATCAGGGACGTTAATGCCAGCGATACGGGCCACTAACACATCTCCTATATTTGAATTTGGTAATCATAAGTTTGAAAAGCCCGTAAGGATACTCAAACGAAGACCAAATCACAACTAAAAACACAGGCCGAGAAATCTCAGCCTGCACGACTGTTTACTTAGCCTTGCCTTTGCTTATGCTTAGGCTCACTGCAAATTACGCGTACTACACCAGCACGTTTAATAACTTTACAGTTACGGCATATTTTCTTAACGGAAGCACGTACTTTCATTGCTCAACTCCGTAAACTGACCTTATCGACCGTAGCCTTTAAGGTTCGCTTTTTTCAGCACAGAATCATACTGATGAGACATCAGGTGAGTCTGTACTTGTGCCATAAAGTCCATGATTACTACAACGATAATCAAAATTGATGTACCGCCGAAATAGAATGGCGTTTGCCATGCCATAGTCATGAATTCGGGCACCAGACAGATAAAGGTTATATACAAAGCACCTGCCAATGTCAGGCGTGTCATCACTTTATCAATGTATTTAGATGTCTGCTCACCTGGACGAATACCTGGGATAAATGCGCCAGATTTCTTCAGGTTATCTGCTGTTTCACGAGGGTTAAACACCAACGCTGTATAGAAAAAGCAGAAGAAGATTATAGCCGCAGCTAGTACAAGTGAATACAACGGCTGACCTGGGGTCAACGTAGTTGCAACTGCTTGTAATACATCAGCGACCGGACCTTCACCCTGGCCGAACCAGCTGGCAATAGTACCAGGGAACAGAATTATACTGCTAGCGAAGATTGGTGGAATAACACCCGCCATGTTTACTTTTAGTGGTAAATGCGTGCTTTGAGCAGCAAATACTTGACGACCTTGTTGGCGTTTAGCGTAGTTAACAACGATACGACGTTGCCCACGTTCGAAAAACACTACAAGATAAGTAACAGCGAATACTATAACCGCAACCATCAACAGTACAAAAACATTCAAATCACCTTGGCGCGCCATTTCGGCTGTCGAACCAATAGCAGACGGCAGGTTAGCTACAATACCAACAAATATTAGAACTGAAATACCGTTACCGATACCGCGTTCTGTTATTTGTTCGCCCAACCACATAAGGAACATGGTACCTGTCACTAAACTCACCACTGCGGTGAAATAGAAACCGAGACCCGGGTTAACAACTAACCCGTCCATCATGCCCGGTAAGCTAGTAGCAATACCGATTGATTGGATAGTAGCAAGCACAAGCGTGCCGTAGCGTGTGTACTGGCTAATTTTTTTACGCCCTTGCTCACCTTCTTTCTTAAGCTCTATAAACGGAGGATACATATGCGTTAATAGTTGCGTAATAATCGAAGCCGAGATATACGGCATAATACCCAGTGCTAACACTGAAGCTCGCTCAAGCGCACCACCGCTAAACATGTTGAACATCTCAACAATGGTGCCCTTTTGTTGCTCGAAGAAATCGGCAAGTACAGCGGCGTCAATCCCAGGGATTGGCACAAATGAACCTAGACGGTAAATAATGATAGCACCTAAAACGAATAGTAATCGACGCTTCAATTCCGAAAGTCCACTTTGTGCACTTTGTGTATCTTGACCTGGTTTAGCCATTAGTACTTCCTTAGTCTTCTACCTTGCCTCCGGCAGCTTCAATAGCTTCGCGAGCACCTTTAGAGGCTTTAAGGCCTTTAACGGTAACAGCGCGTGAAACTTCGCCAGATTTAACAACTTTAACGAACAGAACGTTCTTTTTAACTAGACCAGCTGCTTGTAACGCGCTTAGGTCTACCACATCGCCTTCAACTTTAGCGATTTCAAAAAGGTTTATTTCTGCAGATACTAAAGATTTGCGAGAAGTGAAACCAAATTTAGGTAGACGACGTTGCATAGGCATTTGACCGCCCTCAAAACCAACGCGTACTTTACCGCCAGAACGTGATTTTTGACCTTTGTGACCACGGCCACCAGTCTTACCAAGACCAGAACCGATACCACGACCAACACGTTTTGGAGCAGTTTTAGAACCTGCAGCAGGTGAAAGTGTATTCAAATGCATCGAATTAACCCTCTACCTTAACCATGTAAGAAACCTTGTTTATCATACCACGCACACATGCTGTGTCTTCTAACTCAACAGTGTGATTGATACGACGTAAACCAAGACCGCGTAATGTAGCTTTATGTTTCGGTAAACGACCGATAGAGCTTTTTACTTGTGTTACTTTTACAGTTTGATTTGCCATGGTTACCCCAGAATTTCGTCTACACGTAAGCCACGTTTTGCAGCGATTGACTGTGGAGAATTCATATTCTCAAGAGCCGAAATCGTTGCACGTACTACGTTGATTGGGTTAGTAGAACCGTAACATTTAGAAAGTACGTTCTGCACACCAGTAACTTCTAGTACTGCACGCATAGCACCACCTGCGATGATACCAGTACCTTCAGATGCTGGTTTCATGAACACTAGTGAGCCAGCATGACGTCCCTTAACAGGATGCTGTAATGTGTTGCCATTTAGGTCTACGTTGATCATGTTACGACGTGCTTTTTCCATTGCTTTTTGAATAGCAGCTGGAACTTCACGTGCTTTACCATAACCGAAACCTACTTTACCTGCGCCATCACCAACTACAGTTAGTGCAGTAAAGCTAAAGATACGACCACCTTTAACTACTTTAGACACACGGTTCACCGCGATTAGCTTTTCAGCTAGATCAGGCTGTTGTTGCTTTGCTTCTACGTTAGCCATAGTCTACTCCTAGAATTGCAAACCGGCTTCACGCGCAGCATCAGCTAGCGCCTTCACACGGCCGTGATATTTAAAGCCACTGCGATCAAAAGCAATCTTTTCGATGCCTTTGTCAGCCGCACGTTCAGCAACCGCTTTGCCAACTGCTTGCGCAGCTTCAACGTTACCGGTGCCTTTAACTGTTTCGCTAATAGCTTTCTCAACAGTAGAAGCAGCAGCCAGTACATTACCCTCAGCAGTAACTACTTGAGCATAAATGTGACGTGGCGTGCGGTGGATAACAAGACGCGTTGTGCCTTGTTCAATATAATTTCTACGAGTGCGTTTAGCACGACGTAGACGAGCTGTTTTTTTATCCATCGTCTTACCTTACTTCTTCTTAGCCTCTTTACGGCGTACATTCTCATCTGAATAACGAACACCTTTACCTTTATAAGGCTCAGGTTTACGGTATGCACGAATGTTAGCAGCTGTTTGACCAACTAACTGCTTATCTACGCCCTTAACTAGAACTTCTGTTTGGCTTGGAGTTTCAATCGTAATTCCTTCTGGAACTGCGAAATTAACTGGGTGCGAGAAACCAAGTGTTAAGTCTAAAACTTTACCCTTAGCTGCTGCACGGTAACCAACGCCTACTAACTGAAGTTTCTTCTCGTAACCTTCATGCGTACCAACAACCATGTTGTTGATTAGAGCGCGAGCAGTACCTGCTTGAGCCCATGCATTAGCTACGCCTTCACGAGGTAAAGTTGTAATAACGTTGTCGTTAACTTGTACTTCAACAGCGTTGTTGATAGTACGAGTAAGTTCACCGTTTTTGCCTTTAACTGTGATTTCCTGGCCTTTTAATGTAACTTCTACACCGGCAGGAACATTAATTGGTGCCTTTGCTATGCGAGACATAGTTCCCCTCCGATTAAGCTACAAAACCAATGATTTCACCACCAACACCAGCACTGCGTGCTGCGCGGTCTGTCATTAGGCCTTTAGAAGTTGATACGATAGCGATACCAAGACCACCCATTAC
Organism: Pseudoalteromonas sp. MMG006; assembly: GCF_018101025.1. Lineage (NCBI taxonomy): Bacteria > Pseudomonadati > Pseudomonadota > Gammaproteobacteria > Alteromonadales > Pseudoalteromonadaceae > Pseudoalteromonas > Pseudoalteromonas sp. MMG006. Next base: position 7,164 of record NZ_JAGJEJ010000014.1, read on the forward strand.
CTTAGGTAATTGGTCACGTTTCTTATAGATACGTAAACCAGGGCGACTTACACGCTGGATATTTTCAATTACAGCTTTGCCTTCGAAGTACTTTAACTCGATTGAAAGCTCAGGTTTCGCTTCGCTGTTAACAGCGTAATCTGCGATGTAACCTTCGTCTTTTAGTACTTTAGCTAATGCTACTTTCAGCTTTGAAGTTGGCATCGTTACAGATACTTTCTTCGCTGATTGACCATTACGGATACGTGTAAACAAATCCGCGATAGGATCTTGCAAGCTCATAGTCTTACTCCCATGATTCTATTACCAGCTAGCCTTTTTAAGGCCAGGAATTTCACCGCGCATAGCTGCTTCGCGAACTTTAATACGGCTCATGCCGAATTTGCGAAGGAAACCATGTGGGCGGCCCGTAATGTTACAACGATTACGTTGACGTGCAGGGCTAGAATCACGAGGTAAAGCTTGTAGCTTAAGTACCGCGTCCCAACGATCATCTTCAGATGTATTAACATCACTGATGATAGCTTTTAGTGCTGCACGCTTTTCAGCATACTGAGCAACTAGTTTTGTGCGCTTTGCTTCGCGCGCTTTCATAGAATTCTTTGCCATAACCCTACCCTTATTTCTTAAATGGGAAGTTAAACGCTTCTAACAACGCACGGCCTTCCTCATCAGATTTCGCAGAAGTAGTGATAGTAATATCCATACCGCGTACACGGTCTACTTTATCGTAATCGATTTCTGGGAAGATGATTTGTTCACGTACGCCCATGCTGTAGTTACCACGTCCATCAAAAGACTTAGCACTTACGCCACGGAAGTCACGAATACGTGGGATAGCGATTGATACCAAACGCTCAAAAAAGTCCCACATACGCTCGCCGCGTAGGGTTACTTTACAACCAATTGGGTAACCTTCACGCACTTTGAAGCCAGCAACAGATTTGCGTGCTTTAGTGATTAGAGGTTTCTGACCAGAGATTGCTGCTAGATCCGCTACTGCGTTATCTAAAATCTTCTTGTCAGCTAGGGCTTCGCCCACGCCCATATTCAATGTGATCTTTTCGATCTGAGGGACTTGCATGACAGAGCTGAAACCAAACTTCTCTTGAAGTTCAGAAACTACTTTGTCTTTATATACTTCATGCAGTTTCGCCATCATTCTACTCCAACTATTAGATAGTTTTACCAGTAGATTTAAAGATACGTAATTTCTTACCATCTTCAATCTTGAAACCTACACGATCCGCTTTACCCGTTTCCGAGTTGAAGATCGCAACGTTTGATGCGTCCATTGACGCTTCTTTCTCAACAATGCCGCCAGCTTGGTTCAATTGTGGAACCGGCTTTTGGTGTTTCTTGATCAAGTTTATGCCTTCGACAAAGATTCGACCAGATTCAGTAACAACTGAAAGCACTTTTCCGCGCTTACCTTTGTCTTTACCTGCTAGTACGATTACTTCGTCATCACGACGTATTTTTGCTGCCATGATTGGCTCCTTACAGTACTTCTGGGGCTAGTGAAACGATTTTCATGAACTTATCATTACGAAGTTCACGAGTCACAGGGCCGAAAATACGTGTACCAATTGGCTGCAAGTTATCATTTAAGATAACAGCCGCGTTGCTGTCGAAACGGATCAGAGAACCATCTGGACGGCGAACACCTTTTCTGGTACGCACAACTACCGCGTTTTTAACATCACCTTTCTTCACTTTACCGCGAGGAATAGCTTCTTTTACAGAAACTTTAATGATGTCGCCAATCGCTGCGTAGCGACGGTGTGAACCACCAAGGACTTTTATACACTGCACTTTGCGAGCGCCGCTGTTATCAGCAACTTCCAGCTGAGTTTGCATTTGGATCATGTTAATGACCTCCGGTGTAGTAATTACAACGTGCCTAAAATTTGTTTAAAAATCAGACATTTCGATTAAATCCCATTCAAAAACAAACGAATTGTCTCTTAAGGGCGGGCAATTGTACCAGCATTGAGGGGGTAACGATAGGTTATTTTTTAATTAATTTAACCTAGATAGGAATTAAAATTGAGTAATTACGGCTATGTAGCTATTTTACAGGTGGTTACAAAACAAACAAGGCGCTAAATGCGCCTTATTTATTTGTTATTTACGTTTTTTAACCGAACAAACCTTTTAGTTTATCTTTCACTTTATCTTTGGCTTTTTCTTTGGCCTCTTCTTTGGCGTCATCTAGCTTCTGTTTTGCTTCATCTTTAAGCGCATTACTCACGTCTAATTTAATACCCACATCGTGGAATGGGCCTTTTATACGTAGAGGTATTTTAAAACCAGTACTATCATCAGTAGTCCCTTGCCCTTCTATAGAATCTACAATGCCTGTGACTAAACGGTAATCTACATTTGTTTTTGGTAAATCTACGTCGCCTTCACCAGAAATACGAATTAGTGGGCTAATTAGTGAAAGATCAGTATTGTTTCCCACACCATTAGTAAAATTAAAGCTACCTGAAAGCGCAGAGAAATCAGTTTGCTCTGATTCTTCAAAACCTGTGTCTAGCCCTTCACTTACCGCACCAAGATTACCAGTAATAAGCTCCTTACCTTTACGAACCATTTCAGCTACGTTTGCACCTTTTACAGCCCCATCAGCAAATTCAAAACCTAATTTACCGTTCAATGCATCAATAAACGATTTTTGACTTTGACCCGTGGTCGTCAAGTTCCAATTTAATGAACCTTTACCCATTAACTTATCGAATCCAGCGGCATCAGTTAATAATGGTTGTGCATCTATGCCTGACAAATCAAAATTAGTGGTTATTTTATAAGGTGTGTTTTGGGCGTTAATGTTAATGACCCCTTTACCAGTGCCCTCATATGCAGAAAAGCTATCAAGGCTTAATTTAGCCACGCTACTTTTAAGTGCCACTGTAAATTGGTTTGCACCAAGCTCAATATCATTCGCTTTTAAACCGCTTGAACGAATAACTACATTTGCATCTAGTGCATTTAACGCACTTAAATCAATTTTAGTGTCATCCCAAACAATAGGCTGTGCTTCACTAGGTTCTTCACTCTGTTGCTCTTCCTGCTTCGCTACTGTCTCTGGTAGGTATGGATTTAAATCAAGCATCCCTAAGTCAATATCAGCATTAACAGCTAAGCGACTTCCTAAGTTAAGCTCACTTTGACCTTTTATTTCTAGCTCATCTAATGTAGCGATTAACTCTTCAAGGTTAAATGTCTCACCCGCAAAGTGCATTTTACCGTTAACACTAAAGGCATTAAACGCGTTTTGTTTAGCGTTTAAGTCTACGCCCTGCCATGCTGCAAGCTCTTTGACTGAGTCACCACTGAGTGCCAACTCACCCTTTACATCTTTTCCTTGCTGAGCAATGCTGCCATTAAACGTTAAATCGACTATGCGAGAGTCAAGACTCTGTTTAACATCAAATGTAGCGCCTTCTATCGCTTTTGCAGGTGTATCTAGTGTTATATCAAGTTCAAAACGCTCTTGCATATAAGTGATACCACCCTTTACTTCTAATGCTTTACGAAGAGAAGGAAGTAAAATAGCCAGCTCTAAATCACTAATTTGCTGCTTAGCGCCTGTTTGCCCATCTAGGTAAGTAAACGTACCGCCATAAATAGCTACCTCACCTAGCTCTATATCAAAGTTCTCTGGTAATTTAACAGCCTCACCTGATTGACTTTGCTCTGTGGGCTGCTCTGCTACAGCATCAAATAATTGCCAATTAGCTTTACCGTTTTTATCGGTTTCTAATAAAATATTGGGTTCATTAATTACAAATTTATCAAGCTTAAACTCACCACCAAATAACGACATCCAAGGTATATGAACTGCTAGCTGCTGCATACTTGCCATGTCATCTCGCGAACCAGACTTCATGTTCGCAAAGTGCACGTCGTTAAGTTCTAACTTTAACGCAGGAAATACGCTAAGCGTTTTATCGCCATTTATAGTAAGTGTGCGCCCAGTTGTGCTTTCAACCTGCTGCGAAACTTTGTTAAAAATGGTATCAGTAGGAATTAAAAATGGCGCGGCAACAATTAATGCAATACAAAGTAGGAGTATTACACCAACAATTTTAAGTAAGGTCTTCATGATCATCCTTTCAAACGTGCAAATAATGTTCTTATCATAGCGAGTGTTAGCTTTAAAATCATTGTAGTTATAATAAAAAAGCGTTTTATGGCAATTTATTTACCTAAAAATGAATTTGTGCTGAAAAACGACTTAACTGACACATACAACTTTAAAAAAACGCAAGTTAATATCTATCGTACTTATTGAAGTTCTTCAACATTGCATACATTAATTTCTTAGGTATGATGCACGCCCCTGTTGCTATTGGTGTATTTACGCTAAAATGAAGCAGCTAAAAAATGTATCTAATCGGAGAGTCTTCAAAGCATGAAAAAACTGCTAATTTCACCGTCAAAAATGGCGCTAGGCGAGCAAGAAAGTCAAATTTACCAAAATATTTTGAAGCAAGCTTCAGAACTTAGCCTAAACCTAATGGCCGTGAAAGTAGAAAACCACCCAGAAGATTTTTTAGGTTGGTGCTACGAGTTACTGAGCGCAAGTAAAGATCGTATTAATTACGACTTGCTTGAAACGCCACAGCTCCCCATTTTAAAAAAGTTACACGATCAACTCATATCAGCAATTAGCTTTTTACAAGTTAAAACTTTACGCGTTGCGCCTTGGCCAGTAGTAAGTATGTTTGTAGAGCAACATAAAGAGCTTATTGCTCTTGAAGAACAGCTTCGTTTAACGAATTACATAAGCAGTATTCGCCAGCAATCACTAAAGGAAATGATCCCTGAAGATTTACTTACCTTTAGTGGTAAGCATACATCTGCCCTAGACCCAAGCACGTATAATTTTGACGTTGAATGGTTTGCTTCAACTAAAAGCGCTAAAGGTTTTCACCAAATGCTAGCAGACTTACCTGGTGCATTTGATGATGCGCTAAGTCATATCCCTCTTGAAGGCGATGTAGAGCAAAATGACTACCAACAATTCGTTGTAGCTTACTTAAATGCATTTAACGCCACAGATGAAAAACCAACATTAGCGCCAGCAACTCGCTTGTTAGCTATGCGTCGCCCTGATGTATTTACCCCAATTAGTAATAGCCGACTAGATGCCCTATGTGGCGCACTTGGTATTACTAAACTAAATAATCGTGATTTTGAACGTTACTGGCAAGATATTGTGCAAAGCATACACGCTATGTCGTGGTTTAAAATGGCGAGTGGCTCAAATGAATTAGAAACTCAACTTGTGGGTATTAAAGCACTACTACCCTGCTTTTTTTACTACGCAGATAAAAGCACAGCCGATAACTCTAACTACATAAAGTTACTGAGCAAGCCTAAGCGTAGTACGTCCACTACTGGAAAGACGCAGCGTAGAGGCAAGGAATCGGCAGAGATTTTAGTAGATCGCGCCCTTGCCGCCGATGATATCCCGGAGCATATCCGCACTAAGCGTGATTCAATTATTAGCGAAGTACAAAAAGGTCGCGGTGTAAACGAAACAATTAGCCTTATGCGCACTATATTTGGCTAAAAACTTCTAACCTAACTGTATTTATCTGGTGCAGTTAGGTTAATTTATGCACCAGCAGTGTGCGCAATACTTCCTTCCTCATAATACTACGCTTTAATAGAAAACCTTCAAGCATCTGTTTTATATCAATAAAAAACCATTTTAAAGATAATTTAATTGAGCTGGCACATACAGTGCAAATATACCGTTAGTTAAACAATAAAAAGCCGCCAGCCAAAAGGGTTGCGAATACATAATAAAAACCTTGGCGAGCAAAAATCATATAACGGGAAATGGACATGTTAAAACTAAAAAAAACCATCGCTATTAGCGCAATAGCATTAATGGGTGCAACTTCTTTAACGTCAACGGCTGTACATGCTGAAGTAACAGCAAACGCTGCGGCAACATCTAACTATTTATGGCGTGGACAAGAGCAAACTGGGGGAGATGCTGCTGTTTCTGGTGGTATTGATTACGCAGATGAGTCTGGCTTTTATGCTGGTACTTGGGTATCAAATGCTTCATGGGCCGACGAAATGACTTATGAGCTAGACCTATACGCTGGCTTTGGTGGCGATATTAATGAAACAGTTAGCTATGATGTAGGTTACATTTACTACGCATACCCAGATGCAGCGTCTGAAGCAGATGCTGATTTCTCTGAAATTTACGGTAGCATTAGTGTAGAAGGTTTTACTTTTGGTGCAGCAGTACTTGCTACTTCAGCTGCTGACGGTGATGGCACTGACTTTGGTGATTCATTATACCTAAATGCTGATTACAGCTTTGCTGTTGGCAGCAATGGTACGGAAATGGCACTTCATTTAGGTCATTACTCTGGTGACTTTATTGGCGATGATAATATTATTGATTACGGTATCTCTGTATCAAAAGATGGTTTTACTTTTGGCGTATCTGACACCGACATGGACGAATCAGATGTTAAAGTTTACGTAGCATATGCAGTAGACTTTACGCTATAGAAAAGAATGTGTTACTTGCTGCAACACGAAGGGCCTTTTGGCCCTTTTCTCGTTTTTAGAACAGCTTAAATACCCATAACGCCCTCTAAGGTTAGCAACTAATACGCTCGACCATACGCCTCGGTTAATCAATCACTATCTCCCTGAGGTTAAATCATTTACCTGTTATACCAACTCGCTTAAGTGACTAATCTATTTTGGGTGAGAGAAACGCGGCGGAACCTAAACAAAAATTCACTATTTAGTTTTTCTAAACCAGAGGTTTTAACGCAGCTAGCTGCCACGTTTAGCCCTGAAGTAATTAAGTATTATTGAGGGTTAATGCTATACACATTAGCTAAAAAAAGGCCGCACTAAATGCGGCCTTTAAGTTAATAGCTAATATTTAAAACTTAGCTAGGTTGTTTTTACTGTCTTTATCTACAAGCTTAATGTACGGGTCTACCCCTGCAAACATCGGCTTTTCTTTTACTTTTAGCTCAATAGTATTGGTACCAGATACTATTTGATGCTTTTGCGAGTAAATAACAAAGTCTTCAGCGAGTAGGTTTTCAGGGTCATCGCTAAACAATGCAATATCAATTAGCTCATCGAGTGGTTGCTCGGTTTCTTCACCTTGTCCATCGGCATGCTGCTTTGTTGCTTCAACGTTCAGTGTTACTGTATAAAAACCTTCGCTATCAACATCATCTGTAACCGAGATTTCTTTCATTTCAAGCTCATAAAGCGTTATATATTTAAACTGATCATCAATAAAGCGTTGTTCAGCTTGTGTTGCATCTCGCTTTAAGTAACTAAGTAAATCAAGTGTGGTTGGGTATGGCATTGATTGGTATTTAAACTCATTCAAAAACGCTTTAAGTGCGGCATTTAAGCGTTTTTCACCTAAGCGGTCATACAAAGCCATCATTGCAACTGAGCCTTTATTGTAATGAAGATATTGTTGCGACTGTGTTTTATACAGCGGCATTTCTTCAAAGGCTTCGCCAGTACGGCCCATTAAGTATTTATCTAACTCGTACTTTAAGAATTTACGAAGCTTCTCGGCGCCAAAGCGCTTTTTTAGCACCATAAGCGCACTGTATTGGGAAAGTGTTTCAGAAATAACGGCACTGCCCTCTACATTAGCCCCCGATACTTGATGCCCCCACCATTGGTGTGCAACTTCATGTGCGGTTACATAGTAAGGTAAGTCAACTTTACTCTCATCTCTTAGGTCTGTAATAAAGCCCATACTTTCTGAGTAAGGCACCGTATTGGCAAAACTTTGCGCAAACGAGCGATACTTAGGAAACTCAATAATACGAAGCTGCCTATGCTGATATGGCCCAAAGGCTTGCGTGTAGTAATCTATCGAATCTTGTACCGATTCAATCATACGGTCAACATTCCATGCATGATCTTTGTGGTAGTACACCTCAATGTTTACACCGTTGTGCTCCACCTTTTTACTTTCAAGCTCTGCCGAAAGCACAGAATAAAAGTTTAAAATGGGGGCGTCCATTTCATAAATAAAAGTACGGCGTCCGTCTTTTACACTCTCACTTTTTAAATAACCTGGTGTAATAGCAAATTGCGACTCATCGGTGGTTACCGTTGCCTTGTAGTTTATAAACCCATTAGCAGGACCAAACTCATTTTGCGTATAAAAACGACTGTCTTCTAGTTTATGTGCACGTTCCAGTTCGGGTAAGTCGTGCTTACGGCGCTCATACTTATCGGCAATTTGAAAATACTTTTGATAACCAAAACGCGGTAGTAATTCTCTATTATTTATAAAAGTACCGTTGTGCACGAGTTGAGTATCAGATCCTCTATCAACAAAACCGTCGTGTTCACGAGAAACAGAAAGCTCACCTTCGCGTACTTCATTCGGCATTAGCGGTTGTTCAAACTCAAACCATACCATGCCAAAATCGGTTAAACGCTCGACTATTTTCCCGCCCGCCATTTTTACATCCCAGCTTTTAGATTGGCTAGGCTCGATAATTAACACACGGGTTATTGGCTCGTTTGCGGTATTGGTAAACTTAATTTTAGCCACGGCATTTAAAGCACGTTTTTTAGGATAAATATCAATGTGTAAATCAACATCAGTTATTATAGGCAGCGGTGAATCTTTGTATTGTGAGAACTCTTGCTCATACCTTACTTGTAGCGCTTTGTTATCATCACTTGTTACAAACTCATTGATTACACGGGTGTTGTAATAAATGTTATAACCCGCGCCCACAAATACCAATAAACTTATAACGGCTGTAACCTGGCCTTTTAAAGACATGTTGTAACGCACTAAAGATAAACGCGTACGCAATGTTTGCGATGGACCGCGATGCCATAAAGCAAACCCTACAATAGCTAAAAACACACTCAATGCACCCCAATATAGGGTATACCAATGCGCGCCTTGTAAAAAATGCCCGTAACCGTTTATGTCTGAATACGGTACGCTACTGCTTTGTGAAAAATGATACATATGATGCTCAAACCCGTAAGCACCCATTACCATTTGAGCAATGTAATACAGAATAAACAAACCCATACCTATGTATTTATTAGGGCTAATTATTTGTAAAAAGAACGCCAATATAGCCATCATAATTAAAGGCAGTAATGTAAGGTAGCCCAATCTAAATAAGTACTGGCCAAGCTCTAGGTTAAATTGCCCCTTAAATAGTTGCACTGCAATGGTAAACATCATGCCTACTAAATAAAGGCCACAAACTGCAGTGATTAGCGCAATAATTTTAGATACCCAAAACACACTGTTATGCACCGGGTAGCTGTCAACAATATCGCCCATACCACTGTGGCGTTCTCGCCAAACCAGCTCTGCGCTGTAATAAGCAATAATAATAAACATAAATATAGCGGAGGCGTTTTGAATAATGCCCACCATGTTTTGTGTGAGCGGCCAATCTGTTGTGCCATATGCGCCAATAGGCGCAAAAAGTGGTGCGAGTAACGTAATAATACTGACACCCGCTAAAATCATAAAAGGAGCACTTAATATAACCTACTTAAGCTCAAATAAGCTGCGCATTACTAATTGCGATTGCGTATTGACCCCTTTTGACTTGTAATTTTTAGCGCTGCTAATAAGTGCTGCTTGTTTATTTTTTACAAACGTAGAAACAGCAAATTGCTTTTTCTGTTTTTTAGTGACTACGCGGTTACCTAACTTTCCAAGGCCAAAAAACATCGCTAAACTTATTGCTACCCATAAAATACGGTTAATTAAAAAATCGCCCGAGAGCGTTAACACTTCAGTATTTTTATCACTTACAGTCCAGTAACGGGTTAAGTCAATTAATGAACCAGTGCCAAATGGGTCTGCGTAAACAACAATATTTCTAAACGCTAAATCGTCAAAATAGATACTCGCCAATTGGTAACTTATATAGATCACCACGGCCGTTACATATACCGCCATTATGGTTTTAAAATAAACCGCCACACTATTAAAAATAGCACTGAGCACCAATAAGCTTGGCACCGCTAAATATAAGAAAGGCGCAGCGTAATATATAAACTTATTAGGGCCAACTAGCTCACTATCAAGCCAACCAACCAACAAACCAAATTGAGTTCCCAAAAACACGCCTAATGGCACAGTTAAAAAAACAACGAGCACAACCAAGTAAGCACCAAAAAAACGTCCTGATTGATAAGCAAGCGGGTTAACGGGCTTACTAAACACCAGCTCATCCATTTTGGTCTCACTATTGCGAATCGCTGAGCTTGCAACAAAGTTAACCACTAAAAACATAGCAAGCGTACAAAAGATAACCGTTAAAAGCATAATGGTATAAGGCGAGTTCATATGAACATTAGCCCCACCTAGCGGAAACTTACTACTGGAGCTTATAAAAAACGCCATAAAAAAGAAGATTAATGAAGTCACATAAAATGAAGGCTGGCGCACAAAATAGCGCAGCTCAAACGCGAGCATATTAAAAAACATAGCGCCCCCTTATGCTACTTGGCTGTTACGATGATTAAGCAATGTAGAAAAATACACATCTTCTAGGTTTGCACTGCTGAGCTCAAAACCTTCAGGGGCTTCATTGGCTAATACATGTAATATGGTTTGCCCAGCAAATAAGCGTTTTGAAATAACAGGCAGTTGCGGTTCAAGCTCTAGCGCTTCTTCTTGGCTCATAGCTTTGCGCCAAATTTGGCCTTGGAGTTTATCGGTAAGGGCAATGGGGTTACCCTCTAATAGTATTTTTCCGCCTGCCAGTACGGCCATATTTGGGCAAAGCTCTGCTACATCTTCAACAATGTGGGTCGATAATATAACGACTTTTTGCTCGCCCAAGCTTACTAACAAGTTATGAAAACGATTTCGCTCTTCAGGGTCTAGCCCTGCGGTGGGTTCATCAACAATTAGTAAATCAGGGTCGCCAAGTAAGGCTTGTGCAATTCCAAAACGCTGGCGCATACCGCCCGAAAAGCCACTTACGGCTTTTGAACGATGTTGATATAAATTAGTATGTGCAAGCAAGCCTTCCACCGACTCTTTACGCTCGCCTTTGTTATGAATGCCCTTCAAAACAGCCATGTGGTCCAGCAAGTCGTAAGCACTAACACGCGGGTATACGCCAAAATCTTGCGGTAGGTAACCTAAACGTTGGCGCAGAGCCTGTGGGTCTTTAAAAACATCAATACTATCAAAAGTGATTGAACCCGAATCGGCAGATTGCAACGTGGAAATAGTGCGCATAAGTGACGATTTACCCGCGCCATTTGGCCCAAGCAGCCCAAACATCCCTTTTCCTATTGATAAATCAACACCTTGTAGTGCATGTACGCCATTATCGTAGGTTTTAGATAACCCTGTTATTGATAGCATTTTTACTTCCTTGAATTCTAATAGTTTTTTATTGCGTTTTTTATACCACATAAAAAAAAGGAACATAAGTTACACGACAGTTAATTTTGTAACAATAAATAAACACAGCAAGTAAAAATACTTGCCTAGCATTTATTCAGTCGGTATAAAAACCACACACACACTTTATAAGAAGCGTAAAGCCATGCAAAAACATCAAAGCCAACCACTAAACGACTTTATAGAATACCCTCACGATGAAATGCTAAAGCGTGCAAACGAATTTTTACAAACTAGTCAGCGCCGCCATAGTATTCGTAGCTTTAGCGACCGACCCGTACCTAAAAATATAATTGAAGCCTGTATTAAAGCAGCTGGTACTGCGCCAAGTGGAGCTAATCATCAACCGTGGCATTTTGTGGCTATAAACAGTAGTGATGTAAAAAAACAAATAAGAGAGGCCGCCGAAAAACTAGAGCGATCTTTTTATGAAGGCAGAGCAGGAGAAGAATGGCTCGATGCGCTAAAGCCGTTAGGCACCGATGCTAGTAAACCTTATTTAGAACACGCGCCTTGGCTTATTGCCGTATTTAGTCAAAAAAAGGGAGGCGTAAACACCGATGATAAAAACACCAATTATTATGTGCATGAGTCTGTTGGCTTAGCTACCGGCTTTTTAATTCAAGCTTTGCATCGTAGTGGTTTAGCAACACTTACCCATACCCCAAAACCAATGAGCTTTTTAACCGATATATGTAAGCGTGACAAAGACAACGAACGCCCATACATGTTACTTATTGCAGGCTACCCAAGCGATGATGCAACAGTACCTGCCCATGCACTTGATAAAAAATCGCTTAATGAAATTGCGACCTTTATTTAAAACACATTATTTAGCCGTACTTTGCTTGCAAAACCACTCGTAAAGTAACGTAATAATCAACTCAACTTTTGGGTCGATTAGCGAATAATAAATAGTGTGCCCATCGCGGCGAGTAGCCACTAGCTGCGCTTTGCGTAAACTCGCCAAATGCTGAGACAAAGCAGACTGGGCCAACGGAATATTTTTATTTAACTCACCCACACTTTGCTCACCTTGCAACAAACTACATAAAATCATTAAGCGACTTTTATTAGCCATAAGTTTTAAAAATTGCTCTGCCTGCTGAGCGTTTTCGGCAAGTTGTTCAATATTCATTGTGATGCTTAGTTATTTTGCGTGCTTTAATTATAGACTTTTACATTAGTAAGTTCTAATATAATTAACATTAGGGGTTGCTAATATTAATTAGTATTAGATTTAAATCATCGGTAATACAGTTTTTATTAGTGGCTGTGCCGTTACAATTTCGGTGCTTTTAAACTACTTTGTTGAGAGTAGCTTTCAATTTTTAACACATTTATTGGCATTAACTTAGTGCAATCAAATTACACCAAGCGATGCCCGTGAGTGTCTTTTGCGCAAAAAGAGGATATACCTACTCATGCTTACTTCAATTCCTGATTTACTAAAAATTATCACACCTAACCAGCGCCGCATTGATGCAGCACAAGCAAAGCAAGAGCTTGAACAAAATAAAGGGCTGCTTATTGATGTGCGCGAACCTGCTGAGCGTGCCAATGTAGCTGCAGTTGGGGCAATCAATATTCCTCGCGGATTACTCGAAATGAAGCTAATGGAAATAGAAAAAGACCCTGCCCGCCCTATTTACTTACATTGTGCCAGCGGTGCGCGCGCCACATTAAGCGCAGAAGCGCTAACCCGCGTTGGCTACGAAAACGTAACGGTTATAACCTGTAACGCAACGCAAGTGAGTGAAGTTTTTTAACTGCTTCATAAAAAAGTAACCTAAATTGCCTACACTTTGCTTTTTACACTTAACAGGTACAAAGCAATGGAATTTACACGGAGAAGTTTTTTAAAAGCATCGGCAGCAGGATTTGGCGCTGCCGTATTATCACTTGGTTTAGCAGGTTGCAGGTTTGATGACGATGACGACACTCCTGTTAGCTTTGATCACGGTGTTGCCAGCGGCGACCCGCTTAGCGATAGCTTAATTATTTGGACCCGTGTAACCCCACTTAATATAACAACTAAAACATTAAACGTGCAGTGGCAAGCCGCCACAGATAAAAGCTTTACTAATATTGTTCACGATGGTGAAGCACGCATAAGTGATACCACCGATTTTACGCTTAAAGTTGATTTACAAGGGCTTGATGCCAACACCATTTATTACTACCGATTTAACGCACACGGAAAAACCTCCCCTACCGGGCAAGGAAAAACGCTTCCTGTAGGTAACGTAGATAAAGTAAAGTTAGCAGTTGTATCGTGCGCAAATTACCCTGCCGGGTATTTCCATGTGTATGGTGAAATTGCTAAGCAAAGCGATTTAGATGCCGTATTACATTTAGGTGATTACATTTACGAGTACAGTAATACTGGCTATGCAACCGAAGACGCTGCCCAATTAGACCGACTTCTCCCCCTCGATAACAGCAGTGAAATTATAGCGCTTACCGATTACAGAAAACGCTATGCAAATTATCGCCTCGATGCCGACTTACAAGCAGCCCATAGCCACTGTGCATTTATAACGGTGTGGGACGACCACGAAATTACCAACGACACATGGCGCGAAGGCGCTGAAAATCATAACGAAGGTGAAGGCGAGTTTAGCCAACGTAAGCTAAATGCACTACAAGCTTACTTTGAGTGGATGCCAATTCGTAATGTAGCCGATAAAGAGCGCATTTACCGTCGCTTTGAATTTGGTAACTTAGTTTCTTTATACATGCTAGACACCCGCGTTTTGGCCCGTGATGAACAGCTTAGCTACAGCGATTTTGATCTCACAACCCCTGTGGGTCAAAGTGCATTTGCCGCAGCAATTGGTGCGAGTGATCGCGCATTATTAGGCAGTGAACAACTTACTTGGCTTAGCGATGCAATAACGACCTCAAGTACTCAGTGGCAAGTATTAGGGCAACAAGTGCTCATGACCAAAATGCATTTACCTGTAGAAGTGATGCTGCTACTAGCTAGCTTACAAAGTACACAAGCAAGTGGTGGCGACCCTAGTGCTTTACTCGCACAGGCAAATATTTTATTTGCAGAGCTGGCGAAAATTAAAGGCCGAGTATTAGCGGGTGACCCAAGCGTTACAGCCGCTGAGCTTGCACGGGTAGAAACCACCATACCGTATAACCTTGATGCTTGGGATGGCTACGCCTACGAGCGAGAAGTGTTATTAGGCACCGCTATTGCTGCACAAAAAAACTTAGTGGTTTTAGCCGGTGATACACATAATGGTTGGGCAGGAGAGCTTAAAACTGATGCCAATAACCCTATTGCAGCCTCACAAAATGCAGGAGTGGAGTTTGCAACTGCCTCGGTTTCATCACCAGGGCTTGAAAAGTATTTAGCGCTAAACACACAAGATGCGCAAACCGTGGCACAAATAGAGCAAGTGATTGCTTTGTTAGTTGACGACCTTGCTTATAATAATTTAGTAGAGCGCGGCTATTTAACCGTTACTTTTACACCCACACAAGCCAGTGCTAAGTGGAACTATGTAAGCACAATTAAAGCACATGAGTATCAAATTGTTGAAAGCCGTACCAAAGAGCTAAGTATGCTTGCGGGGCAAGCTCAATTACAAAGCGTTTAACGCTTCGCCTCTAAAGCAGCTAAGCGCGTATCTATTCGCTCTACTACCTCAACTAAGCGGGCAAGTAATGCTTGGTTGAGGTGATCTTCAGCAAACTCTTCCACTTTAGGTGCTTGCGCAGCTAAGTTATCTTTTTACTCAAGTATGGCTTCTCTAAACTCACTTGCGTTTACAACACCAAGTAATGACACCAATGCACCATGGCCAGACTGCCCCGCAGTTTCAAAACTTAAGCGGTATAAACCAAATAAACGCATCAGCGGCCCTTGGCTCAGCCCAACATCGGTTATTTTTTCAAGTGGTATCGATTTTTCTTCTTTAAATAAAATACCGCGTTTAACAACCAGCTTTTGCGTGAGTAATTGCGCCGACATAGCCACTAAAACTTTACCTGCCACCAGCCAAACAATAATTAACACCACGGGTATGAGCGGAATAGTCACTAAAGCAACGGCACTAAAAAAGCATGCCATAGTCATCCAGTATTGTTTCACTTTAGGATCAAAGCTGGCACTTTTTAAAATAGGGTTGCTCATTGGTTTATCCTCAATACATCTAAACGTTTTATAGATTAAAAAAGCTAAGTTACACTCTAACCTATTGATTTATAAATCCAATAAATCATTACACACTAAACACTACTTTTATGGCTAGCATGATAAATATAATTCCCAATATTTTATCAAGCCATGGGTTTTGCTTAGTAAAACCAAAGCGATTTTTTGAAACTTCTATCAGTAACGCCACGAGCAAATACCAGCCGGTGTCAATTACAAACACCGTTAAACACATAATTATGCCCACACTTAAAGTAAGTGCCTGAGGGTCAATAAACTGTGAGAACAAGGCTAAAAAGAAAATAGCGAGCTTGGGGTTTAAAAAAGCAATGGCAAAGCCATCTTGTAATGCTTTAGCTGCACTTACCTCACTTTTTTGTACTTCAAGTTCGTTATTACTTGGTTTTGCTAGCAATATTTTTATGCCTAAATACGCCAAATAGGCCGCACCTAAGTAAACGAGTATTTGATAAACAGTTGGAAACTGCGTCATTAAAGCACCTAACCCTAATAACGATGCTCCGGCATACAAGCCAACGCCAGTGCCATGACTGAGTGCGGCAAGCATACCGTTTTTCATACTGCCGTTAAGTGAGTGCTTTAAAACCACCGCCAAACTTGGCCCTGG
Source organism: Pseudoalteromonas sp. MMG006 (assembly GCF_018101025.1). Lineage (NCBI taxonomy): Bacteria > Pseudomonadati > Pseudomonadota > Gammaproteobacteria > Alteromonadales > Pseudoalteromonadaceae > Pseudoalteromonas > Pseudoalteromonas sp. MMG006. The sequence continues at coordinate 23,406 of NZ_JAGJEJ010000014.1, forward strand.
CGACATTGCGCCCATCATGCAAATAGCCGCTAGGCTTAACCATACTGTAAATGTCATTTAAAGCTCGTCAGTTTCAATAAGTAATGTATAACCGTGCACTTGCCCATAAAAGCCTGTCAATGGCACTGCGTTTATTACTTTCCAGCCATCTTGGTTTAATTCCTTTATGCGGTCATTCAGTGCGACTATATCTACCCCACCCAAAAAACGAGTCTTTCTAAATTCGATTACTTTTTGCACTTTAATCCTTGAGTGTCTTATACCAATTCGCTTATTTAAGTGATCTTTTTTGAGGATGGAAAAACGTGTTGATAGCTAGGCAAAAAATTCGCTATTTAGTTGTTCTAAATGAGAATTTTTTAACGCAGGTAGCGACACGTTTAGGCCCGCAAAATGATTAAGTAATATTGCGGATTGGTATTATAAAGTGTATTCAAAATCGTAGTAGTGAATCCCTTGCTCAATACGTATTTTCATACTGCCCGTTAACCCTTCTAGCTCATGAGTGCCTGAATCAGGAATAACATTTAAAATTAGGCTATCTTGGCCTTTATTCATAGTACCAAAATGCTGCAATACAAAGCTGCCTTTTTTGTCTTCAAGCTCGCCTATTACTTGCTCTATAGCAACATAACCGGCACTGCCTTGCGTGGGTGTCATGGCGCTTAGCATTTCGCCTTGGCTGGTGGCATTTAAGCTACCTTTAAAAGTTTTATCTATCGACATACGCCCTAAATTAATACCATTTTGGCCGCTTGCGTAGCCTTCTATAGGGGCTAGGTTTACATTAAATTCTCCACTTACGGTTTTAGTAGTCATAACGTTTCCTTATTGATGATTTAAACTGTACTTATATTTAAGCGTATTGATTTTTATTATCTTAGTGCCATATCTATACCCTAACCTTTAAAAAGAATCCACTATGTCAAAAACAACACCTAATCCCGATAAAGCCGCCTTTAGTAGTTTATTACCTATTTTTGCTTTTATTAAACCGCATAAATGGATGGTAGTAGCGGCGCTTGGCGCCCTTTTAGTAACTGCTGGCGTTAACTTATCATTAGGGCAAGGCGTTAAATTTGTCATAGATCATGGCTTTATCGCAGGCTCCCAATCCCAGTTACAACAAGCTGTATTGGTACTTATTGGTTTGATTAGCTTATTGGCCGTGGGCACGTTTAGCCGCTTTTATTTAATGTCGTGGATTGGCGAGCGCGTCAGTAACGATATTCGCAAAGCGGTGTTTAATCGCATTGTTACCCTGCACCCAAGCTACTTTGAAGAAAACCGCAGTGGCGAGCTTATGTCGCGTTTAACAACCGACACCACCTTATTACAATCGATTATTGGCTCATCGTTTTCTATGGCACTGCGTAGCGCATTAATGTTGGTGGGTGGCTTGGTAATGCTGTTAGTTACTAACTTAAAGCTTACCCTTGTTGTGGTTGCTTGTGTGCCGCTGGTATTGGTACCCATGATGGTATTTGGTAAAAAGGTGCGAAAGCTTGCAAGCTCCAGCCAAGATGCAATAGCCGACATAAGCACCTATGCCGGCGAGATCATTCAAAACATAAAAGTAGTACAAAGCTATAGCCATGAAGCACAAGAGCAGCACGCTTTTGCACTTGAAACCGAAAAAGCCTTTAGTGTGGCTAAAAGCCGCATTAAGCAACGCTCATTTTTAATTGCTGCGGTCATATTTTTAACTTTTAGCGCTATTAGCGCAATGCTTTGGGTAGGTGGCAGTGACGTACTAGCTGGTACTATGACTGGCGGTGAGCTAGGCGCCTTTGTGTTTTACGCTATTATGGTGGCTATGTCGGTGGCAACCGTTGCAGAGGTTTACGGCGAGCTGCAACGTGCAGCAGGTGCTGCGGCGCGCTTACTGGAGCTACTTGCAGTTAAAAGCGAAATAGAAAACCCAATCACTTCACAAGACGATGAGCTATTAGTAAACACTAACAGTCCCGCTATCGAACTTGAAAACATTAGCTTTAACTACCCATCTCGCCCCGATGTAAGCGCGCTTAACAAAATAAGCTTAACTATAGAGCAAGGTAAAACCGTTGCCATTGTTGGCCCCTCTGGCGCAGGTAAAACGACGTTATTTGAATTACTACAGCGCTTTTACGACCCAGCAAAAGGCGCGATTAAATTTAATGATATAAACATTAAAGACCTATCGCTTAATACCCTTAGAGGTAAAATGGGTATGGTGGCACAAAATCCTATTTTATTTAGCTCAGATGTAATGCATAACATTCGCTACGGCAACCCAAATGCCACTGACGAGCAAGTGTATGCCGCTGCAAAGCACGCCCACGCAGATGAGTTTATTAAACAATTACCGCAAGGTTATAACAGCTTTTTAGGTGAACAAGGGGTAAGGCTTTCGGGCGGACAAAAGCAACGCATTGTATTGGCACGCGCTATTTTAAAAGACCCTGAAATACTGCTCCTTGATGAAGCAACCAGCGCACTCGATGCGCAAAGCGAGCATCACGTTCAAGCCGCGCTTGAGCATTTAATGCAAAACAGAACAACGTTAATTATTGCCCATAGGTTGGCAACGGTTAAACATGCAGATGTGATTGTAGTAATGGAAAATGGAGAAATAAAAGCAACAGGGAGCCACCAGCAATTACTAGCAAGCTCCCCTTTGTATCAGCGTCTTTGTGAATTGCAGTTCAACAAAAACTAACCTTCTGTGTTCGGCACTATTTGAATTTCTACACGGCGGTTTTGAGCACGGCCATTTGCGCTATCGTTAGTCGCAATTGGACGTGTTTCGCCATAGCCTGTTGTGCTAATACGTGCAGCCATAATCTGCTGGTTTACTAAATAGTTTTTAACGCTTTGAGCACGTTCGCGCGATAGGTTCATGTTGTAGCTATCTTTACCTGTGCTATCGGTATGTCCTTCAACACTAAGATACGTTTTTTCGTATTTATTCATTACTTTTGCAATTGCATCTAAGGTATCGTTAAAGCCTGATGAAATATAAGATTGATCAGTCGCAAAAGTGATATTAGACGGCATAACTAAACGTAGATTATCGCCCTCACGTACAACTTCAACGCCCGAGCCTGCAAGTTCATCACGAAACGCTTCTTCTTGCTTATCCATGTAATCACCTACTGCAGCGCCCGCAAGCGCACCAATGGCAGCACCAATAAATATGCGTTTATCTTTATGATTACCCGTTGCTTTACCTAGTACGCCACCGGCTGCTGCGCCAATAGCTGCACCTTTACCAGTATTGTTCATTTCACAGCCACTTAAAAGTAGAGCTATAACAGATGCACTTACTAGTGATTTAGTTAATGTCATGATGATGTCCTGTTCTTTCTATAATTAGCAAGAGTATGCAAATACATCTATGAACAAACTATGAAGTGTCTGTTAATAATTAAGTAAATTTAACCCCTGCTCACTTCACAAATACGCACAATAGCATACTCTGCAGCGTAGTATTAATAAAAGTGTCATACTGATTTGTGACAATTAAATGAATTTTAACGAGGACTTTGGCGCTATGTTATTAGCTATTTTTAGGCAGTTTTTTTTACTTGGCTGCATGAGCTTTGGTGGTCCAGCTGCTCATTTAGGCTATTTTAAGCGTCATTTTGTAGATACATTAAACTGGCTAACTAACACTCGTTATGCCCAGCTTATTAGCTTGAGCCAAGCTCTTCCTGGGCCAGGTTCAAGCCAAGTAAGCTTTGCTATTGGTGTAGAGCGAGCGGGCGTACTTGGAGGAATAGCTGCGTTTATTGGTTTTACACTGCCTTCATTTTTAATTATGGTGCTACTTGCTATTAGTGCGCATCAGTTTGATGCAGTTTACTTTGCGGTTATTGCGGGGTTAAAGTTATTTGCAGTGGTTATTGTGGCCGATGCCACGCTGAGCATGGCTAAAAGCTTTTGTACTAATTATGTGTTAAAGCTACTAGCAGTACTAAGTACATTGGCGCTAATATTTATGCCTATGCTAGGCACACAAATAGCTATTTTAGTTATTGCAGCCACCGTTGGCGCCATTTTGCCTATGCTCAAACTTGCTCAATCAAGTAGCCCTAACAGTAATAAAAGTAAGGTAAATTGGATCGCTTTAAGCGTATTTGTACTCATACTGGCTATTAGCTTTGTACCCTTAGGTCAAAATGCCAATGTGTTTGCTGCTTTTTATCAGGCCGGTGCAATGGTGTTTGGTGGCGGACACGTTGTATTGCCAATACTACAAGCAGGCTTACCCACACTAAGCGACGATCAATTTTTAAGTGCATATGCCAGTGCACAGGCAGTGCCTGGACCTATGTTTACCATTGCGACCTATTTAGGCACGCAGTTAACCACAGAGCAGCCATTTGTGGGCGCTATTATTGCTACGCTTCTTATATTTACACCGGGCTTTTTATTAATGCTGGCATTTCAAAAAAGCTGGTTAAACCTTGCAAACAAACCTCGCTTCGCAAGCTCTATAGCAGCGCTTAATGCTGCCGTAGTCGGCTTTTTAGCCGCTGCATTGTATTCACCAATTTGGACATCAGCAGTGCATAACCTATGGCAAGTAGGGCTGATAATTGCGGCCTTTGCATGGTTAAGAATAAAAAAGCCACCTATTTGGTGGCTATTAGCTTTATTTATTGCTGTGGGTCTTGCCCAGTACTATTTGCCATTACTTTAAAGGTTGGCTTATCTGTTTGCTGGGTATTCGGTGGGCTTAATTGCCCACTCACACTTTGATACGCTCTAAGGCCAAACACCGGCAATACAGCAAGCAAATGATCCATTATTTCAGCTTGTAAGTGCTCGTACGAAATCCAACGTTTGTCTTCACTAAAGCAATAAAACTCAATAGGTAAGCCGTGATTTAACGGCTGCAGCTCTCGCACCATCAGTGTAAGCGTTGTATTAATTTTATTATGCTGTTTTAAGTAGCCCTCTGCGTAACGACGAAACAACCCTAAGTTAGAGACCGGATCAGGCAATGACGCAACACGTATATACTCATGCAGCGGAATAGCCGCATCTATTTGCTTTCTAAATCCATCACTCACTAAGCAAATACTGTGCATATCTATATTTAGTGAGCGCTTAATACGTCTGCCACCAGATTCTTGCATCCCGCGCCAGTTTTTAAACGAACCCGCAACCAGCATATAAGTAGGAATAGTCGTAATGGTGTTATCCCAGTTGCGCACTTTTACAGTATTCAAACCTAAATCTATTACTTCCCCATCTGCGCCATAGTTTTCTACCTGGATCCAATCGCCGTAAGTAACCAGTCTGTTTGCCGCAATTTGAATACTCGCCACAAAACCTAAAATGGTGTCTTTAAATACTAATAAGGTAACAGCGGCTATAGCACCAAAGCCAGAAAGAATATACGTAGGTGATTTTTCAAGCACGATACTCACTATTAATATTGCACATACAATAAACGTAATAAGTTTTACGACTTGTAGTAAGCCCTGAATAGGCACTTCGCGTGCAAAATCTAGCTGGTTATAAATAGCACCAGCTATACTCACTATACTGCTAAAAATAAAGCCTACATGAATAATCAGTATGCCTTGCCCAATCGTTTTTAAAATCTCGGCTGTTAGCTCATTAACCGGGTATACGCTATCAAAGGTTGCTAAAAAAAGTACACTACATAGCATACCTGCAATACGTTTATTGAGTTTATTAAGCAACGGGGAGAGTAAACCAATACGCTCAGGAGATAACTTAGTTACAATTTTTTGAATACCAGGGAGCATTAATCGGCGTGTAAACAAGTAGACAATTAATAGTGATAAAACCCCAATTGAGGCCGCTGTAATTGAACTAAGAAAATTTGCATCGGGTACTTTTTCAAACCAAGGTGCAATTAAATCCTGAAGGTGTGTGTGGGTCATAGTGTTTCAATTTCCTTACTGATTTGTGGTTCAAGTAAATCTTGTTGAGCATAAATGCCAGTGAGCTGCCTATCTTTAGCAACCCAAAGCTCATTAACGTATTTTTGAAAATCGCTTCTAAATACTCTGTCGTGTTGATAGCTGCCTAGCATTTGCTCGCTGATAGGTATCACATCAATAGAGACATAAATTGAGTTAAGCTCGCCTTTTAAAATATTGCGGCACACATGGCTAGTTTTACCGCTGTAAACTACGCTCGAATTCAACATGGCGTCAAATTGCTCGCCAAGTACCTCAAGCGCAAAGGCTATCCCCCCAGCTTTAGGCTTAAGTAAATGTTTAAAAGGGCTTTGCTGACTTGCGTGCTTTGCGGGAGTATAGCGGGTGCCTTCTACAAAATTAATTATTGTAGTGGGATTACGCTTAAAGTTACGGCAACTGTGTTTTGTACGCTCCACATCTAAACCTTTAAGCTTTGGGTTTTTAGCGAGCTGCGCTTTACTCACGCGTTTCATAAATGGCATGCCCATAGCCCACGCGCCAGTACCAATAAAAGGCACGTATTTTAATTCATCTTTTAAAAAAAACTTTGGAGCTGGCAATTTATGTAATGAGCTAAGTACGGCTATATCTAGCCAGCTCATATGATTGCAAATAAGTAAATACCAACTTTGCGCGTTTAAATCGCCATTTATATTTACTTCAATGTTAGGGCAGCCCAGCCACAAACCAAATCTATTACCATTACACCAGCCACGATAGACCTGATGTAAAAGAGTATTTATTATCCTCAAGGGCAGTAGTAGTTTAACCACTCCCAGTAATAAAACTAAGGTGCCAAAAATAATCACATTAGAGAATAATACGCAGCCTACAATTAAGCCGTTAAGCCAATTAGGTAACCACTTTTTTAGCATAACTGTAAGCTCATTATATTCGCCTTATTGTTTATGGTTTTGCTCAAGCTGTTGTAGCGTCAGCTCTTTTTCTTCCCATAAACGATTTAGTTCACTTTGAAAGCCCACTCTAAACTCAGAGTCGCCAGTATAATCACCAATTAGCTCTTTGCTCACAGGGCGAATATCTACATGTACGTTGATTTGCTTAACTTTACCACCAGCAAAGTCCATAAACGTAGGTATGCCATCGGGGTAATGAATCGTGACATTCACTACTTTAGAAATTTGCTCACCCATCGCCTGCATTACAAATGCAATTCCACCTGCTTTTGGTTTTAATAAGTGTGGAAAAGGACTGCTTTGTCGTGCGTGCTTTTGCTCTGTAAAGCGTGTGCCCTCAACAAAGTTAACGACGCTTACTGGCATTTCTTTAAATTTTTCGCAGGCTTTACGGGTTGTTTCTAGGTCTTTACCACGTAATTTAGGGTTCTTTTTTAACTGGCTTTTGCTGGTGCGCGTCATAAATGGAAAGTCGAGTGCCCACCAACACAAACCTAAAATAGGCACGTAAATAAGCTCTTTTTTCAAAAAGAAGTTTAAAAATGGAATTTTGCGATTAAACACTCGCTGCAGTACTAAAATATCTACCCAGCTTTGGTGATTAGCAATTACTAAGTACCAATCTTTTAATTTAACGTCTTCTAAGCCAGTTACATTTAATTTTGTAGGCGTACATAGCTTTTGATTCAGTCCATTAAAAGAGACCCAAGCTGTAGCACATGACTTGGCTGTCCAGCTCATTAATTTTTGTAGCGGCTTAAAAGGAATAAGCTTTAAAAGACCACAAGCAAAAATAGGCACAAACCATATAAGTGTGTTTAACGTGTAAAAAATAAGGCTTAATACACTGCGAATAACTGACATTACTTCCATTCCTTTAAACAGTGCGCAGCAACTAGCACTGCGCTTTTATTTACTTATAAATTAATCTTCAAAATAGGTGTAACCTTCAAGGCCTGCATTAAGCTCTGCTAGATATCCCTCTTTGCATTGCTCAGATACAGCTAGCTTATTAACTTGATAAGCAAAGTTATCCGCCAAAATGGCGCTATCATAGTCAACAAACTTTAATACATCCTTAACGCTATCACCTTTAATGGCATTGGTTAATACATAACCTTCGTCATTTAGCTCAACATGTACTGAGTCGGTGTCGCCAAATAAGTTATGTAAATCACCTAAAATTTCTTGGTATGCACCTACCATAAACATAGCAATATGGTATTGCTCACCAGGTTTGTACTCCGGAATAGGTAGGCTGGTTTCTATACCCGCGCCTTCTACGTATTCACGAATTTGTCCGTCAGAATCACAGGTTATATCTTGAATAATTGCGCGCTGAGTTAAAGGCTGATTTAGGTGTTCTATTGGCATTACCGGAAATAACTGTTGTATACCCCACACATCAGGTAACGACTGAAACAGTGAAAAGTTAACAAACAGTTTATCAGCTAATTTTTCGTTTAAGTCGTCGAGTACTTCGCGGTGTGCACGGGCGTTATTACTAAGCGATGCACGCACGCGATGTAAAATAGTAAAGTATAACTGCTCTATTTTTGCCCACTCTAACATGCTGACCAAACCATGCACGTATTGATCGTGTGCTTCGCTAAATAGGTGCATCGCATCGTGATAAATTTCCAGCGCCATACGCGGGTTTAATCGTTGTAAACACTGCCACATTTCATCAAGCACTAGGGCACTATTTTCAATAGGTGGCTCTGGGTTTAAATGATTAGGTGCTTTCTCGACATCAATTACATCAGTAATTAACACAGCGTGATGAGCAGTTAAAGCGCGGCCCGATTCAGTAATAATGGCCGGGTGTGCAAGGTTATGTTGGTCGCACACTTCTGCAAACGCATTTACTACGTTACGTGCGTACTCCTCTACTGTGTAGTTCATCGAACACGCACTGCGAGAGCCCGAGCCTTCGTAATCAACGCCTAAACCACCACCGACATCAACCGTATTAAGTGGTACACCTAACTGAGTAAGTTCCGCAAAGTGGCGCGCACATTCGCGCAGGGCCCGGTGTATGTCTCGAATGTTGGCAATTTGAGAGCCAATATGAAAATGCACCATTTGCATTAAGTGCAATTTATTATGCTGCTTAAGTACTTCAACAGCACTAAGCACTTGCCCTGCAGTTAAGCCAAACTTACCTTTTTCACCACCGGTATTTTGCCACTTACCTTTACCCACTGAGTTTAAGCGAATACGAATGCCAATAGCGGGCTCAATGCCTAAGTTATCTATTTCTTCAAGTAAGGTGGTCAGTTCTGATAGTTTTTCTACTACTATTTTAACGCTGTGCCCCATGGCTTGGCCAATACACGCTAAGCGTAAAAACTCACTGTCTTTATAGCCATTACACACAATAGTAATTGGCTCTTTTGCAACGCCTAAAATAGCCATAAGTTCTGGTTTTGAGCCAGCTTCAAGGCCTACTAAACCACTAGGATGGGCAAGTAACTTACTTACCACGGAGCGTTGCTGGTTTACTTTAATAGGATATACACAGGTGTATTTCCCGTTATATTCACGGCTGCTACGTGCTTGAGTAAACGCATTTGTCAGCGTATCTACACGGTTTTTTAAAATATCAGTAAAGCGCACTAAAACCGGCAGCGTCAAACCTTGTTGCTTAAACTGCTCTGTTAATTGCGTTAAAGAAATCGCGCTTTTAGTTTGGTCACCATCGGGGTAGGCTACCAACTCGCCTTGTGCGTTTATATCAAAATAACCATCACTCCAATGAGCAACGTTATAAGTAGCGCGTGCTGTTTCTAAACCCCAGGTCATGGCAACTCTTCTTTAGTCAATTTAGCTATAAAGGCGCATTTTAATACGTCAGTACTGGCTAGGCTAACAAAAATTGAACTTTCACTCACCCCTAGCTAACTTTATTCGTTAAATAGGTTAAAATTTCATTGAGCAAAACGACAAGCACTGGCAGAATTGCCCCTTTTTCATACTCAACCAAAAAAGTGTAAAAGCAACTATGGCAAATTTAGATCAAAGTAAGTGGTTTACTGAAATTAGCGACCGCGATGGCAGCGCATTTTCATTACGTATTAACAAAAAGCTAGACGAAAAACAGTCTCCTTTTCAAAAAGTAGAAATGTTCGAAACCACAGACTTTGGTAATTTAATGATCATCGACGGCTGTACAATGGTTACAACCCGCGAAAACTTTTTTTACCATGAGATGATCAGCCACCCTGCACTTTTAGCGCACCCAAATCCTAAAAACGTGGTCATTATTGGCGGCGGCGACTGCGGTACATTACGCGAAGTATTAAAACACCCAGATGTAGAAACCGTAACCCAAATAGATATAGACGAAGTAGTGACGCAAATGTCGTTAAAATACTTCCCAGAGCTTTGCGAGTCTAATAACGATCCTCGTGCAACCGTTATGTTTGATGATGGCATTAAATACATGCGCGAAGCTGCGGGTGAGTCTATCGACGTTGTTATTGTTGATGGTACAGATCCAGTAGGCCCTGGTGAGGGGTTATTTAACCATGCGTTTTACACAAGCTGCCTAAATGCACTTCGCCCAGGCGGTATTTTAGTACAGCAAAGTGAATCGCCACTTATGCACATGCCATTGTTAGTTGAAATGCGTGAAGCTATGTTAAGTGTAGGATTTAATGATTTACAAACACTGCCATTCCCACAACCAATTTACCCAAGCGGTTTATGGTCGGTAACACTTGCTCGTAAATCAGAGGCATTTAGCGGCTTTAGAGAAGACGGCGCAGCACAAATAGCCAAGCAAAGTGAATACTACAACAGCGGTATTCACCATGGTGCACTCGCTACACCTAACTACATGAAACGCGCTTTTGATAAAAAATAATTTACACTTTTTTTGAAACTAAAAGGGAGCTTTAAAAGCTCCCTTTTTTGTACTTTAAAAACGCCATTGAGCGTTTAACATAATTTGCTGCTGCGATATGCGCTGTGCAAAGCCGCTGGCGGCTCTATTTTTTATAAAACTTTTAATCGCAGAGCCTTCAACACCTAATTGCCAACTATTACTGAGCTGGTAGCGCCACGTTGCGGTTACTCCCTCCCCATGGCTCGCATTAGGATCAAACGCAGTGGTGTCGTTATCTGTCACTTTAAAGTAATCATAGCGTACTGAAACTCGATGCTTACCTTCTTTATGGCTTAGCATTAAGTAATGGCTGTAAAACGCATTATCAATTAAAGCATTCGCACCCATTTCGGTTTCACCATTGAGCACCTGTGCTATAAAGCGAGTTTTGCTATTAAATTTATATAGCCAGGCAACGCTCGTAAAGCGAGTGTCCCATGCATACTGCCCAGAGCTATAATTTACAGTACTGGGGTCGCCGTTATTATCGTAGTAATAAACACGAAATTGCGATTTTTTTAAGTAATCCCAATGTACACCTGCATAATAGCCAAATCGCCCATCTACTTCTTCAAAGGGCAAAACACGGCCCGATTGCCAGCGTAAATCAAACTCATTTAATGAGGCTATAGGGCCAATGTTAACCCCTTCATTAAATGTGGTTTGTCTATCGTGCAATGCAAAGCCACGCCAAGCGAGTAAAGTACCGGTAGGATCATTGCCTTTAAACGTAGCACCTACAAAGCTAAAACTATGCTTAGAATTAAAGCGTTTAGCTGGGCGTTTAAGAGTTGCTTCGATACCAACGGTACGTAACTCTTCGCCTATCCAGCTATTAATGGCTGAGTTTGTGTAGTTATAAGGAGAAGTCCAGCCAATATCGGGGTTTTCAAGCGACATGAGCGGATAAAAACCACCACCGCGCACATGCCATTTGTACTTACTATCAGTTAGAGGCTGATACTTAATATAAGCTTGTGTTAAGCCTAAGCCAACATCAGGATCTTGATTTAAATTTAATACCCCATGAGCCGACCAACTAGATGCTAAATCAACATTAAAATCTAAAATACCCTGCGATAAAATAAGCTCATCACTTTTTGTATCATGGCGATAGAGGCCAATTCCACCATCTTGAAAGCTTGTATTATCATCACCTTGTACGGTTCTAACTTGTATCAAACCTTTAACCTGCGCATGTAGCGCAGCACTAAAAAATAAAATACTAACTAAAAATACAAACGTTAAAGTGCGATTAATAATCATCGAATTCATCCGTTGCAAAATCAATTTGCGCGGCTACTTCCTGTTTAACTTTATATTCAAGCGGTTGCGTACCTACAATCACGTTTTTAGTTTCAACGTTACTTATATCACTAAACCCTGAATGCCAAACACTTAACGTATATTCGCCCGCGCCGGTCTGTAAATTAGCCTTACCGTTTTCATCTGTAATTGCAAACACAGTGCTATCGACGACCACTATATAACCTAGCATCCAATCGTGAATATTACAGCCAAGCTCAACCACACCCGTTTGGTCAAAAATAATCGGTGCTTTTGGCTGCTCTTTATATAGCTTTAATTCAAATGTTTTTGCTTTAGAAAATGAATAAACGTGGTGCATGATAGAATCCGCATTTGGAAATTCTACTTTTGCATTTTGCGGAACAACTAATATTCGCGGAATAAATTCTCTATTTTGTTGACTCATTGCATAAGGAGCTTCGGGCACGGTAATCTCAGTAGAACCGCTAGCGGTTAACCACACAACGGCATTAGCTAAGGGCTCATTACTTGAATTTTTTATCGTTATATTGGCGGTAAAGCCCTGAGCGCTGGCACATAATAAAAATACATAAACTAAAACTTTGATCATATTAGTCATCGCTATTATCAATTTATTTACATTATAGACCGAACAAGTAGTTAAATTCTTTCTATTTTTTAAAACATTGAATACGTATGTAACCAGTCGTATTAATTTACAACTGTCATTATCCTTAAATGTCACCACTGACTCACCTAAGGACACACAATGAGAATACCAGCACTTGTGCTTTTAGCCTTTGCTAGCAACAGCTACGCAAAAACGGTTGAGCTAAAATCGCCAGACACACAAATAACGGTCACTATTTCTGATGAAAACACCACACCAAGCTACTCTATAAAATTTAAAAATAAGCCTATTATAAATAAATCGCTGCTTGGTTTTGAATTTAAAACTCAAGCTGCGTTTAGTGATGGCTTTAAAATTAAAGATATCAAGCAGCGAAGCGAAGACTCACAGTGGCAACAGCCATGGGGAGAGCGCCAAACAGTCACAGATAAACATTACGAAGTAGCTGTTACCTTTACAAAAAAAGAACCTAACTTAGGCACTTATACCATTCGTTTTCGCGCATTTAATAGTGGAGTCGGCTTTAGATACGAAGTACCTAAACAAGCAGGCTTTGAGCAAACATATATAACTAAAGAGCTAACTGAGTTTGCAATAAATAATAGTCACAACGCTAAAGCTTGGTGGATCCCCGCTCGTGGTTGGAACCGTTATGAGTACGTTTACAGCACCACCGCGCTTAACGAAGCGGCGCTAGCCCACACACCATTTACGTTTAAAACAAATGATGGCACTCACGTAAGTATTCATGAAGCGGCCCTTGTTGATTACGCAGGTATGGTACTAAATCAGCGCCGCCCAGGTACGTTTACAGCTGATTTAACACCGTGGTCAGACGGTATTGCGGTTAAAAAACAAGGCGCGTTTAATACCCCGTGGCGTACCATTCAAATTGCCGACAGCGCCGTGGGTTTAGTTAATTCAGACATTATATTAAATTTAAACGAGCCTAATAAACTCGGTGATGTGTCGTGGGTAAAACCAGGAAAATACGTAGGTATTTGGTGGGGCATGCATATAAACACGCAAACATGGGGCAGCGGAAAAAAACACGGTGCAACCACACAAACCACAAAATACTATATGGATTTTGCGGCTGAGTACGGATTTGATGGTGTGCTAGTAGAAGGTTGGAATGAAGGCTGGGATGGCGATTGGTATTTTAATGGTGATGTATTTAACTTTACCAAACCATACGACGACTTTGACATAGCTGCGCTGACTCAATACGGCAAACAAAAAGGCGTACAACTCATTGGACATCACGAAACATCGGGTAATGTAAGTAATTACCGTGACCAAATGGAAGATGCTTTTGCTCTTTACGAAAAATCAAACGTAAGCCAAGTTAAAACGGGTTATGTGGCTGATGGCGGTAATATAAAACGTATAGACAAAAACGGTATTGCGCGCCATGAATGGCATGATGGCCAATTTATGGTTAACGAATACCTACACAACGTAAAACTGGCTGCTAAACATAAAATTAGTATTAATACCCACGAGCCCATTAAAGATACTGGCCTGCGCCGTACTTACCCTAATTGGATTGCGCGAGAAGGTGCACGTGGGCAAGAATATAATGCATGGGGTTCGCCTCCTAACCCACCAAAGCATGTACCAATGCTTGCTTTTACACGTATGCTTTCTGGCCCTATGGACTTTACACCGGGTATTTTTGATATGAGCTTTAATGGTTTAGGGGATGATACAAACCGCCCACAAACTACGCTTGCAAAACAGCTTGCGCTTTATGTTGTGTTATATAGCCCAATTCAAATGGCCGCCGACTTACCTAAAAACTATTTAGCTAAGCCAGACGCATTTCAATTTATACAAGACGTACCAACAGATTGGCAGCAAAGTATTGCTCTTGATGGCGAAGTGGGCGACTTTATTGTATTTGCACGTAAAGAACGCAAACGCGATAAATACACAGGTAATGATTGGTACTTAGGCGCCGTAACCGACGAAAAAGCCCGTACTATTGAAGTAAAGCTCGACTTTTTAGAGCAAGGTAAAAAGTTTGAAGCGCAAATTTATCAAGACGGTAAAAACGCAGAGTGGAAAAATAATCCATATGATTTAAATATCGAAAAGCGCGTAGTCACCACAAACGATAAACTAACCTTAAAACTCGCTACCAGCGGTGGCACAGCCATTCGCTTTAAAGCACTTTAAGTCATTGAGTAAGTAACTCTGCACAGTTTACTGTGCAGAGTTAAGCGCCTTAATCGGTAAATAAATTTGTGCACTTAAGCCACCTTCTGGGCGGTTTTCTAATTTCACTTTGCCGTCATGCATATCAATAATGCGTTTAATAATAGCAAGGCCTAACCCACTGCCTTCGCTGCCACGCGCTGCATCCCCTTGTTTAAAAGGTTCAAATACAGATTCAAGCTCGCTTTCAGGTATACCTGGCCCCTTATCGTTAACCGCAATAACTACGTATTTTTTATTTGAATTAAAGTAACTCAGTACTTCAATATCATCCTCAGAGTAACGCAATGCATTACCTATCATATTTGTAATTACACGCTTAATAGCCACAGAACTCAATGGAATTTTGCCTATACTTGGATTGCTCTTAAATATGATTGTGCGCTGGTGTTGTAGCTCTGAATGAACAACCTCAGCAACTAAGGCGTTTATATCTTCGCAGGCGAGTTCTTCACGTTTATGGTGGCGTAAATACTCAATAAACTGATCGATAATACCGTTCATGTCTTCTATATCGTAAATAATGCCTTCACGGAGGTAATCATCTTCATCAACCATCATCTCAGTTGCAAGGCGAATACGGGTAAGTGGCGTGCGTAAATCGTGAGATACGCCAGCCATTAATAAACGGCGGTCGTTTTCAAGAGCGGCTATACCGCGCGACATTTGATTAAATGCACGAGTAACTTCGATTACTTCGGTTGAGCCTTCTTCATCAAGCTTAGAGCTAAAGTCGCCTTTGCCTACCTTTACCGCCGCTTGTTGCAATGCTTTTAACGGGCGGTTTAAGTGCCTAGCAAATAACCAGCCACCTAAAACACTTAAAAAGCCAATACTTGATAAGTAAAAAGTTAAAAACTCGAGGTTGTTTTCTTGATAGCCTGATAGCGGCACTTTGACCCAATAGCCTGGTGCTTGTGGTGCTTCTACCCAGTATATTAATGGATCGGTTTGGCTAATACGCACTCGTGCAGAGCCATTTAATTGCTCAGACATACTACGTGAAAGCATTGAGTATTCGCGAGTTTGACCAAGCCCTTGGCGCATTGCTTCGCGCTGAGTCATTACCTCAATTCCAGTAATTTCAAAAAACTTAGCCGACACTTCGTCGTTAATTTCGACCCCGTCTTCCCAGTCAATAAATACAGTTTTAATTTGCTTTGCGAGCATTAAATTAACTTGCTCTATGGTGGGCTTTACAACATAAAAGCTTACCGTAACATACGACACAATTTGGTTTATTAGCAGCAAAGCGGCCACTAAAAAAACGGTTTGTCCAAATGCACTACGCGGAAAAAATCCCATATAAATTACTTTTCACCGTCAGGAACAAACACGTAGCCTAAACCCCAAACGGTTTGAATATAGCGTGGATTAGCCGCATCTACTTCAATCATGCGGCGTAGTCGTGATACTTGTACATCAATGCTGCGCTCAAGCGCACTGTAATCACGCCCACGAGCAAGATTCATTAATTTGTCGCGGCTAAGTGGCTCTCTTGGGTGCGAGACCAAAGCTTTTAACACTGCAAACTCGCCGCTGGTTAGTGATATAGTTTTATCGCCTTCGCTCATTTCGCGTGTTGCCAAATTAAGTGTAAATTTACCAAAAGCTATTAAGTTTTCTTCAGCGGCTGGCGCACCGGGAACCTCTTTTGCTCGACGGCGTAAAATAGCTTTAATACGCGCTAATAATTCGCGTGGGTTAAATGGTTTTGGAATGTAGTCATCGGCACCAAGCTCAAGACCAATAATGCGGTCTACCTCATCACCCTTTGCAGTAAGCATAACAATAGGAATTTCGTTTTCTTTTTGACGTAAGCGGCGGCAAATAGATAAGCCGTCTTCGCCTGGGAGCATTAAATCGAGAACCATTAAGTGAAAGTTTTCACGTTCAATGAGCCTATCCATTTGCTCTGAATTTGCAGCCGTCCTAACAATAAAGCCTTGCTCTACTAAATAACGCTCTAGCAGGCTGCGCAAGCGCATGTCATCATCGACAACCAATACTTTTGTAGTTTCATGTCTCATTGTGTTTCTTATTTTTATATCCAGTTAATAGTTAATATAAATGAAAAACTTAATAATCAAAAACTAATTACTTGCTTAGATTGTTACTGAACATTTCAAAGCTATATTATTAAAGTTTACGCTCGACAAATTTTGGCAATTTTAATAACGTGCACACCATTAGAGTTAATAAAGAATTCATCATGAAAACAAACTTAGTGACCCGAGAGGGGTATTTGCAGCTGCAACAAGAGCACGACCATTTATGGAACGTAAAGCGCCCTGAAGTAACCAAAATTGTAAGTTGGGCAGCAAGCTTAGGTGATCGCTCTGAAAATGCAGACTATCAATACAATAAGCGACTACTGCGTCAAATTGATCGCCGCGTGCGCTATTTACGCAAGCGTTTGCCCGATTTAAAAATTATTGATTACTCACCAGAGCAAGCTGGTAAAGTATTTTTTGGTGCTTGGGTAGAAATAGAAAATGAGCAAGGTGAAACTAAAAAGTTCAGAATTGTAGGCCCTGATGAAATTTACGATCGCAAAGATTACATATCAATCGATTCACCGATGGCTCGCGCACTTATTAAAAAGCAAGTAGATGACGATTTTGAAGTAGTTACACCTCAAGGTAAAAAGGAGTGGTACGTAAATAGTATTGAATATCAAAAATAAAGCCCAATAACAGTAGTTATCAATAAAAACTTTGATTCAGATCATATTAACTTTTTATTGTGTAATCTATTTGAGTAGGTTATAAGAGAGTTAATCAGGTTATTTGGTTAACCTGTATTTTTTAAGGTAGTGGCCATGTCAAACGTAGTACAGCGCATATTAAGTAATGCCGTATTATTTACACTTTTTATGAGTGTAAGTTTGTCTCTGCATGCCAATACTACACAAGTAAACATTGATAGCGCTAAGCTAACCAACCACTTTATTGCTTGCGATGTTCCTGACCAAGCTAACCTCGACTTTGACGTTGACTCTCACGTTAATGCATTTACCTTTAGGGCGCTTCAACCACTTCCTAATGTCGTAAACTCTTTTTATAAGAGCACTAATTTAAACAGACCTTTTAGCACTGCGTACCAACGTGGACCACCTAGCTATTTAATTTAATTCATTATTTTACAACTTAATTAAATTTTATAACGACTAAGGTGACTATTATGTCTAACTTTAAAGAATTACGTACCCAAAATGTATCTCACGGTGTTATTGCTAGCACATTTGCAGACGATCAACCATTAATTGATTTATCATCTCCTGCGTTAAAAATGGTAAATAACTTTACCCATAAAACGCCAATCCGTGCACAGTACGGAACAACGATAACTGAAGCACTAAAACAAGTAAGTGCACAACAATCAGACTTTGTTTTAGTCACTGATGAAAATCAAAAATTAATTGGGCTGGTTTCTAGCGCTGATCTACAAAGCTCTAAAATCACTATTATTGCCCAGCGTTTAAATACACCAAAAAGCGAAGTGAGCTTACGCGACATCATGACCCCTATTAGTAAACTTACAGGTGTAAGCATGCAAAGCTTAAGCTACGCATGTATTGGTGATGCGCTTCAAACGATGGAGCACCAAGGCACGATGTTTTTATTGGTAACAACAGCCAGCAGCGAAATTTGCGGCTTAATTTCAGCTCGCCAAATAGCTAAAACATTACACATACCAGTACATATTACGCCAATAGCCCACTCTTTCAGTGAAGTATTAGAAAACATTGAGCACCCTCACTAGAGCGCTCTTTTAACCGCAGTAATTTACTCCCAACCCAACCATCTTAAAGCAAGTAAAATAGCTTGCTTTAAGAGCTTTTTATTACTACCTCCTGTGATATTATTCAAGCAATTAACGACGCCAGTAACACGCTTCTGGTCTTATTTTATTGTATAAAAAGGTTTTTGCATGAGCGATATCTCTGCACGTTTAGCCTCAGAGCTAAATGCACAGCAGCAACAGGTTGTTGCAGCAACAAAGTTACTTGATGAAGGCGCAACTGTTCCTTTTATTGCACGTTACCGTAAAGAAATCACTGGTGGATTAGATGACACTCAACTGCGTCTTTTAGAGCAACGCTTGTCGTACTTACGAGAACTTGAAGAGCGCCGTGGTTTTATTTTATCGACGATAGAATCGCAAAATAAACTCACCGCCGAGCTAAGCGCCGATATTGCCAGCGCACAAAGTAAAACAGAGCTTGAAGATTTATACTTACCTTATAAAGCTAAGCGCCGTACTAAAGGCCAAATAGCAATTGAAGCAGGCCTAGAGCCTCTTGCCGATGCACTATTTAACGATGCAAATTTAAACCCAGAGCAACAAGCTGAACAATTTGTAAATGCCGAGAAAGGCATTGCAGATACCAAAGCAGCACTTGATGGCGCTAAGTTTATTTTAATGGAGCGCTTTGCCGAAGACGCTAAATTGCTTGCTAAATTTAGAAGTTACATAAGCCAAAACGGCGCTATAGAAAGCGCTCTTATTAAAGGGCAAGAACAAGCTGGCGCTAAATACCGAGATTACTTTGAGCATCAAGAAGCCCTTAAAAAAGTTCCTTCTCACCGTGCACTAGCTATGTTGCGCGCTCGTAACGAAGGCATTCTACAGTTAAACGTAAACCCAGAGCCTAACTCAGAAAATTCAGCGCAACTATGCGCACAAATGATTGCCGAGCATTACCGCTTAGACATTAAATATAAAGCTGCAAGCGAGTGGCTTTTAAATGTTGTGCAATGGGCATGGAAAATTAAACTCGGCTTACACCTTGAGAATGAGTTTTTAGCAGCAATGCGCGAAAAAGCAGAAACTGGCGCTATTGATGTATTTGCTAAAAACTTAAAAGACTTATTAATGGCAGCTCCAGCAGGCCCGCGAACTACTTTAGGGCTCGATCCTGGCTTACGAACTGGCTGTAAAATTGCCGTTGTAGATAGCACAGGTAAATTGCTTGCCACACAAACTATTTTCCCTCATGCGCCACAAAATCATTGGGATAAATCACTTCGCACATTAGAACAGCTTTGTCGTCAACATAAAGTAGAGCTGATTGCGATCGGTAATGGCACGGCTTCTCGCGAATCAGATAAATTAGTTGCCGAACTAATTAAAGCCAATACCGAGCTTAAAATTAATAAAATTATGGTGAGCGAAGCGGGTGCATCGGTTTACTCAGCCTCTGAATTTGCTGCTAACGAATTTCCAGATTTAGATGTTTCTATACGAGGAGCTGTATCTATTGCTCGTCGTTTACAAGACCCTCTTGCTGAACTTGTTAAAATTGAGCCAAAATCAATTGGTGTAGGCCAATATCAACACGATGTGTCACAAAGTCAATTGGGGCAAACGCTAACAGCTGTAGTTGAAGACTGTGTAAACTCAGTAGGTGTAGATTTAAATATGGCCTCAGTGCCATTACTTACTCGTGTGTCTGGCTTAAACAAAACACTAGCGCAAAACATTGTTAATTACCGCGATACTAACGGCGTATTTACTAAGCGTAGTGAACTTAAAAAAGTTGAACGTTTAGGGCCAAAAGCCTTTGAACAAGCAGCCGGCTTTTTACGTATCAACAATGGAAGTGACCCTCTAGATAATTCATCTGTTCACCCTGAAGCTTACCCAATTGTTAAACGTATTTGTGAACGTAATAGCCTTGATGTAAGTAGCTTAATTGGTAACAGTGACTTTTTAAATAAACTTGCTGCTAACGACTATATTGACGAGAAATTTGGTTTACCAACGGTGACCGATATCATTAGTGAGCTTGATAAACCTGGTCGCGATCCGCGTCCTGAGTTTAAAACTGCTGAATTTAAAGCGGGCGTTGAAAAAATTAGCGACCTTAAACCAGGTATGATTTTAGAAGGTGTTGTATCTAACGTTGCCAACTTTGGTGCGTTTGTTGATGTAGGCGTTCATCAAGATGGCCTTGTACATATTTCAGCTATTACTAATAAGTTTATTTCAGACCCTCGCGAAGTAGTAAAAGCTGGCGACATTGTAAAAGTAAAAGTAGTTGAAGTAGACGCAGCTCGTAAACGTATTAGCTTTACTATGCGTTTAGATGACGACATAGACACAAGTAATAAACCCACTGCTCCTCAAAAACAACGTAACAGCAACTCACAGCAACCTCGCGCAGCTAAGCCAAAACGCGATAATGGCAATGCGATGATGGGTAATGCATTTGCAGATGCATTTGCTAACGCAAAAACTAAAAAGTAAACGCTGTTAACTTACTAAACTTAAAAAGCCGCTAATGCGGCTTTTTTATTATTTATATTGTTTTAATGCTAACTAACCTAAACCTAATCAACCATACGCCGAAAAGCCACTTTCACTTTGTGGAGAGCTCGTCATTTGATAAAAATTAGCAATACGACCGGCTCGTGCGTCTACTTCAGGATCGCGTGATTGCTCTGTATTAGTATCGCTTTGTGATTCTGCTGTGCTGGTTTCGTTTGATGAGAGTTTAGTGCTTTGCTCACTTTCTTCAGTTTGCTCTTCTTTAGGAGCTGAAAGCTCAGCTTGGGCAGCCGCCATTTTTTGTGTTGCATCAGCAGCGATTGCTCTGTCGGCACTTGATGGCTCTGCTGGGGCAAGTGCCGCTGCACGTACCGTTTGCATTTTATCTATTGTCGCTTGCGGATCATCTGGGATTTCAGATACATCAATTTGTACCTCACCGCCAATAGCGTAATTTGTGCCATCTGGACCGCGCTGGTATTCATAACTAGGAGAGCCAGCATACTGCCCCCCTACAGAGGCGTGCGCTTGCTCATGAACTCGCACTTCGGTATCGCGCGCTTTCAGTTCTTTTATTTGTTGTTGCTCTTGTTCGAGCTGTTGCTCTTCTTGCTCAGTTTCTTGTTGAGACGCTTCTTGCTCGCCCTCTTGATCAGTACTCTCTGAATTTTCTGAATTACCTTCACGCTGATCAATTGCTTTATCGTCAGCTAGTTTACCGGTGGCATCATAAGTCGATACATCACTATTACTGCCTGGCAGCTTAGCTTTTTCAGCGTCGCTTTGGGCTTTAGTTTCAGTATTGCTTGCGCTACTTGACGCTGGAGCTGGAATAACTTCCCGAAGTTGATTGTCACGCCGTGCAGATTCCGTATAAACATTTGCGGTGTTTATATTGATTGACGGAAAAGGCGTGACGATATTCATTATTGCTACACTTTAATATCTATTAACGTGCCTAATACGTCATCGGCCGTTTGAATAGACTGCGTATTAGCTTTGGCGTTAAACTCTTCCACTTTTAAATTCACAAGTGCTTCGTCAACACGCGCGGGCTGTGCAACGGGTGCAGTAACCGCTTCTTCTGGGCGTGCGGCTGTTAGCTGACGCTGTTGCGCTAATTGCGCATCGTCTTGCTGATCTATGCTGGCACGGTTAATCTCAGCGCTTGCCTTTTCTATACCTTGGCTTGCACGATTAAACCCTTCAACACCACTATTAAATACAGACCCTATTGGCATAATAAAACCTCCACCAACTAAACATTGTTTAATTATCGCTCAGGTTATATACAAAATAAAGCTTTAAACAACGTTAATATTTTCTCTATTTTAAAGCATTGATTTAACGGTAGATAAAAACTCATCTTTATGAGAAATAAACGGCGCATGTGAGGCTTTATCTAACACCTCGTATTCAAAGTCAGCATTTAGTGCTGCCATTTTACTAATCGCTTTGTACGGCACCAACGCATCTAACCGACCAAATATAGCTTTAATCGGCACAGAGCAATGTGCAAATAAGTCACGCAAGTCGTCATTTTGTAAAATATCTAAACCTGCACTCAATGCTTCACTTTTTGGTGCGCCGTACTGATTTAGTAATTGCTTAAGCTGCTTTATATCATCACGTGCCGACCCACTACCCATTGCTTGAATAGCTAAAAAGCGCTCTATTGTTTTTTCTCGATGGTTAACTAACTGCTCTTTAAACTGCGCCAATACATTTGCTTTTATTCCCGGCCAATTATCTGCCTCAGCAAAAAAAGGGGTTGAGGCAATTAAAATTACTTTTGATACTTTTTCTGGCCAATGCTTAGCAATATAAAGAGCAAATAAGCCACCTAACGACCACCCCATTAGAATAGAGTCTGGCTTTAGTTGCTCACTTAAAAGTGCTGCCGCATCATGTAAAGTGTAGGGCGTTGGGCAAGCAGGGCTATCACCAAACCCAGGTAAATCAAGACTGCGTACATTTGCTGAATATAAAAACTCTAGCTCTGGCTTTATTAATTGCCAAACGCCTTGGTTCATTCCCCATCCGTGCAATAGCACTAACTCATTTTGCATATTTACCAAACCTTTACCAAACTTAGGCTCATCATAGCGTTTAAAAAGGCGATTGCAATGCGAAGGTTGTATCAATGAAACAGGCGGTTTTAAATTGGTTATTTCCTTCATACTGCGTGCAATGCCAAAGCCCTATTACTACTAATTTAGGGTTATGTAGTTTTTGCCTTGAAGACTTACCATTATTTGATTTTACAGCGCATAAAAATTTACTGCACCGACCTGATATTGTTGACATGTTTCCTAACTGTGAATTTGATACGTTATTTGCTTGTGCATTTTATCAAGCACCTTTTGAGCTCTGGCTTAAACAGCTTAAATTTAATAACCAAATTCATTATAAAAAGGCATTACAGCAAGTCATTGAAAAACAGCTTACGCAGTTTTTTGAGCAAAGCCCTACTCTGCCAGACTTCTTTATTATTTTACCGTTGCATAAAAGTCGATTTGTTACGCGTGGTTTTAATCAAGTAAGCCAAGTGTGGCGACCTTTATTAATTAAAGTTGCACCTTTAAATAACAGCCTTATTCGCAATAAAAAAACGCAAGCGCAATCTGAACTTTCAAAAGCTAAGCGAGTTAAAAATTTAAAAAATGCCTTTATTTGTACACAGGATATGAGCGGTAAAACAATTGCTATTATTGATGATGTGATGACAACAGGCGCTACACTTAATGCTGCTACACAAGCTTTAAAACAAGCGGGCGCTAAACATGTGTGGGCATTTACCACCTGTTTAACGCCGCTTTAATTATTTCATTTAAAAACGAGCTCTTACGCCTAAACTAACTGAGCGTCCCGGTAAAGGGGCTTCGTCTTTTAAGTACGATGAATGCACACGCCCTTCTTGATCAGTTAAGTTATCGCCTTTTATATAAATGGTCATATCTACATCGCCTAAATCTAGGTAATAATTAGCTGAGGCCGATAGCATGGTATAACCCTTTGTTGAAGTTTCGTTATCCGCTATTTTGTCTTGTTTAGCATTACGAATGACTTCCACTTCGGTGTGCCAATTTCCATATTCATAATGTACTGACGAGCCAACTCTCATTGGTGGTATTCTTGGTACATTACCGCCTGATTCTAATTTAGCGCGCGTATAATCGGTAAACACTTCTAAACGCCAATCATCGTTTAAATGCCAATCTACATGCGCTTCATATCCATATAAACGAGCGTCTTGCTGTGCAAACAACACGACAGGCAAGCCATCAGCTTCGTCGTTAGGTTCACCTGAAACAGCCACTTGGTTTTCGTAATCGGCTGAGGTAATAAAAGCACCATCACTGATAACTAAATCTGTGAAGCTTTCAAAAACATAGTCACTAATATCGTTATTAAAGATGCTAACGTTAGCGTTCCATGTATCGCCAGTATATCTATATGTAAGGTCTAAATTATTTGAAACCTCTTTATCCATACTGTCATTAGATTGAACAACACTATATTGACCGGCGTTGTTACTAAGCTCAAATCCACCGCCAACTTCGTAAGTACCAGAGCCAATATGGGGCCCATATGCATATATTTCTGAAGCTGAAGGTGCACGCTGTGAATATGCGTAATTGAAAGCTAATGAGTGTCTATCATTGATACTCCATACAACACCAGCAGAACCTGAAACCGCGTCATAATCTTTATCGTCAAACGAAACTGAGTTAGGCGAACTAAGGGCTGTAAAAAAGTCATTGTCTACATTATGTGTTGACTGCTCAACACGAGTACCTACTTGCCACAATAGCGAGCCTACTTTTTTCTCCTCCATTAAAAATGCAGCAATGCTGTCTGTTTTGGTTGGAGGCGTAAATGCTTCTTCACCAATCGCCTCAAAATCGCTATGGTTATAATGTAAGCCCACAATTCCTTTCCAGCCATAAACAGGTGCATGCTCAGCCCACAACCTTGACTCTATACTTTCGTTTTTAAAAGTAGTGCCAATTTCAGCCCCTTCAATTTCAGAGTGCTCGTAATCGGTATAAGCGTTTTGCCAATGCACTGCTTTTATAAAGCCATCTAAATTATTCCAATCCACTACGCCTTGATAGCGATCTTGGTTGAGCTTTATAAATACGCCCTCTTCACCCGGTAAGCCATAGTCAGAGTCCATATGCCCATACGAAAAAGCAACGCGCATATCGTCAGTTATCCAGCCTGCGCCTAGGTTATAGCCACTTGCGTCAATATCTGAGTTTGCAAGTGTAGTACTGCCACCGTCTTCATCAATATCTGCTGGTACAGGGATTTTGTAATCATCGGTTTTACGGGTATATCCATCAATATGAAAAGCAAAATCGCCGGAACCTGCGTTTAAATCTGTTGAAAGAACTTTAGCATCTGCAACATTATCGTACTGCGCAAATACTTCACCACTTACGCCTTCTTGCCTTTGCGTAGGTAAGCGGTTATCGACCACATTTACTACTCCGCCAATAGCACCACTGCCGTATAAAAGCGTAGCTGGGCCTCTTAAAACCTCAATTTGGGTGGCTGTAGATGTTTCGGTTGAAACCTGATGATCTGGCCCTACACGCGATGCATCTGATGCACCTAAACCATTTTGAACCACTTTAATTCTTGGGCCATCTAAGCCTCTAATAATAGGGCTACTTGCCACAGGTCCGTAATAAGAGCTGTGTACCCCGGGTACACTTTTTAATGTATCGCCTAACGTTGCAGCTTGATTTTGATCTAACTCTTCGCCACTTAAAATTGTTACAGGGGTGCTTGACTCAAGCACCGTACGCTTTATTGGCGACGCTGTAATTAAGACTCTTTCAATGTCTGTTTCGTCTTTTTGAAGGTTTTTTTCATCGGCATACGCCGTGCTACTCATTGCTGCTAATAAAGCGATTACTAAAGGTGAATAGTTACTTTTCATTTTGTTATCTCTAAAGTACACAATAAAACACACTCGTTATTATTAAGAGTGCTAAGGATGTTTTAACTGATGAACTTAACCAGATCTCTGAATCATAAATTTATTTCGCGCACTAAAAAGCCCTCGCTAGCAAAATAATTTAAATATCAACACTACTTTAATTGGTTAGAAAGCCGCTTAATTAGAGATCTGGTTAATTTAAGATAACAATTGGAGGGTCTCTGTTTCCTGCAACAGCCACAAATTCACTATAAAAGTGCTGGCTACTAAATTGTATTGCAGAAAAATGATCTGTATTTAGCGCAAACAGGCTTACTTTGGCAGGTATAGAATGTTCTAAATCAAGGGAGCTTAAGCACAGCTCACATTCTTGCTCAGTTTTTAAGACATGTGCAGTATCGTGCCATACAGAAAAAACACTGAACAACAAAAAAAACACCGCACTGTAGTTTAATAATGCTTTGTGGTTTCTAAGTGAATGTAAAACAGATGCTTGCATAATAGATATACTATAACGTTACTACAAGGTGTGTCGATAGAATAATTGATTATTTATACGCATAATAAACCTGTTAAGCATTGTAAACCTTAGACGCTTAACAGGTTACATGGCTATGCTTTAAAGCGAGCCCAAGGGCCAGTAATGGCGAGCGTTTTAGTTGGCGAGTATACATTTACAAATAACGTAGTCCCGTCGGGTGAAAAACAAGCGCCGGCTAGTTCTGTTTGCTCAGCTAAGCGCGCAAACGTATACACTTCTCCGGTAGGTGTAACACCACGTAAATGGTTATCTACTATATCTGTATATTGGTCTTCACAAACAATAAGGTGACCATTAGGTGCAACAGTTAAATTATCACCAAAGTTAAATAACGACTCGTCTTCGCTTTCTACAAATAGTTCTATTTTACCTGGTGAAGCGCTTTCATTATCAGCGCCTTCAAATTCCGATGGCTGATATTTCATTACTTGCCCAAGCTGCTTTTTACCGCCGTTAGTGCAGCAAAAATAAAGCTCGTTATTGCCCCAGTGTATACCTTCTCCACGGGCAAACAGTGCAGCTCCTTGTTTGTGACCTCTTATTCTTAAATCATCTTTTGGGCTCTGTGGATCATCTAAATCAACCCACTCAACTTCCATTTGTGTGTGTTTAAGCATTGCAGTTTCACTCCAATTTCGGGTATCAAATTGAGCGTGTTTTTTAATAACCATAGCCTGCAACTGGCCACCTTTATTAAGTTTGCCATATTCATTAGGAATAAAACGATAAAATAAACTATCACCCCTATCCTCAGTAAGATAAACAATGCCTGTACGTGGATCGATTGCAGCGGCTTCATGATTAAATCGGCCCATTGCAACAAGTGGTTCTGGTTTTACCAAACCTTTTGCCGTAGCAGGTACTTCAAATATATAACCGTGAGATTTGCCTAATCCATCGGCCTGACTAGCGACTGTTTCTTCGCAAGTAAGCCAACTCCCCCATGGAGTAATACCACCAGAGCAATTGCGTATTGTTCCACATAAGGATAAGTATTCTTGTTCTTTTTTGTGCTCTTTCATATTGTAAATTATATGGCTTGTGCCGCCAGGTAACGCCACGCCATCTTCAAATTCATCATACGCTAACGGTGTTTTATGCAATTGAATACTAGTGGCTGCGTGCTTAATATTTTTAGGGGAAAGTTCGTGGTTACGAACTAACGCGACAGTGTCTTCGTCAAGTGCTATACAGCCCATGCCGTCGGCTTTATCCGGCACATTTAAGCCATCATCCATAGTATCGCCCAATTGAGAAATAACCTTGTAGCTAAAACCAGCAGGTAAATCGAGTAGTTTTTTTGTATCAGGAATTAAACCACCGTATGCATATACGCTATCTGCTAAGTTAGCTAAAGTAACTTTACCAAATGCGCTTTTAGAAAGGCCGATAAATGCAAGCGTACCTGCACTCAAAAGAAACTGTCTTCTGGAAACCATAATTAAACCTATAGCGATAATGCTTTTAAAAGAGGGTAGATAGTAAATTAAAATGACGAACTAAAATGCGTCTGCATTGTAAATTCATAGAAATGTCATATTTAAAACTAACCACAAATGTATAAAACTCTGTGGCTTAAAACAGGCCTTAGCAGCCTGTTTTAAATATAAATAGTATTAACCGCCATTTACTCTGAATGTATGGCCAAAAAACAAAGCGTTACTTAGTAAGCGACTAGTACCATACCAATACCCTCTAAACACAGGGTTATCTGTCATGGCGATAACACTTCCTCGTCCGTACGAGTGAGCAATCATAGCTGCACCACCTGCAATTTGATCCTCGTTTACCCCGTCAGTAAAGCCTGCTAGCAGCGGCTTTTCTGGATAAGTAAGAATATTTACAAACGGAGCATCTGACTTTTCTAATAACCACGTACTGTTTTTAAACACGGGTAATGTATCGCGGTTAAGTGAAAACGTAAGTGGGTGTGTTGTATCAACCTGAGTATTAAAAATAGCACCAGCAATGCGCTGACGCCCTGCTAAATGATCTTTATCAGCGTAGTTTAACCCTTGCGTATTAAATGCACTCGCTACATCTTGACGCGATAAGTAGCTGGCTTTTAATAATTGCTGATCAGCTAAAAATTTAGCCCCGCCTTTGTGGCCCCAAATCACACCGCCTTTTCTTACCCAGCTTTTAATAGCCACTTTTTCGCTATCAGCCAGGCCAGAGTAATTACCATTAGTAAGTACAATGTGTGTGTAATTAGTTAAATCCAAGCTACTTAAACGCTGCATTTCAACAATCGTAGGCGCAACACCCACAAAACGGTCAAGGTAGTACCATACTTCGCCAACTTCATACTGACTAACGCCTTTACCGCCTACAAGTAACACTTTAGGCTCTTCTAGTACCGCCATAGTGCGCGACCCTAAATCAGCACCTTCACGTGTTAGGCCTGTTGTAATAGGCTTAATAGCAATGCCAAATTGAGTTTGGGCTTTATTTAATATAGCGACCCAATCACTGTTATTTTGCAGCCCAGCAGGTACGATAATACTGCCCGGTGAAAATTTTATTTCTCCCGAACGTGATTGAGCCGTTAAACCGCTTAGTGCAACACGTGCTTTAATACCTTGCTTTAAAAGACTGTTTAGCATTTTAGGCGCTAAGTAATCATCCCATGCAAAGCCAAATGCATATTCCTGTTTTAATGAAGCGAATGAAGGCTTTACAGCTTTTTGCCACTCAGTGCTTGCCACTTCTAAGCCCCGGCTACTTTTTACCTGCGCAAACTCTAAATTAAACGCATGGGCAAGCGTCCAACCCGATACATCGTAAAACGTGTTATCGACAAAGTTTTTTTGTTCGCTAAAAATAGCTTTCACTAAACGAAATTGAGGCTGAGCCAATGGTATAAAATAACTATTAGTAGAAAAGCTTTTACCGTTAGCTTTTAGCGACTTCGTAAGTGGGTAGGCGGTTATTTGATGCTGCTTTAATAGATTTAAAAATAACTTAATGCGCGTGCTGTCTTTAGCACCTTCCACTACGTAACCTTCAAAACTTTCATCCTTTGCTAAATCAATTGCTTGATTGTAAAACTTAGCTTGGTAGTTTAATAAAGCCTCGCGATTATCAACAGCGGCCTCAAAAGTAGATAAACTTGTTAAAAGCTGATTTTTTATTGTAAAAGGAAATGTAAGCGTACCGTTTATGGTTTCTTGTACGTGGCCGCGCGAGCTGGCTTGCTCGAATAAAATTCCGACTCCGCCGTTAACATCGGGATAAGTTGAACCTTTACCGTAATAAAAATCGTCAAAACTTTCTTCTGTAAAATACAGCGCGTTATTTTCATCAAGGGTTTTTGCATGATAGTTAGCTATTGCTTTGGTGAGTGTTACGTTTTCATCTGGGGTAATTGGGTGCTTGCGACTCGCTATACCAGGTTGAAAAAAGTAGCTGCTGTTTGGTCCCATTTCATGAAAATCAGTTAAAACATTTGGCTTCCACTGATGAAATTTAGCAATACGTGCGCGTGATTCTGGATGTTGTAGTAATAGCCAATCACGGTTTAGATCAAACCAGTAATGGTTAGTACGGCTACTTGGCCAACTCTCAACATGTTCACGGGTTTGAGGATCGCTCGATAAGTTCATACCGCGATTACTATTAGCCCAATTAGCAAATCGCGCTAAGCCGTCGGGGTTAAGCGAAGGGTCGAGTAAAATAACAGTGTTATTTAGTAACTCTTCTATTTCAGCACCTTGTGCGGCAGCTAAATAATAAGCCACCAGCAAAGCGGCATTGCTACCTGACGACTCGTTACCATGCACGCTATAACCCATCCAAACAACCGCAGGCTGCTCTGCACTGCTTTTAGTTTTATCATTATTTGATAAGCGTGCTAAGTGGGTTTGTCTAATTTGCTCTAAATTGGCCAGTTTTTCAGGCGTGCTAATACTCAGCATCACTAAAGGGCGCTGCTCGTGCGTACGCCCTATTACTTCAAAGCTTATTCTATCGCTTTTATCGGCAAGTATTTCCATGTAGCGCACGAGTTGGTCGTGCCTTACATGCCATTCACCCACTTCGTAGCCAAGCACTTGCTCGGGCGTGGGAATACTTTTATCAAATTCTATATCTTGTTCAAAATAATACGAAAGTGGTTTTGCCATACTTGAAAAGCTAAGCATTGCCACCATTATAGTTACTATCCAGCGCATATAAATCACTCTAAAAATGTTTGTTATTTGCACGCTAGCATTGCTTAAAATAGATGCCAACTTTTTACGCTCAACACTAGCCGCAACACGATGAGCGGAGTATGATATGCAGTATCCGAGTAATTTAGTCAAGTATAGACGGTTTTATGATTTCAATTTCCGAAACAGCACAAGCGCATTTTGCTAAACTTTTAGCAGATCAATCACAGCAAACCAACATTCGTGTGTTTGTTGTAAATCCTGGTACATCACAAGCGGAGTGTGGTGTTTCTTATTGTCCAGAAGACGCTGTTGAAGACAGTGACATTCGCTTAAACTTTAATGGTTTTGATGCCGTTGTAGATACAGAAAGTGCACCATTTTTAGAAGAAGCTGAAATTGATTTTGTTACCGACAAAATGGGCACTCAGTTAACACTAAAAGCACCCAATGCTAAAGCACGTAAAATTGGCGAAGACGCTACATTAAACGAGCGCGTACAACACATGCTTGAAACAGAAGTAAACCCACAACTTGCTAACCATGGTGGTCAAGTAAGCCTTGTAGAAGTAACAGCCGAAGGTATTGCTGTACTTCAATTTGGTGGTGGTTGTAATGGATGTTCTATGATCGATGTAACACTTAAAGAAGGCATCGAAAAAGAGATGATAGCTAAGTTTGAAGAAATCACTGGTGTTGCCGATATTACAGAGCACCAAGCAGGCGATCACTCTTACTATTAAGCATTATTGATGCTAAAGCAGCTTATTTATCGCTTAGGAAGCAATCCGAAGTTGAGCTTAAAGCGCTTTTTTCGCGGCTTAGCACTGTTTGTGCTAGCCGTGATTTTCATATCTATTGGGTACTATACACACTTCAGTTTACAAATTATCGGCATTGTTATTTTAATCCCTGCACTTTTTTTTGCAGCTTGGGGATATGGCGGTATTTTTGCCAATCGCTTTTCTCAGGTTTTAAAAGATATGGGCCCTAAAAATCACGACCCTGACCTATGGAAGTAAGCTTAATCCAGCAGTTGATTATTTGCTTTTAAGCGCTGATACTTAATAATCAATGTAACTCCACGCATTAACATAAAGCAGCTCATTGCAAGCCACAGTCCATTGTTTTGCCAATCAATAAATACCCAAAACACACCAAAAAAGCCTACACCAGCTGAGAGTATCATACTGTTACGCATATTTTTAGCGCGTGTTAAACCAACAAATACGCCGTCAAACAAAAAGCAGCTCATCGCTAAAATAGGCAATACAATTACCCAAGGTAAATAGTGAATAGCCTCTTGTATTACTTCTGGTACATTAGTTAAAAGCTTGATTATAGTGCTGCCAAATAATGCAAAAAAGGCACTGTATACAATGCCAAAAAGCATTCCCCAAAACACACTAATTTTAACCCACATCCTTATTTTTTTAACGCTTTGTTGGCCCTTCGCCTGCCCCACTTTAGCCTCTGCGGCATACGCAATTCCGTCTAGGGCAAAGCTCACCAACATTAAAAAGTTAAGTAATACAGCATTAGCGGCGAGTGTAGTTTCGCCAATACGCGCCGCATAAAATGTCATAAAGCTAAAACATAATTGCAGTATTAAAGAGCGAATAAATATATCGCGGTTTAAGCTAAGTAACTCAGTCATTTTACTCATGCTAAGCCAATGAGGAGTGTTTAATTTAACCCCTTGTTTTTTAGCTAGTTTTACAACCAAAATCAAAGCAAATACTAAAGCGGTATAATCAGCAATAAGTGATGCCCATGCAGCTCCTGCAACCGCCCAATCTAAGTACACAACAAAGTAAATATCGAGCACGATGTTAGTTATATTAGTCACTAACAAAAGATAAAATGGCCCTCGGCCATAGTGCACACCAAGCATCCAACCGAGTAACACTAAATTACACAATGCCGCTGGAGCGCTAAAAATTCGAATGCTAAAGTACTGATAGGCTTGAATAAGTACATCGTTATGCGCAGCTGAAAGGTAAGCTATAGCGTGTTTTATTAAGGGGGATAACACAATTAATAACACAGCAACTGCACTTGCAAGCAATAAGCTTCGTTTAAGTAAAGCAGCAAGCTGAGTTAAATCGTTTTTTCCATATGCTTGAGCAACCAGTCCCGTGGTACTCATTCTTAAAAAACCAGCGAGCCAGAATAAAATAGAAATAACAGCGGAGCCTAGGGCAATACCCGCTAAGTAATGAGCGCTACCTAAGTGCCCTATTACGGCGGTATCAACAATTCCTAACAATGGCACTGTGATATTTGATAGTATCAACGGACCCGCTAACAACAGCAAGCTTTTATGGTGTGCCTTATTATGTATAAGAAATTGTTTCATTTAGTATTATTTATCCTCATTAGTGTATCTGTACGTGCTCAAGCAGCCGTTATTTTACAGTATCATCATGTTAGCGAAACCCTGCCCGCCGTAACAAGCGTTAGTGCAAATACATTTACTAAGCATTTGAGTTATTTAAAAGAGCACAACTTTAACGTTATTGCGCTTAATGAGTTGATTAGCGCTCTAAAGCAAGGTGAAACCCTGCCCGATAAAACCGTTGCCATTACTTTTGATGACGGCTACAACAATAACTACGAACAAGCAGCGCCTATTTTAGAAAAATTTGGCTACCCATACACTATTTTTGTAAACCCAAAATTAATAGACGAAGGCAAGAGCTACGTTATGGGTTGGGATAAACTCAGAGAACTCGCTAAAAAAGGCGCGCTGATTGCTAATCACAGTGGGCAACACGACTACTTACATCGCACGCTTGAAAACGAAACAAATGCTCAGTGGCGCTCTCGTATTAAAAAAGACATTTTAGATTCGCAAAAACGTATAAAAGAAGAAACCGGACAAGATTACAAATACTTAGCCTATCCGTATGGTGAGTTTAATAACGAGCTACAAGCACTGGTAACAGAGCTTGGCTTTATTGGTATTGGCCAGCACTCAGGAGCGGTAAATAAAGACTCTAACTTTAGCCGTTTACCGCGTTTTCCGGCATCTGGTTTTTACAGTAAATTGGAAACACTTATTACTAAGCTTAATTCGCGGGCTTTTAATATTACTAAACTAACTTACAAAGACAGCGTGACAGAGCAAAACCCACCTATGCTTACAATTGAGTTTAATATGGGCGATTTTCATAAAAGCCAATTTGCTTGTTACGTATCAAGCGTAGGCCAAGCAGATTTAAACTGGATCAATAAAAACACAGTTGAAATAACCTCACCAAAAGCACTTAATAAAGGCCGTTCACGCTTTAATTGCACTGCGCCTTCTATTTCAAACCCTGGTAGTTACTTCTGGTTTTCACAACCTTGGGTTATCGAAAACGCTAAGCCTTAATAGCTTGGCTTAAAAGGCGCTGGGTAACTTTATCTAGCGCCACAACTTCATTTTCAGCCCCAATATCAATTGCTGCCTTAGGCATTCCCCACACAACGGATGAATACTCATCTTGCGCTATTGTATATGCCCCGCTTTGTTTTAAACCAAGTAAGCCTTTTGCACCATCGCTCCCCATACCTGTAAGTATTGCAGCGACGACATTTTTTGCACCTGTTTGTATTAATGAGTTAAATAAAACATCTACCGCAGGTTTATGCCTATTTACGGGCTCGTTATCGTCAAGCTGGCAATATAAACCCACTCCACGCTTAACAATACTTAAGTGTAATCCACCCGGTGCGATATAAGCACAGCCTGCTGCTAACTTATCGCCTTGTTCTGCTTCTTTCACATTTATGGTACATGTACGGTCCATCCTCTGGGCGAACGAAGCGCTAAAACCTGGAGGAATATGCTGTGTAATTACAATGGGTGGGCAGTTTTTTGGCATTTTAATTAACACCTCTTTAATAGCCTCTGTACCACCGGTAGATGCACCTATTGCAATAACTTTGTTCAGCAAAAATTGCGTGTTAGCTGCAATAGGTTCGTTAGATACAGGCTTTTTAAAACCTCTTACCCTTGCACCTGCAGCAACCCTTACTTTTTGCTGTACTAAAGCACTGTAATGACTCATGTGCTCTTTAACATTAACGGTGGGTTTAGCAATAAAATCTACTGCACCGAGCTCTAATGCCTCTAACGTAATAGGTGAACCTTTTTTTGTTAAAGTAGAAATCATCACTACGGGCATTGGTCTGAGCCGCATTAAATTTTTTAAAAAACTAATACCATCCATTTTTGGCATTTCAACATCGAGAGTCAGCACATCAGGGTTAAGCTTTTTTATCATTTCCCGCGCTTCGTACGGATCCTCAGCGCAACCTACAACTTTAATGTCGTCTGCTTGGCCTAATATTTCGGTAAGTAACTGTCTAATTAATGGAGAGTCATCAATTATTAATACTTTTATCATATGCACCCCTAAAACAGTTCAATATCTGTTTTTTTATCTTGCTGTTGAAGATTTTGTAAGTATTTCACTTCGCGCTTTTCAATCGTATTGTTATGAAGATTTTTAAGTTTTTTTACGTGTACTTTACCAGTATGAGGGTGGAAAAATATTTTCCTCGGCCAAGGTCCCCCCATATCATGAGCAACTAAATTGAGCGCCTCTTCTTTTATATAGGCATTCGCAAAACTTATATTCCCGAGCCCAATATCTGTCATTGCACTTATTATTCGCCCACCGCCAAAAAGTTTTACTTTTAAATTTTTGCGTGATCCGCCATTTTTAAGCACTTCGTTAATTAAATATTCCATAGCCCAATTACCGTATCGCCCGCTTAAACTATGCGCGCCTTCAACATGCTCACCTTTTTTTACCGGCAACATAAAGTGATTAACGCCACCAATCCCTAACTTTTCATCGTATACACATGCCGCAATACAAGAGCCTAAAACAGTTGATATTAGCTCATCATTTTTTGATACATAAAATTCACCCGGTAAAATTTTAGCGACCACGCTTTCTCGCCCAGAGTCCCAATAACGCTTTATATGATCAAACCCAGGAAGAACACCTTTAAACTGAGCGTGCATCAGCAGCCTTTTGGTACATAGTTTTACCTAAATTTTTAAACTCAGTATGCTCTTTACCCATGGTTTCTGAGTGACCTAAAAATAAATGCCCATGTGGAGCGAGTATTTTTGCATAACGTTTAAATAATAAATCTTTAGTGTCTTTATCAAAGTAAATAACAACATTACGGCATAAAATTAAATCAAAGGGCCCTTTCATTGGCCACTCTTGTAATAAATTTAAGCGTTTAAAAGAAATTAATTGCTGCAGCTTTGGTTTAACCTTATAGCTTTCGCCATCTTTACTTTTTAAAAACCAACGCTTTAACAACGCATCATCTAACCCATTCACATTTGCTGCGCTATACACACCAGCATGCGCTTTTTTAAGTACATTAGAGTCTAGGTCAGTCGCTAAAATTTTAACGTCCCAGTTGCTAGGAAATAACTCATGTAACGCCATTGCAAGGCTATAGGGCTCTTCTCCTGTTGAGCATCCCGCCGACCAAATTCGTACTCGCCGACTGTCTTTATTTTGCACAAGCAAAGCAGGAACTAATTGTTTTTTTAGATAATCAAAATGGTGGGATTCACGAAAAAATGAAGTTAGATTAGTTGTTAGCGCATTAATAAATGCATCAAACTCCTGATCTTTATGGCTATTTAAATAAGCTAAGTAAGTACTAAAATCAGTTAGTTTTCTCTCACGTATTCGACGTGCAATACGTGAGTACACCATTTCACGCTTATGCTCACCAAGTACAATACCGCATGCGTTGTACACTAAAGTGGCAATTTCTTTAAAGTCGCGATCGGTAAATAAAAACTCTTTCATTGGTTACTCTCAAATGCAGAATAAGCGGCGCTTAGCGCAATTTATTGCGCTAAGCTAAGTGTATTTAACAAAAGCTTTAGATAACAAGTTTCTTATCTAAAGCTCTGCTATTAACTAAAACTCTTCCCACTCATCAGCTGAATCTACAAAGTTTTCTCCCTTTGGCTTACTTCGGCTAAAGCTACTTTGTGGTTGCTGCGTTAAAGCGGGTGTACTCATACTTGATGACACTAAAGGTATGTCTTGCTGCCCTAACGAAAAGAAGTGAAGGAGTCTGCGCATTTCGTTTGCTTGCTCAGCCATAGACTCACCAGCTGCAGATGCCTCTTCTACGAGTGCAGCATTTTGCTGAGTCATTTCATCCATTTGAGAAATAGCTTTGTTCACTTGCTCAATGCCTGCGCTTTGCTCCTCTGATGCTTCGGTAATATCGGAAATCATTTGCGTCACGCGTTGTACCGACACAACAATTTCTTTAAGTGTTGCGCCTGACTCATTTACTAACTGAGAGCCATCGGCAACTTTCCCTACACTGTCCCTTATTAACTCTTTAATTTCTTTAGCGGCTCCTGCTGAGCGCTGCGCTAAGTTACGCACTTCACCCGCCACAACGGCAAAGCCACGACCTTGCTCGCCCGCCCTTGCAGCCTCAACGGCAGCATTAAGTGCTAATAAATTGGTTTGGAAGGCAATTTCGTCAATCACACCAATAATGTCTGCAATTTTTTTACTCGATTCGTTTATTGCCGACATGCTAGTCACCGCACGGTTTACAACTTCCCCGCCTTGTATTGCCTTTTCGCAGGTTTCTTCGGCTAAATCGTTCGCTACTTTTGCGTTATCAGCATTTTGGCGAACGGTACTGGTCATCTCTTCCATACTCGATGCTGTTTCTTCAAGTGACGAAGCTTGCTCTTCAGTACGTTGACTTAAATCAGCATTTCCTTGTGATATTTCTTCTGCGCCACTTGCTACAAGCGTTGCTGAAGAGTTTATGCGATTGATTACTTCTGTTAGTTTATCTGCGGTTGTATTTGCATCGCGTTTTAGCTTATCAAATGAGCCTTTGTAATCACTTTCTATGCGTTTTGATAAATCACCACTTGCCATTGCATCGAGCATATTTGCTGTATCAGCAACTGCATCATCAACAATTTTAACTAGGCTATTTAACCCTTTAGCTAAGCGTAAGAAAAACCCGCTTTTATCTGTCTCAATAACACGCGCATCTAATTCGCCATTACCCGCGGCTAAAATTAGTTCTGCAATTTCTTTTTCAATAGCGACTTCATCGGTTCTATCTTCCCACTCAACCACTGTGCCTATGCGTTCGTTTTCAGGTGTTAAAATAGGGTTTGCTACCAAGCCAAACGTGCGTCCACCCACAAGTATTTCGGCTTTATAGGTCGTAGTTAACTTAGCAAGCAGGTTTTGCTGATGCGCTGGATTTTTATGAAAAACATCAATATTTTGTTTAAGTAGGTTTGTACTGTCAAAATTAGGCAAGTCTTTACGTAAATCATTTTCTGCTGCACTCATCATGTTTTTAACAGCTTGATTCATATAAACAATAACGTTTGATGCATCGGCTATCATGGTATTGGTTGCAACAGTATCAAGCGCTTGGCGTACACGTAGGTTTTCTTGCGCCTCGCTTCGCTCTTTTTCTGCTTTTGCTACGCTTTGCGTTATATCTTCCCATTCAACAATAGTTCCTAAGCGCTCTCCTTCATGGCTTACCCAAGGTGATGCAATAAGGGTAAATATGAGCCCAGCCAATCTTAACTCGGCCTTATGCGGTTGCTCTAAATTTTTTAATAAGTCACGCTGATGCGATGGGTGCTTATGAAAATCATCAACACATGTACCAATTAAACTATCTACAGCAAAATTAGGAAGTACTGTTTGTAAGTCTTTTTCTCTAGCTTTTAACATGGAACGAACCTGATCGTTCACAAACACTATATTAAGGTCTTTATCTGCAATCATTACATTTGCTTGGCATACTTTTAATGCACTGGCTAAATCGGCCGCTTTTCGAGAGGCTTTTTCTAGCTCTTTTTGCTTGGTTATGTCTGTCGCAAACTTTATAACTTTTAATACTTGGCCGCTCTCATTCACAATAGGATTATAAGTAGCTTGTATCCAAACCTCTTTATTACCTTTAGCGTTGCGTTTAAATTCATCAGAAATAAATTCACCATTGCGTAGGCGCTGCCAAAAGTTTTTATAGTCGTTACTTTGCGCTTCATCGGAGTCGACAAATAAAGAATGGTGCTGGCTTTGGACCTCTTCAAGCCTGTAGCCCATTGCACTTAAAAAATTAGAATTTGCAGTAATTATTTGCCCGTTAGGTTCAAACTCAATTACCGCTAATGATTTATTTAATGCATCGACAATTAAATCATTACTGGATTTTGACTGCTTTGGATTACTAAACCATCCCATGCCCATCACCACCTTTAAGTTATTTTGTATTACTATATTTAGATTTAACTAACTAAATATTCATTGTTTTTTGCAAATCGATTAATGCGACCATTTTCTCACCCACGTTAACCAAACCAGCTACGTACTCACAGCTATTCGACTCAGATAAACTAGGCACTGCTTTAGCGTCTTGCTCTGCAATACTGTAAACATCAGACACCGCATCAACCGCAATTCCCATAATTTTACTGCCTTGTTCAAACCCAACCTTTACTACAATAACAACCGTTAATGAGCCATATTCGACGCTTGGAAGGCCAAAACGTAAGCGTAAATCTATAATGGGTACTATTGTGCCGCGTAAATTAATTACGCCTTTTACAAAATCAGGAGAGTTTGGTAGCTCGGTTATTTCTTCCCAGCTACGAATTTCTTGTACTGTTAAAATATCAACGCCATATTCTTCATCAGCCATAATAAAGGTCAAAAACTGCTTAACTCCCTGCTCTTGTTGCAGGCTTAGTGCATTATTTATCTCGCTTTGCTCAGCGTTCATTAAGCCTCCACCGCTATATGCTGATCTATAATAAGATCTTGGCTACCTGGCTTTTTAAGACCAGAAAGCTTTATTAAACCGCTTATATCTACAATTAGTGACACGCGCCCATCCCCTAAAATAGTGGCGCCAGATACACCATCAACCTTGTGGTAATTTGCCTCTAAGCTTTTAATAACAACTTGTTGCTGAGAGAGTAAATCGTCTACAAGTAAGCCCACTTTTTGATTATCTGTTTCAACAACAACAAGGAGAGTTTTATCTAAAGATTCAATGGCATTTTGATGATTAAAAATATCGTATAATCTTAAAATTGGAATGTATTCGTCGCGCAGCCTTAGTACATCAAGGTTTTTACCTACTCGGCTTACTTTTGTAATATCAATTTGCAGTGATTCAACAATAGAAATGAGTGGAATAATGTAAGTATGCTTAGCTACTTTAACGAGCTGCCCATCTAATATAGCGAGTGTAAGGGGTAAACGTATCGTAAATGTAGAGCCAACGCCTGGCGCTGAGGTAACCTCAACAGAGCCATTTAAAGACTGTATATTTCGTTTAACAACATCCATCCCTACACCACGACCAGATAAGTCGCTTACCTCGTCCATCGTTGAAAAACCAGGCATAAAAATCAGTTCGTTTACTTCCTCATCACTTAAAATGCTATCGGCCGTAATCAGCTCATTAGCAATTGCTTTTTCTCTAATTTTTTTAGTATTAAGCCCTTGGCCATCATCCATAATTTCAATAACGATGTTTCCGCCTTGATGAAACGCATTTAAAGTAACAGTACCTACAGGATCTTTTCCCGCTGCAACTCTTTGCTCAACCGTTTCAAGGCCATGGTCTAGTGAATTTCTAACCAAGTGAACCATAGGATCTGATATTTTTTCCATGACCGTTTTATCAAGTTCCGTTTGTTCACCTAAAAGCTTAAGCTCGACCTGCTTATTGAGCTTTTGTGCAATATCGCGAACCAAGCGAGGAAAACGACTAAAAACAAAGTTAATCGGTAGCATGCGAATTCGCATAACGTTTTCTTGTAAGTCGCGAGTGTTATGTGCAAGTTGTGCAAGCCCTTCTTGAAGTGAGGTAATTGTAGCGGGTGTTATTTCTTGCTCACTTAGCTGATTAAGCATGGCTTGGGTAATAACCAATTCACCAACCATATTTATTAGCGAATCAACCTTATCAATTCCGACTCTTATTGAGGTGGACTCAGGCGTGGTCGCAGGCTTTTTATCATTACTTTGAGCTTTAGGCTTTACTGGAGCGGGGGTAGGTTGAGTCGTGCTCGACTCTTCATTTTTGGAAGTACATTCCTCACTCACAGCGCTTTGATTAACAGTATTGCTTTGAAGGTCGT
This sequence comes from Pseudoalteromonas sp. MMG006, assembly GCF_018101025.1. Taxonomy (NCBI): domain Bacteria; kingdom Pseudomonadati; phylum Pseudomonadota; class Gammaproteobacteria; order Alteromonadales; family Pseudoalteromonadaceae; genus Pseudoalteromonas; species Pseudoalteromonas sp. MMG006. The sequence continues at coordinate 64,382 of NZ_JAGJEJ010000014.1, forward strand.
CGGTAAATAGGCCGCCACACAGCTCAATGCTTATATCTGCGTCATCTTCTACCCACTCAAATACCTCATTTATTGCTTTTTCATCTTTAGCTGTATTTAAAAAAAAGCGCCAATGCAAAAAACATTCATCACTGCTCAGCTCTGTTATATCGGGTACTTCGTCATAAAATACATGTGTTTCTAATTCGCCTAACTCAGCCAGCTCGCTGATCATAAATAATGGCTCATTACCGGTTTTAAAAAGATGCTGGTGTGGCTTAAAATCTATTTGGTAAGTATTACTGCCGGTATCTTTAGCATCGGCTAGTTGCACAGATGCTTCTGCATCATTATTTATTTCAAGCACTTGCTCAAACTGTAAACGTAATGCATTGGCTTCATTTAAATCGGGCTCTTGCTCACTTTGAAGTGCAGCAAGTAACCCTCGTAAACAATCAACTGCTTTAAGAAGTAAATTAACATGCTCGGTACTTAGCTCACGTTCCCCTTGGCGTATTTGATCAAGCAGTGTTTCAAGCACGTGGGTGAAGTCGGCAACGGAGGTAAAACCAAATGTACCACTGCCGCCTTTTATTGAATGGGCGGCTCTAAAAATTGTGTTTATAGTTTCTAAGTCTTCCTCACCAGGTACCAAATTTAAAAGCTCAGCCTCCATGGTATCTAGGCCTTCAAAACTCTCTTCAAAGAAAACTTCAAAAAATTGACTTAAATCTATGCTCACACTGCGCTCCTTTACTAGCGAATAACCTTTTTAATCACCGCTAACAACTGTTCAGGATTAAAAGGCTTTACAATCCAACCCGTAGCACCTGCGGCTTTACCTTCTATTTTTTTATCAAGGCCCGATTCGGTCGTAAGCATAAGTAATGGTGTAAATTTATAATTAGGTAAAGTACGAAGCTCTCTTATTAATGTAATACCGTCCATAATAGGCATATTTACATCGGATATTACCGCATCAAAATCTTGCTGCTTTGCAATTGCTAAAGCTTCGCTGCCATCTTTAGCTTCGGTTACATCAAACCCCGCTGTTTTTAGAGTAAAACTCACCATTTGACGCATTGATGCAGAATCATCAACTGCTAAAATTCTTTTCATATATACCTCTAACCTTTACTTTCGAGTATTAAATAATGACTTAAACCGAGTTGATTAACGGTGTGTGTTAACGCTTCGCTGCTACCAACCCAAATTATTTTATGATGGATGGTTTGCAGGTGTTTTTGTAAGGAACATAAAAGTTGAATTGAAGCCGTGTCAGCCGCTCTAACATCACTAACATCAATGCAAATATCATCATTGCTATTGAGTTCTTGGAGTAAATCTTGATGTAGAGTCTCAACCTGCGTGATGGCAAGTTCACTGGGTAGCTTTAGCATTTTTTGGGGACTTTCCCTGTCAATTCAATTCATAATAAAAGCTTAGACCTAGTTATTGAAATTGCCATCAAAGGGTAAAAAAAAATTATAAAAGCATTAAAAATACAAAAAAAGGAGCATAAAGCTCCTTTAAAATTCATTAAAAGTTAAAAAACTAGTTTTTATAGTAGTCAGCTATTTTTATAAACTCTTCGGTTAACTGTGAGGCATTAATTAACGGTACGCTGTCTTGTTTAAATTCAGGTTTGAAAATAGCTCTTACAGCACCATTTTGATCAACCAGTGCCACAGATGCGCTATGATCAACTGCATATTCTGATTCGTTAGAATCACTTATAGCGTAAATTAAACCAAGCTCCCTTACTACTGGGAATAGGTCTTTATGTGGGCCTGAAACAGCCAAAAAATCAGGATTAAAATAATCTATATAAGCTTTTCGTTTTTGTACTGTATCTCGCTTAGGGTCGACCGACATAAACCAAATTTGTAGCGGGTAGTCGCTGTGTAAGTTTTTATAAGCGCTATTTAGCTTAGCCAGGGTCAATGGGCAAATATCGGGGCAACTTGTATAACCTAAAAATACTAAATTCCATTGCCCTAAAAACTGCGCTTTAGTGACCGTTTCCCCATTTTGATTATTGAGCTTAAAGTCAGACAGTGGTTTTGCGGTTTCGTAAACTAATGCATCTACATCAGGGGGGCTATTTTTATCTGAACAGGCTGATAAAAACAGCATAAAAACAATACTAAAACAAAGCTTTAATCGCATCATAAAGGGAGCCATTTATCTATAAATAATACAACAAAGAGTACCATTAAATGAATGATTGAAAAACGAAATAAGTCCATTGCAGTTTTATCGTTTCCGGCAATTTTTAACTTAACGGCTTTGTATATAAAGACTGCATTTAATACACAGGCTCCAATTAAATATATTAACCCCGACATACCAATTAAGTATGGCAATACACATACAACGGCCAGTAAAACAGAATAGGCAACCACACATGTTTTGCAAAAATCTATTCCGTGAGTAACAGGTAACATGGGTATTTTAGCTCGTTCGTAATCACTTTTACGCGCTATAGCAAGCGCCCAGAAGTGCGGTGGTGTCCAGGTAAAAATAATCATTACTAGTAACCATGGAGCGGCTGCCATTTGGCCTGTTTCAGATACCCAGCCAAGTAACGGAGGCATAGCGCCCGCTAGGCCACCAATCACTATATTTTGCGGAGTGGCGCGTTTTAAAAATGAGGTATACACAAAGGCATAACCAACCAAGGCAAATAAGGTTAGTATTGCGGTCAGTGTATTTGCCCATACCATCAACATAACAAAACCTGCTACGCCAATAGCAGCTGCAAAACCAAGTGCGTGGGTTTTACTCAAACGCCCTTTAGCTACAGGACGGTGACGCGTACGCGCCATTTTTGAATCAATTTCGCTATCAACAACGTGATTGATCACCGCAGCCGCCGCAGATAGTAAACCAATACCTAATAAACTCGTAAATTGTACAGCTATGCCTCTACCTACATCTGGAGCCAGTGCTAAGCCAACCCAAGCTGTTAATACGAGCATAGCCACAACCTTAAATTTGCTAATGGCTAAGTAATCTTGAAGCAAATTATAAGTACGATTAATTAAAGGTTGCGAGCGCTCGCCCTGTAGTGCTTTTTTATCAATTGTAAGTGCCATAACAATTCCCCTTTATGTGCGTGACTTCAGGTAGTAACACAACCTAACCATTGTTAATAATAGTATGGCAGCCATTAAATTGTGCGCCAGTGCGACCCCTAACGGAAAGTGCCAATGCACCACAGCAAGCCCTAAACTTATCTGACAAAGTAAGGCAACAAGTACGCTAGCCACACAATTTTTTATTTTGTGCGAGTAAGCGTGGCTGTATATTCGCCACATTATGAGAGCCAAAACAACACACGTTACAAGCGCCCAAATACGATGCAATAAATGTATAGACATACGCGCTTGTTGCGACAACACACCAAACTCGTAATTACTGTGCTCAAGGGGTAACTGAAATACACTACTGAGCGAAAATGGTTGAGCGTAGCTACACAAAGGTAAACCATTACAATGCGGTGCCGCATAATTTGCAGCAAGCCAACCACCCAGCGCAATTTGAATTACCAGTACTACCAATGCCACTATGCTTAAACTAAAGTAACGCTTTGCGCTGCTATCGCCACCCATTATAGGGTTGGCTGTTAAGCGTAAATACAAAAGTGTAATTAGCGATAAAATACTAAAGCCACCTAATAAATGGCCCATCACAATAAGCGGCTGTAAGTTCATGGTTACAGTCCACATACCAAGTGCGGCCTGAAATACTACAAGTAAAAGTAAAGCCAGAGGCAACTTAACGGGTGTAGTTGGATATTGGCGCTTTAAAAAGGCCAATATAAACAAACCTAAAATAAGTAAACCTAAGGCACCTGCAAAATAACGATGGATCATTTCTTTCCACGCTTTTGCGGTTTCAAACATCATGTCGGGGTAGCTTTGCGTAGCGAGTGCTATATCGGCTTCATGTTTTGGGACGGTTAAAAAACCATAACAGCCGGGCCAGTCTGGGCAACCAAGGCCTGCATCACTTAGTCGGGTGTAGGCACCCAATGCCACTACAACTAAAGCAAGTAGGCCTGTTATTAATACATAGTTTTTATAATTTTTATACATTAAATACTCCAACTTAAGTAAGCTTAGCAATTAGCTCGAACGAGAATAATTAAGTAATTTTTTTAGATCTTTTAATAAACCTTTTTGTACTAAACGGTTTTCTTGTGGCTGCGTTTTAAAAGGATATTCAAGAACCACAAGCCCCATATGATCGATTAAATACAAGCTGGCTGGCTTTAAATTTTGTTGGCCGCTTATCATTTTCCAAGGCAGTTTTTTATCATTAACGGTCCCCATCACCGCCATATCGACCTTGCCTTGGTTTTTACCCAATGCCACATATAAATTATCTAGCGCACTTAATTGTTCATTACATGCACTGGTGCACTCTGCGGAGTAATTAAGCGCAATCGTCCACTGTTTGGGGTTGTTTTTTTGCCAATTAGTAAGCTTTACTTCTTGTTTTAAAAACTCACCATGATTTGTTATTGCCGTTGGTAACCAGTCAAATTTAAGCGCCCCATACGCTAAAGCTAATGGTATGGCGCAGCAGATTACAAATAATAAAAGTGGTTTATTTTTCATTGTGTGTCCTTTTTTTACTAGCAAAAACAGCCACGAATACACAGGCAATGGCGATTAAAAACCACTGTACTGCGTAGGCATGATGTTTTTGCGGGCTCATAACAACAGCTTTATAATGAGGAGTAGCTAATTCATCCCCTTCACCTTGCCTATAAGCCATGTAGTTAACGAGTTTTTGCTGACTGGTTTGGCTTAGCTTATTAAGGTCAATATTTTGAATTCTAATATTGGAGGGAACAGCTTCGCGTTCGAGCGTAAAGCCACTGAGGTTGTTCTCTTTTATTTGTGCAATTAATGTAAAGCGCTTAGTAGGAAGCTTTATTTTTGGTAATTCACTTCGAGATAGCGGGGCCTTAACCCAGCCAAGGTTTACCAAAATAGTGTGGGAGTCATCTGCTGGTTTGAACAATACTAATAAGTCGTATCCGACTTGTCCATTGTAAACTTGATTATCCAACAGCCAATATTGATCTTGAATAAATACCCCCGTTAATTCAACCAACACCCCTGTTTTATTCCAGTTAGAGGGTAAATTAGTAAGTTGCTGCCAACTCATAACACCTTGGGTTTGCAATTTTTCAATAGCCGTTAACTGTTGCTGTTTTTGCTCAGCTCTTTGTAGCTGCCAAAATCCTAAGCGCACACAAACAAGTACCACAACCGCTACCATACAAAGTGTGATTATTGAGCTAAGCTCTTGTTTGTGCCATAAAATTAACTGCATAAGGTTCAACCCAGTGATTATTAAAATTATTATCGTACTGTTGTTATTATTTATACTTTTTAACTTGTTTAGAGCTTTATTTATTATGGTATCGGGTAAAACAGATGGACGGCCTATGTCTCACTTTTTAGGCCGCCGAGTGATGTTTTCTGTTGTTGTATTAATTATGGTAATTGCCGCACTTAAATTTGACTTTATTAAAGCTAATAATTCACCAATAAATGCTACAGCACATATACAAATACAAATAAACACAGCCATACCACATCTACAAAATGCCAGTACCAAGCAGCAGCTTGAAATGCAAAATGCTTATCTTTAGTAAAGTGCCCTTTTAATATTCGTAAAAATATAACCAGTAACAGTACAGTGCCAAGGGTTACATGCATGCCATGAAAACCAGTCAATAAAAAGAACGTATTACCGTAAACACCGGCATCAAGCGTTAAATTTAAATCGTTATAGGCGTGTATATACTCCTCAACTTGCAGAGCCAAAAAGCAAACACCTAATAAAATAGTTGCCCCTAAAAATACTTTAAGTGGCGTACGTTTATTGTTTTCCATTGCTACGTGGGCAAAATGTAAAGTAACCGATGAAGCGAGTAATATAAGCGTATTAATAAGCGGTAGGCCTTGCCAACCCATAGCTTGAGTTGTATCCCCTGCTGGCGTTGTCACTAGCGGCCAAACCGCTTCAAAAGTGGGCCACAAAACCTCGTTAGTCATCGCATTATTGCCTGCACCTCCAAGCCAAGGTACTGATAATATTCGTGCATAAAATAACGCGCCAAAAAAGGCCATAAAAAACATTACTTCAGAAAAAATAAACCAGCTCATACCTTGTCTGAACGAACGATCCATTTGCGCTGAATATAAGCCTTGATCGGACTCAGTAATTACATTTTTGAACCAGCTATAAAGCATGTATAAAAGCGCGGCAATACCAACATATAGCAAGTAAACGCCGCTCCCACCTTCTTCTTTTGAGGCACTCATAACCGTTAATGCAGCACCTACCGCAATAAAAAATAAAGCAATAGCGCCCACTATTGGCCAAGGGCTTTGCTCTGGTACGTAGTAATTTTCATATTCTTGATTCATGTTACTTGCTCCTAGTTTTGCACTAGACATGCAGGCTAGTTATTGCTCGCTACTAGCTGCTCACTAATATCAAATACGGTGTACGATAAAGTTAGCTCTTCTATATCGCTTGGTAATGCGGTATCGACATAAAAAAGTAGTTTAAACTCAAGTTCTTCCCCTGCTTTTAGTGGTTGCTGATCAAAGCAAAAACAGGCAATTTTATGTAAATACTTAGCCGCTTTACCGGGAGAAACCGAGGGCACAGCTTGCATTACTTTATCGAGGTTACTGTTATTTTTAGCGCTAAACATTACCTCACGCATAGCGCCGGGTTTAACAGCAACACTGTATTCTTTTGACTTAACAACAAATGGCGCGCCACTTTGCGCATGGGTTGTAAAACTCACCGCTACCTCGCGGTTTTGAGTTACTTGTGTACTTAGCTTTGCTTTCTCAAGCGATGGCTTACCATTTAGCCCTGTTACATCGCAAAATACGTCGTATAAGGGCACTAAGGCAAAAGCAAAAGCAAACATACCTATGCAAATAAGCACTAAGCGTTTAAGTAGCGGCGCGTGAGTCATTACTTAATTTCCGGTGGTGTAGAAAAGGTATGATACGGCGCTGGCGATTCAACTTCCCACTCTAAACCTTCGGCACCATCCCAAACTTTTGCAGGCACTTTATCGCCACCTCGGGCGCACTTAATTACCACGGCCACAAATAAAAGCTGCGATAAACCAAATGCAAACCCACCAATACTTATAATGGCGTTAAAATCGGCAAACTGCAGCGCATAATCGGGAATACGCCTAGGCATACCGGCAAGTCCTACAAAGTGCATAGGAAAAAATAGTACGTTTACACTGACAAGTGATAGCCAAAAATGCCATTTGGCCAAAGTAATATTAAACATATTACCGGTCCATTTAGGCAGCCAGTAATAAGCACCCGCCATTATCGAAAAGATGGCCCCGGTTACTAATACATAGTGAAAATGCGCCACCACAAAGTACGTATCGTGATACTGAAAATCAGCAGGTGTAATGGCTAACATCAGCCCAGAAAAGCCCCCTAAGGTAAACAGCACAATAAAGGCAATACTAAATAGCATGGGGACTTCAAAGCTAATTGAGCCTTTCCACATAGTGGCTACCCAGTTAAATACTTTTACTCCCGTTGGCACCGATATAAGCATCGTTGCGTACATAAAAAATAGCTCGCCAGCCACCGGCATACCTGTGGTAAACATGTGGTGAGCCCACACAATAAAACTAAGTAGTGCAATGGATGAGGTGGCGTACACCATGGACGCATAACCAAATAGTTTTTTACGTGAAAAGGTAGGTACTATGGTCGATATAATGCCAAAAGCTGGCAAAATCATGATGTATACTTCAGGGTGACCAAAAAACCAAAATATGTGCTGAAACATAACCGGGTCGCCACCGCCGGCCGCATCAAAAAAGCTAGTAGCAAAGTATTTATCAGTGAGCACCATGGTCACAGCTCCCGCAAGTACAGGCATAACAGCAATTAACAAAAATGCAGTTATTAGCCATGTCCACACGAATAACGGAAGCTTCATCCATGTCATACCCGGGGCACGTAAATTAACTATGGTCACAATTACATTGATTGCCCCCATAATTGAGCTGATACCCATAATATGAACGGCAAATACAAACAACGCAGTATTATCGTTACTGTAAGTAGTTGAAAGTGGGGCGTAAAAAGTCCAGCCGAATGCAGGGCCACCGCCAGGCATAAATAAAGAAGCCAGCAGGATTAAAAATGCGAAGGGTAATATCCAAAAGCTCCAGTTATTCATTCTTGGTAATGCCATATCTGGCGCGCCAATCATTAATGGCACCATCCAGTTAGCAAGGCCAGTAAAGGCTGGCATAACGGCACCAAATACCATAATCAAGCCATGTACAGTGGTCATTTGATTAAAAAAATGAGGCTCAACTAGCTGTAACCCAGGTTGAAATAATTCAGCCCTAATGACCATGGCCATAGCGCCGCCAATTAAAAACATCGTCAGCGAAAAAATTAAATATAAACTGCCAATGTCTTTATGATTGGTTGTGTAAAGCCAGCGCTTAAAGCCTTTTGCAGGATGGTGACCGTGGTGAGCTTCATTGGCATTAGATTTTTCTACTATGCTACTCATTAGTTCGCCTCCCCATCAGCATCAAGTGCTGCCTGAATTTCACTAGGTTGAATTACATCACCCGTATCGTTACCCCACGCATTGCGTTTGTAGGTAATTACTGCCGCAAGTTGCTTTATTGATAACTGTTTATCAAAAGCTTGCATTGCAGTACCAGGGCGACCATGGATCAAAACATCTATGTGATCTTTTATATCACCCAGCACAATGGGGCTGCCTTTAAGTGCAGGAAATACGCCTGGTAAGCCCATGCCCGTTGGCTGATGACACGCGGCGCAACCTGCCATATACACTTGCTCGCCTAAAGTCATTAACTCTTCTTTTGGTAGCGTTTTATCAAGCAGTGCTGCATCGGCTAATGCCGCTTTTTGCTTTGCTTGTTTTGCATCGGCAAGCCAAGCGTTAAAATCTTTCTGCGATTTAGCCTCAACCACCACTGGCATAAAACCATGATCTTTACCGCACAGCTCAGCGCACTGTCCTCGGTAAATACCTTCTTCGTTAATGTTGGTCCATGTTTCGTTTATAAAGCCGGGGTTGGCGTCTTTTTTAACGGCAAAATCAGGTACCCACCAAGAGTGAATAACGTCATCTGAGGTCATTAAAAAACGTACTTTTTGATTAATTGGCAGCACTAATGGCTTATCAACTTCAAGCAAGTAATTTGGGTTTTTATCTGCAAGGTTGGCTATTTCATCTTGAGGGGTAGATAAAATAGAATAAAACGCGACGTCCTCCCCCATATATTCGTAATGCCACTTCCACTGCGAACCCGTAATTTTAATGGTTAAATCAGCTTTGCTGGCATCTTCCATTGCAATAAGTGTTTTAGTGGCAGGGATTGCCATGGCAATTAAGATAACAAATGGAATGGCAGTCCAAAGTATTTCTACTTTAGTGCTTTCATGAAATTGGGCAGGTACCGCCCCTTTAGATTTACGATGATGAATAAGTGCCCAAAACATAATGGCGAACACTATCACCCCAATCACACAACATATTAAAAATATGGTCATGTGTAGCTGATATACATTATTGCTTATATCGGTTACGCCTTTGCGCATATTGTATTGGCTATTTGCCATTACATGCTGCGAAAAAACAATCAATACAAGCCACACGGTAGAGGTCAGTTTACCCATGTGACGGCTCCTTTGATGCTATTGCGAGTGCAAAGCGAAGAGGCATACGGCTTAAACGCCTATTCGTTATTTTTATTATTTAACCAATCTTATTTGTGTAATTAATTGGTAGAGCTGCACCAACAAAGGGTATGTATTGTGTGTGTGCTCAAAACTAAAAGTTGTGAGTTATTGTTGGTTCAGCACATTAATGATTAGCTAAAAAACATACAACAAGCAAGCTTTAGTATAAAAAACAACCTACTCATATTTTGAATTTACCTTAATTAGACCAACATAAATACAATTTAATAATCAAAAAACGAGTAAAAATAGGGGGTGTATCACATGAAAGAAGAGTTAACTGCGAGTGCAAAAAAGTTTACAGCTTAAATACCTATATAGCTGTTTTAGTATTGCTAAAAGGTGGGTTTTTAAAACAAAAATGCACACTAAAAAGTGCGCATTTATAAATTTACTATCTAATATAGGCTAGAAATTACATCCAATCGGCGTTTCTAATTACGCCTACTGCTAAGCCTTCAATATTAAAAGACTCATTTTCAAGGTCTACTTCTATTGGCGTAAACTCTTCGTTTTCGGCGTGTAACAATACTTTACGGCCTGCTTTTTCTAGGCGTTTTACGGTTACATCTTCATCTACTCGTGCAACCACAACCTGTCCATTTTCAGCTGTTTGAGTGCGATGTACAGCCAGTAAATCGCCATCCATAATACCAATATCTTTCATACTCATGCCATTTACACGAAGTAAAAAATCGGCGGCAGGTTTAAACATTAAAGGATCTATTTTGCAATGGCTCTCAACATGTTCTTGCGCCAAAATAGGTGAGCCTGCAGCAACACGCCCTATAAGAGGTAAGCCTAATTGCTCTGGCTCTTCTTCTTCAATTAATTGAATGCCACGGCTTGCGCCTGGCTTCATCTTAATTACACCTTTTTTGGCAAGCGCTTTTAAGTGCTCTTCTGCTGCATTAGCACTTTTAAAACCTAATGTTTGCGCTATTTCGGCACGTGTAGGAGGCATACCAGTGTCTTTAATAAAAACTTTAATGAGTTCTAGTATTTGAGCTTGGCGTTTCGTTAATGGTCGCATACAACTGGTTTTCCATACAGTACATTTAACTGTGAGTATATACAGTTAAATAAAAATCGCAAATTTAAATTCTGCTTTGAAATAGCTAAACTAAAAGCATATGTGTACATTTTAGGTATTTATAAAATTCACATTTATAAAGTGCAATAAACTTGGTCTTAATTCAAAGGAGTAATTATGAGTATTTGGCACCAACCCATCACTTTAGAGCTTTGCAAACAGTTAGAGGAAGGCATTAACGGCCAAGGCACATTAATGAAAACCATGGGTATTGAAGTCACAGAAATTGGTGACGATTACCTAGTTGCTACTATGCCAGCAATTCCTGAGCATCATAATCCTATGGGGATGGTTCACGGTGGTGCAAATGTAGTACTTGCTGAAACAGTAGCAAGCTATGCTGCTAATTTTGTTGTCGATTTTACAAAGTTTTATTGTGTAGGGCAGGAAATTAGCGCGAGCCATTTAAAAGCATCTCGCAATGGTACTTTAACTGCAACCGCTAGGGCTTTTCATATAGGTAAACGTAGTTCTGTGTGGGAAATAAAAATAACAAATAGCCGCAATGAGCTGTGCTGCGTATCAAAAATGACCGCAGCAGTTGTAGAGCGCAGATAATTACTTATTATTATTTTTCTATAGGATAAATAGTAATTTCCATACCTGCACCAATCGCAGATATACGTAGCAGTGTGTCTGCATGTAAGGCTTGGTTAAAGCATTTAGGCGACGTGCCCGATTCAAAGCCAATATCAAACGTTCTTCGCGAGCAGCTGAGCCATTGTTTAAGCGCATTACGTGAACACGACTCAATAAGCTCGCACAAATGGTTAATCGCTTTATCTGGTGTTGATATTTCACCTGAGGCTTCAATACGCGCAAGTTGACGATATTCGTCTTTATCATAATGCAAAACCGTCGCGTTTTTCTTTAAGTCTGCCACTAAGGCGCTAATATCATGCTTAGACTCAAGCTCTAGATCTACATTTAAAAATTGAATTTCCGACATTGTCTGCTTTTTACCCTCTTATAGTTTCATCGCAAACTTTAACGCAGTTTTACTTTTATACCAAATTAACAAAGCAGTAATCCTTGCTTTATCTTCATAAATACACTTTTAAACGCTTTTGGTACCTAACTTGCTCGTTTTAACTAAGCAGGCTTAATCGCTTAGTTTTACAATTAAACAATGAAATTAATACACACACTGTGTAAATAACGATTTTTAAGGAGCATTAAAATGGTAGATCATGGTCCACAAATTAAAAATGACGATCAGTACGATGCACTTCGCGATGAAGGCATGAGTAAACAAAAAGCAGCACGTATTGCCAATAGTAATACCCACAAAACAGCTATTAAAGGCGGCAAAGCCTCTCAGTATGAGCAACGCACAAAAAAGCAGTTATACGATAAAGCAAAAGAAGTGGGTATTAGCGGGCGCTCTAAAATGAGTAAACAAGAATTAATAAATGCACTGCGTGAAAGCTAAAATTAACTAAAATCTATTGATGCCATTAAAGCCTCATATTTATAAACTTATGAAAAACTGCGACAAAATGCCGCAGCAAAAGCATGGGAAGCTATAATAAACTAACGCTAAAAATAATAAGAAGATAAATATGAGCAAAAAAATATTTAAGCGTGCACGCAAATTACATAAGTGGCTAGGCTATTTACTTGCCTTACAAATTTTAGCTTGGCTTTTAGGTGGCTTAGTTATGAGCGCTATTCCACTTGACTATGTGCACGGCAAGCACCTTGCTAAGCGCACACTGACAAACCCATTTACACAAGCAGACTACCCCGCATCACTCGATGATATTACTTCACAAGTGGCTAACCCCACTCAAATAACATTTGAAAACTTTTTAACTACCCCACTTATTACTGTTATCAATAATATCGAACAGCAAAGCTTTAATGGTTTAACGGGTCGCCCTTTTGAACCACCCACTAAAATACAAATTACCGCTAATGCGCAAGCCCATTTACTCATCGACGCTAAACCAGTAAGTACCACACTTTTAAAACAAGGGACTCGAGAGGTCGGATACAAAACAAATGTGTGGCAAGTACAATTTAACGACACCTTTAATACCACGCTGTATTTAAATGCAATTAACGGCAAAGTGATTACTGTTCGCAGCACTCTATGGCGTATATTCGACTTTTTTTGGATGCTGCACATAATGGATTACGACGAGCGAGAAGATTTTAACAACCCTTTACTAATCAGCTTTGCAGCCACCAGCGTGCTATTTTGTTTATGCGGCATGTTGCTACTTTTGCAAAATTTAAGGCTTAAAAGGATTTTTAAATAGGTTTATATTTTAATTTCAAGGCTTTAAACTAGCGCCTCCTGTAGTTCACGTATGTGATGGATATGCTTAAATTTATTTTAGCCTTTGTGGCTTGTTGTATTTGTTTTTCGGCATCGAGTGAAGAATTCACCCGTTTTTCAACGGCTAAAAGGCACTTAATTAAAACCCTGCCTAATAACGCCAAAAGCCTCTACTGCGGCTGCGACATTAAAAAACAAGGTAAAAAACTAGTGCCAGATCCAACGGGTTGTGGTTATGTGCCTCGTAATACATTTACCCGCTCAGGCAAAGTAAACCAGCGCGCTTTACGTATTGAATGGGAGCACATAGTGCCCGCATGGGAATTTGGCCACCAGCTACAATGCTGGCAAAATGGTGGGCGTAAAAACTGCCGTAAGGTCAGTGCTAAATTTAGGAAAATGGAAGCCGACATACACAACTTAGCCCCCGCTATTGGCGAAATTAACGCAGATCGCTCTAACTATCGCTTTGGTATGCTTAGCGAAAACGCCACACAATATGGCCGCTGCGAAGTAAAAGTTAACTTTAAACAACGCGTAGTCGAGCCACCATTTTATGCCCGTAAACGCATTGCCGACACCTACGCTTATATGCAAAAAACATACGGGCTAAAAATATCTGATAAACAACAAAAGCTATTTGATGCGTGGCAAAGGCAAGCATTTGCTAATAAAAGTAGTGCAAGCAAGCTCTAAAAAGCCTGGTTTGTATACTCATTTACATAAATCAGGGCCAAATACGTTGAATATATAGGCGGGTGTTGTAGTATTTTAAACAACTCATTTACAAAAAGTAATTTTGTATGTTTAAAAATAATAAAGCATCACTGGCTATTATTGCTGCACTTTCAGGCCTTACACTTGCTGGTTGTGGCGGCGGTAGCAGCATGAATGAAACGCCAGACCCAGTAGTCACGCCTCCAGCAAGCTCAGCCCCAACCTGGACAGCTGGTGTATTTGCGCCATCTGATGATTTAAAAAACTTTTGCGAAACACCCCGCACAGGTAACGACCCGTTTAATAATAATGAGCCTTACCCAGACCAAGCAGGCTCAGCACTTTACGAGAAGCTTTGGCTTCGCTCGTGGAGTGACGAAACCTACCTTTGGTATGATGAAATTGCCGATAACGACCCTGAAAACTTTGCTACAGTGGCCGAATACTTCGCACAACTAAAAACCGAAGAACTGACTGACTCTGGTGCTAAAAAAGATAACTTTCATTTTTCAGAGCCTTCAGAGGACTACTTTCAAGAAGCGCAATCAGGTGTTACCTCAGGCTACGGCATAAATTGGGCATTTATAGGCGACTCAGCCGATAGAGTTTTACGTGTTGCCTACCTAGAAGATGACTCACCAGCAAGCCTAATTGGCTTTCAACGAGGCGATACTGTACTTGAAGTTGATGGCGTAAGTATTAATACCAATACACAAGCTGGCGTAGATACCCTAAACGAAGGTTTATTTAGCCCAACTAATGGTGACTCGCACACCATCGTTGTGCGTAGTAACGATGGCGCCGAAAAAACCTTTAACGTAACCGCTGGCAACATAGAGCAAACGCCTGTTCAAAACGTTAAAACCTTAACCACAGCGAATGGCACAAGCGTAGGTTACATGCAGTTTAATAGCCATATAGGTATTGCCCAAGAAGGCCTAATTGCTGCCGTTAACAAATTTAAAACCGATAACGTAGACGAGTTAGTAATAGACTTTAGATACAATGGTGGCGGCTTATTAGCGCTTTCTTCGCAGCTTGCCTTCATGGTAGCTGGCAGTGCAAATGTGCAAAATCGTATTTATTACCAAACCCAGCAAAACGATAAACAACCCGTTGAATCACCTTTTCCGTTTATAGATGAAGAAATTGATTACTCAACCTTTTTTAGCACTGGCGAAAGCCTGCCCGATTTAAACCTATCTAAGGTGTATGTGCTTAGTACATCGGGCACTTGTTCGGCATCAGAAGCTTTTATCAATGGCTTAAAAGGTATAGACGCAGAGGTTGTACTCATTGGCGATACCACCTGTGGCAAGCCATACGGCTTTACCCCAACTCATAACTGCGCAACCACTTATTACACTATTCAATTTAGTGGCGTGAACAGTAAAGGATTTGGCGAATATGCAGCAGGCTTTACGCCTACGCCTTCGCCGCAATTTGATGCTGATGTGAAAGGTTGTGTAGTGAGTGACGACTTTGACAGTCCACTAGGCGGCCCAAACGAAGGGATACTCTCTACTGCACTTTACCATATTGATAATAACGGCACGTGCCCTGTTAGCACGGCCTCTGCGAGTAATAAAACGCAAGTACAAAGCGCTGCTGGCGATAGCAAGCAACTATTACCTTTAAATGCACCTGATAACTTTAACCGTGGCAATATGGATTTAACATGGCCTACGTTAAATAAGGATAAGTAATGACAAAGCTAGTGGCAGTATTAATATTATTATTTATTGGAGGCTGTAACAGTATGAATAATGCCACTGCAAAGCCTGCGCTACTTATTGAGGTAACCCCTGGCGTTATAGCTACGCTGCAACAAGCGATTATAAAAGCTAAAGGTGGCAAGCTAGTTACGCTGGCCGACACTGTTTTTACTAAACGCAGCGAGCTGTTACTAAACCATGGTACAAGTAAAGATTCAAATGGCATGCCCATAATGGGCGCGCATAATATAAAGTCTGAAAAATTTGTTTTACAAATAATCGGCAAGCAGTGCGTGCTTTATTATCCTAAAAAAGATATGTCTATTGAGCTTAAAAACGTAAGTTGTAAAGCGCAATAAAATACTATTAAAAAGGCACACAGCATTAATACTGTGTACCTTTATCATTTTTTACCTGATTTATAAGTCTTGGTGCGGACCAAACACTTCGTAATGAATATGCTCGTTTTTAACGCCTAGTGCCAGTAACTGGCTTTTCACAAACACCATAAACCCAGCGGGGCCGCATAAGTAAAAATCACCATTTTTAAGAGGTAACTGTGTTTTTATGGCCGTTAAATCCATTAGCCCAGTAAAATCAGCCCCATCACTGCTTTGATTAAACCACGTTATAGTTTGCAAGCTGTTATAAGCCGTACTTAATTCATTTAAATAGTGTGCAAACGAGTGCTGCTGGGTATTTTCGCACGCATGTAAATACATAATATTTTGCTTAGGATTATCGCTTAATAACGTTTCGAGCATCGCAAGCATTGGCGTTTGCCCAACACCTGCTGAAATAAGTACCGCTGGGTTTTTACTATTTCGTAAAAAGAAATCTCCTGCAGGCGGGTATAGTTCAACTATGTCACCTGGAGCTAGTGAGTGTAAATAATTAGACACCATGCCAGACTTTGGCTGTAGCTCTTTTTTAACACTAATACGGTAGTTTTTACCGTTACTTTTTTGCGAAATAGAATACTGGCGAATTTCTTCATATTCAGCGCTCTCTGGCTTAACTTTAATACCTAAATATTGGCCAGGTTTATGGGTAATAACGGCCTCGCCATCAACCGGCGTAAGTGTAAAGCTTGTAACCAATTCTGATTCAGTTTGCTTGCTGGTTATTTCAAATTGGCGAGTACCCGCCCAGCCACCGAGTGTGTTTTTGCTGTGCTCATATAAAGCCGCTTCTTCGGTAATACAAATATCAGCAAGCAGTGCGTAAGCTTCACGCCATGCGTATTCTACATCTGGCGTAAACTGCTCTGGTATTAGCTCTTTTAAGGTGCCAATTAAATGAGCACCAACAATGGGGTAGTGCTCTGGTAAAATATTTAAACTGGTGTGTTTATGATTAATGCGCGCTAATGCCTCTTTTAACACCGCTAAGTTATCAATATTTTGGGCGTATGCCGCTAAGGCGTTAAACAAAGCAAATTGCTGGCGGCCGGTGTCTTGATTCGCCATATTAAAAATATTTTTAAGCTCTGGGTTATGGCTAAACAAACGCTTATAAAAATGATCGGTAACAACCGTGCCGGCCTTGGCTAATAACGGAACGGTGCTTTTAACAATCTCGATGGTTTTATCAGATAACATAATGTATTCCTGTAGGTAAACTAACCACGACGCCCATCAACACGACGCCGCGTCAATATAGGTGTGCAGTAAATTAAAAATAACAAAAAAGCCACTAACCACAGCAAAGCACTTATCTGCCAAGCAAAGTGTGGCCCAATAATTAAGGGGAGTATTGAGCGAGTAATAGCTGCCACCAGCACAAGTGCAAAAGCAATAGATATATAATTAGGAGTATTAAGCGTACGCCCTGTATGACCAAGCGATACACGGGTCATCATGGCTAAAATCATCATCCCTATTGTGCCAATAGTGATAAGGTGGAGCGCATCTTTGAAGGGTATTACGCTTGTGTAAAAGCTAAATGCAATCATCATCAAGCCAACACCTAAAGCAAGATAAGAAAAATGCAAAGACCATAATAAAGGCACTTTTAGCACTTTTGCGTCCCACCAAAACCCAGATCGAATTAAGTGAAGCGCAGCCACTATTGCAACAATGAATGCAGGGCTAATTGAGCTTAAAAATAACTTGCTGATAAAAAATAAAGTAAATGCCAATATTGATAAATACAGTAGCGCTTTATCAATTTTAGGAGTACGTGTTTGCTCGCTAAGCAATAAACCTTTAGCAGTAAAAAAGGGAAGCACCCGCCCTGCAACAATGCCTACCAGTAAGCTAATAACGAGTACAGAGGTGTCAACCACAGCCAAAGCAAGCTGCATGTTGTTATTTAAAACAAATAATAAATAAAGTGTATTGAGGGCGCACAACACACTTAAAATAGCTAAAAACTGATAGTTATTTTTACTGCGTGCTTTTAATAGCATATTAGCCAGCGCAGTAATTGCACCTAGCCACCATGCTAGCTGTAGCACAGTGACAAGCCATAAATTAGCGTTAGCAAAATTTGGCATCTCTATAAAAAACGCTAAACCCTAATACGGCATTAGCAGTAAATAAAAGCGATTCAAAAAATGAGCCTAACTCAACATTGTTGCTTACATTATTTATTGTAAGTGTGTTCATAACTACCTCAGTAACCATTGATGTTACTTAGCTATTACACATACTGTGCCAACAAAACAAAGCATTACTATTCAGTAAGTTAAATATAATCGCTTTACAAAATGAGTCTTTATGACCTACCCTATTTTAAATCATAAAAACACGTATAGGTCATTTTGACATGAACCAGCAATTCAACCTTACCCAAGTAGCTTTAGAGCTTGCCCAAAGCACTCTGCACGAGCATAGCTTTGATCAATTACTGGCAACGGTTGAGCGTGTAATACCTAGCGATGCCAGTGCATTACTTGTCGTGCAGGGCGAGCAACTTAAGCCCTTAGCCATTAAAGGCCTGATGCCCGACAGCCTTGGCAGGCGTTTTAAAATAGCAGAGCACCCTCGCCTTAAGGCTATTTGCAGTGCAAGCCACGCATTACAATTTGCACACGACTGCCCACTGCCCGACCCATACGACGGCCTACTGCTGGCTAAAACGGGCGATATTCCTGTGCATGCCTGTTTAGGCTTACCCCTTTATAATAAAAATGCACTACTTGGCGTACTCACGTTTGATAGCCTTAATGCAAATGCCTTTAGCAATATCAGCGCAAATACACTTAGCACTTTACAAACGCTGTGTAGTGCACATTTTAAAACGGCCCTAGAGCTTGCCCATTACAAACACCATGCGCAGCATTCAAGTGCACTTGTGCAAGAGTTAACGCGTGATGCGCTTACTCGCGATGGCGGTGAAATAATTGGCCAAAGCCCAGTAATGCAAACGCTTAAAAATGAAATAAAACTGGTTGCTGCCTCTGACTTTAGTGTATTAGTGTTAGGGGAAACGGGCGTAGGAAAAGAGTTAGTAGCGCGTAATATTCACTTAAATTCTGCCCGCAAAGATCAGCCCCTTATTCACTTAAATTGTGCCTCACTTCCCGAGAACCTTGCTGAGAGTGAATTTTTTGGCCATGCCAAAGGCGCTTTTACTGGCGCACAAAATGCCCGCCAAGGTAAGTTTCAACTAGCTGATGGCGGCACATTATTTTTAGATGAAATTGGCGAGCTGCCATTAGCAATGCAAAGTAAATTATTACGGGTGTTACAAAGTGGTGAAATTCAAACCGTTGGTGAAGATATACCAAAATACGTAGATGTTCGAGTAGTGGCTGCCACTAATCGTGATTTAAAACGTGAGGTAGCGCAAGGTCGCTTTAGAGCCGATTTATATCACCGGCTAAGTGTTTACCCTATTACCGTGCCGCCACTTAATAAACGTGAGCACGATATAACCTTACTTGCTGGTTATTTTATTGAGCAAACAGCCCGTAAATTAGGTATTAAGCAATTAAAGCTAAGCACTGAAGCGCAAGCATTGCTTAACCAATACAGTTGGCCTGGTAATGTACGCGAGCTTGAACATGTTATTAGCCGCAGCGCACTAAAGGCTAAGCAAAGCCAATGGCAAAACCCTATAGTTACGATTACAAGCGAGCACTGTGATTTAATCCCACAGCTAAGTAATACAGTACAAGTTAACACGCAAAACACCATTCACACTGCCTGTAATCAGCCATTAAAGCAGGCCGTTGAATCTTTACAATTTACAGTTATAACCGAGCAACTAAAACAGCATAATTATAACTGGGCAGCAACGGCAAGAGTGCTAGAACTCGACAGAGCCAACCTTGTACGCCTTGCTAAACGTTTAGGTATTAAGGTTAAAAAAACTATTTAAGGGTTTGGGGTTTATTAAAGTGCGTTTTTAATAATCCCGCAAAAGCTTGGACTTTCGCGGTGCGATGCACTAATTGATGTGTTACTAGCCACACATCTGTTTGCCAACTGAGCTCACTTTGTAAAATAGGCACTAAATCAGCATATTGAGCGGCTACCCCATGTTGTAAACCGCCAACGCCTAAGCCTTTAATTATGGCTCTTGCTGCTTCGGAGGTTTCTGATACCCGTAACTTTATTTGCTGCGCCGGAATATACTTATCGGCCCACTCAAAATAAGGGACTTGTGCATTAAAGCCTGCCACACCAGATACAAAGTTATGATGCTGTAAATCACTTAATGTTTTAGGCATACCATACTTGTTTATGTAGCGTTTGTTGGCGTACAAGCCAGATTTAAGCTTAGTTAAATGCTGAGCAATATAATCCCCTTCGTCTGGCCTTGGCCCTGCACGTACTGCAATATGTGCTTGCCCATGATCCAGCCTCAACCGCTTTTGTTCTAAAATTACTTCAAGCTGCACCTGAGGGTGCAAAGCCTGAAACTCCTCACAGACATCGCCTAGTACATCCATAAACCCACTGACTGTGGTAAGTAATAAACTTCCGCGTAACGTACTGTCGGCAGCAGCAATATCGTTATGTAATTGCTCAAGTGATGAATCTATAATTTCAGCTGTTGCGAATAGTTTAGCGCCTATTTCAGTTACTTTATAACCCCGTGCATGGCGATGAAATAAACGCGTATCTAAGTTTTTTTCAAGGCTATTAATACGTCTCAGTACTGTACTGTGGTGCACATTTAAAACCTCTGCGGCAGCCGTTAGCGTACCCAGCCTTGCCACTTCAAACGCTACTTTTACATCTTGCCAATCGTCAAATTTAATTGCCACACTACCCGCCTTCTACTTATGTGCATATACGCACATAAGTGTTGCGTTTATTCGGGTTTTCTACAAGCAAAAATTTGCTACATTAGTGTCACACCCAGCAAATAAAAGGTCTCAATTATGTCAGCACCAAAAATTATCGCTCTCGCGGGTAGCCTGCGTAAAGATAGCTTTAACCAAAAACTTATTAACGAAGCGGCACGTTTTGCTCTGCAAACAGGCGCGGAGGTAGAAGTAATTAAACTCGCCGATTTAAATTTGCCATTATTTAGCGAAGATATTGAAGCACAAGGCACACCAGCCGATGCACAACTTTTAAAAGATAAGTTACGCGCTGCTGATGGAATTTTACTGGCAAGCCCAGAGTACAACGGCTCAATTACTGCCGCACTTAAAAATGCAATTGATTGGGCGTCACGTACTGAGCAAGGCGCTGCGCCTGCATTTCGCAATAAAGTAGTGGCGTTATTTGCTACATCACCTGGTGGGCTGGGTGGCTTGCGCGGCTTAAATCATGTACGCGACATTTTAAGCGGCATTGGTTCATTAGTGCTTGCCGATCAACTTGCTGTACCTTCAGCATTTACTGTATTTGACGAAAATGGCCAAATAAGTGACCCAGCCACTGCAGAAAAGGTATCAGCACTTACTCAACAGCTTGTGTCGGTTAGCAGTAAGCTAAGCTAACATTACTTTGTCGCCGCTATTTTTGCGGCGATAAAATCAACATGAGTCACATACAGTAGCCCTGCTATTTTACGTATTACGTAGTCTTCTTGCGGGTCTATTTCATTGTCTGCATACGCTAAACGCCATAACAATTCTATTATTTCAATACGCTGAGCAGCACTACAATGCTCATTAATTTGTTTCGAAAATTGAAAGTAATCTATAGACCCATCTAAACTATTAGCAGCATTAGTGGTTAACTCTTCTACTTCTAAATCTGTTAAATTAAAGTATTTTTTTAAGGTTACAGTCAGGGTGTGTTGTTCATTATGGTCCAGCTTTGTATCGGCACGCATTACTTCAATAAGTAATGCAGCCACTGCGGTTTTTAAATCGTGCGGCTCTATACTCGGCTCTTGATCATCGAATACAGCAAAAAGCTGTTTTATTTGTTTGAACATCACATTATCCCTTTTTGGGTGTTAGACTAAATATAAAGAAATCGAACTTGTATGAGTAATTAATGGGTATTAAGTTCGCAAATTAAAGGATAGATTTTTATGAAGGGCTTATACACACCACATTTACTTGCTGGCGCTGCATTGCTAGCCTTTTCTGGTATAGGGACCGCCTTTGCCGAAGTAGGTAAAAAAGAAAAGTCATATGACTTTGATAATAAAGTACATTACTACCAAACCAAAATTGGTGAAGATAACTATAAAATAGAAATTCAATCAGACGATTACAAACACTTTGCTAATCAAAGTGTGTTTTTACTGCGCCACGCAGACAGATTATGCCGTGGCAGAACCTTTATGTTAAAAGTGCTTGAAGGCGTGCAAGAGTACGAACGTTTTCCTACCAAACCACGCGCTTATCAACCACCATTAAACATTTTACTACAATGCGATACCCCAAAGAAAAAGGCAAAATAACACATTGTGCTATTACCTAAATAAGGTAAGCCAAAAAACCAACCTGTTTTATTGCCCATAACCCCAAGGCGCTGCTGGTGGAGTAATTGGTTGAGTTAAATCAAAGTCCACCTTAAACTCTCGCCCCTGGCGAATTAACCGATACGTAAATACCTCAGGGTAAATATACATTTGCCATGTATTACCCGCAGATTGCGCTATCCCTTGTGCTACAAATAATTCTTTTGAATATTGATCAGCAGGAAACGACTGCATTTGTGCAAAACCCGCATCAAGCGTATGGCCGCCATACATAGTGGAAGCATCGTCGGTACCATCTTCATGGCGGTGATCGTGCTTTAAATTCAAACCACTGCCCGTTTTAGTAATAATCCACGTACGTGATGCATCATCACCTACATGAAATGGTACTTGCAGCTCACTATCGGTACATTTACGTACATGCATAATTAGTTTTTTATTATCAAATGAGCTTGGGCCTTTTGCGTTATCTACGCTTACTTTACCCTCAAACGCTTTACCACAATGCGCTGCAATATTATTAAAAAACGCATCCTGTGTTGGTATAGATACCAAAGGCGCAGGGCGCGCAATAGCTGCTGATGAGGCAAGTAATAACGTAGTTGCCGTTAATAATTTCATAAAGTACTCTTATAACAGTTTTTTAATACCATAGCGGTTTAAGCTAAAAATGGGAAATAGCTGCGACAAGTGGCTTTTCTGATCTATTTTTCATTAATGTTAAAAGTGAATGGTGGAAGTCTTGAAAAATTACCTCACCCCATATTCGTGAATAAACACCAAAATTTGTATTATCTTGCACGGTTGTTTTTAAAGTTAAAATTGTATTGCCGCTTTTATCTTCACTTAACTCATATCCACCGTATAGAGGTGAAAAGTATTCGCCGCCTAATTTTACGTGTTTATCGAGTGCATCATCGGGAATGGCATCTGGGTCTATGTCAAATCTATAAAGCATCTGTTTATTTGGCTGCCAATCCGTAATCACTTCTTTGAATATAACCCCTTTTTGCCATTTGCTGGTTCTAACAGCCCCAATACCCGTAGCATTCATATTTGCCTCTAAGGGCTTAGGCACACCTATTAATTGGGTAAGCGAAAATGGTAACTCTTGTGGTTCTATCTTGCTTACATTTGCAAGCTGCTGCCACACACGGTTTATAGGCGCTTCAATAATTATAGAGTTAGTGACTTCGTACGTTTTTGATAAGTGTAAATAATTCACCTCAATAGGTGAAAGTAATACGGGGAGCAAAGCAATTGAGAGTAAAGAACGGTTAGCGTTTTTTGTTTTGCGACTTTTAATAAAGCCTGCCAGTAAACCACCCATACTTGCAAAGAGCATAAAAGCAGGCAAAGCCATGGCCACACAAATACTTCCTTCAAGTAACGTAATAACACTTACAAGTAAAAAAACAAAAATTGGCTGCCAAGCAATTGTCATCATTTGCCTTTTTGTTAATGTTTTTGAGCTTTTAAATTCAAAGTGAATACGAATATAGCCAATTGCAACGGGCACTAAAAACATAAAGGAAATAGAAACAAGGCTGCTTAAATTGTATGCATCAAGTAGCTCTACAAACAGCCGCATAAATATGCCATAAAGCGTACCGAGTAAAATACCAATTGATTTAGGGGATTGAATTTGCATTGTATTTCTTATTATTTTAGTAAAAATTGAACCTAGCAGATGCGCTATGTCAGTTCAATTAAAATACACAGTCCACTACTTAGACTAAAGGATAACAGCCTTGTTTTTATAATATCCCACCTAATTAAAACACATCAAAAATAAATCAACACACTGATTTTAAACAAAATATACTTTACATTTAAGAATACCAACACACTGACTTAGCATAAAATAAAGCCATACACGACCTTTTGCCTATACATTCCTGAGTAAAAGCTGATCTACCCTGCTCCTTCACTATTCATTTGCTTTAACAAAAGCCGTATTAATAAATAAGCAACGAGTAACAGGAGGGACTATGTCAGTAACCCCAAAGGGTAACGAGCCAGAAAAAACAAGCGCATCGCACGTAGATGATGCCAACAGCTATCAAAATAAGCATAAACCAAGTTCAGAGTTTAATACTCGCGACGAATACCTAGAACACGAACTGCAAATTATGCAGCCTAAGCGTTGGCGACCTAATTTACCATTTAGAGACTACCGCTTTGAATTTGAAGACACGATTCCAGCCATGGCGGGCACCATTGGTAAAGTCGTTATGGTAGGTGCTATTGCCGCTACTTTTGCTGCGCCACTAGGTTTAAGCGATGCGTTTGTGTTAGAAAACGTACGCTATGAATTACTCATTGTTTCTATTTTTATTATTTTGTTTTCGGGCTTTATTTTACCCACGGCTAACTTAGCCGGTACTCACGGCCCACTTATTCCTCTTATTCCTATTGTGGTTGCCGCTGGCGGCCACCCTATGGCATTTGGCTTGCTCATTGGTGCCTTTGGCTTTATTTTGGCGATAACCAAAGGAGGGAGTTTGCTGGCACGCTTAACCAGTAAAGGGGTGTGCGGAGGCTTGCTCATATACTTAGGTTTTATTGGCACTATTTCGCAGGTTAAAAAGCTGTTTGCATGGGCTGAGGCCATTGATATGGCGCATATTGCATTTATTGTTATTTTGGCGACCATTTTATTGTATGCGTTACTTGAGCATTTTAAAAAGCGCTGGTTAGCTGTACCGCTTAGCTGCCTCATTGGCGGTGTGGTTGCATTTGCACTCGGTGCCCCATTTGAGTTTCATACAGCACCGGGCTTACCAAATATGAACCCAGCTTATTGGTGGGGCGAAAATACGGGTTGGATGCTTGGCCTACCGACGCTTGAAAGTTTTGTGGTTGTACTGCCGTTTGCAGTATTGGCTGTAGCTATGTGGTCACCAGATTTTTTAGGGCATCAAGTTTTTCAAAAAATTAGTTACCCGCAACGTACTGAAAAAGTACAAATGAACATAGACGACACCATGCTAAGTGCGTCGGTTAGACAAACCTTTGGTTCACTTGCCGGTGGTGCTAACTTTACCTCATCGTGGGGAACCTACATTGTACCTGCCGCTATTGCTAAACGCCCTATTCCGGCGGGCGCCATTTTAACAGCCGTATTTTGTATTATTGCGGGTTTATGGGGTTACCCAATGGATTTAGCTATTTGGCAACCCGTGCTGTGTGTTGCGCTTATTGTTGGTGTGTTTATTCCGCTGCTTGAGGCGGGTATGGAAATGACACGCGAAGGTAAAACAACGCAATCGGCTGCTATTGTGGTGTTTGCGTCAAGCTTGGTTAATCCTGCTTTTGGTTGGTCACTGACTATGCTGCTTGATAACTTAGGCTTAATTGGCTGTAAAGAGCGCAGTGCTAATTTAACTAAAATGAGCCGCTGGGTTATTCCGCTAATTATGTTTGTGGTTTTAACCACAGTGATGGCCATTGTTGGCATGCTGCCTGGCATACCAGCGCTAATGGCTGATTTTAGACATTAATAACTAAAAACGTAACCATAAAAAAGCGCGGCTAATATACTCAGCCGCGCTTTGTTTTCATATGTAATTTAATGATTTAGCCTTACTGCCAAGGGCGCTCAGCAGCAAGTTGTTTTTCAAACGCATCTATTTGTGGGTTTAACGTTTCGGTCACACCAATAAAATCTAAGCCACTTAATAAACGCTCTTTTACGTCTTTACGAATATCAAAACTAATTGGCGCAAATTTATCGCTTGTTAGTGTTTGGTTTTCAAGATCGATTTGAATGTTTATATCGTCGTGCTGCTCGCTAAGTACAAACAATTGCTCAAGCGTGTCGGCTGGTAGCGCAATGGATAGCATTTGGTTGTTACCACAGTTATTAAAGAAAATATCAGCAAAGCTTTCTGCTAAAATCACTTCAAAACCATATTGCTTAAGTGCCCACGGTGCATGCTCACGTGATGAGCCACAACCAAAGTTGTCGCGCGTTAATAATATTTGCGCACCTTGGTAGCACGGGCGGTTTAAAATAAAATCAGGGTTTGGTTCGCCGTTTTCTAGGTAACGCCAATCGTAAAACAGTGCTGCATCAAAACCACCACGGCTAGTTGATGTTAAAAACTGCTTAGGAATAATTTGGTCTGTATCTACATTGTTTTTATCAAGTGGGGCCATTAAGCCACTAAAAAATACGCTCATTAGGCTTCTCCTCTTATATCAACAAAGTGACCATGTATTGCAGCAGCGGCTGCCATTGCAGGGCTCACTAAATGCGTACGCCCGCCACGGCCTTGGCGGCCTTCAAAGTTACGGTTAGACGTAGATGCACAGCGTTTGCCAGCTTCTAAGCGGTCATCGTTCATTGCTAAACACATTGAACAGCCCGGCTCGCGCCATTCAAAACCTGCCGCTTTAAAAATATCGGCTAAGCCTTCGTCCTCTGCTTGCTTTTTAACAAGGCCAGAGCCCGGTACAATTAACGCTTCTATGCCAGCTACAACTTGCTTGCCTTCAACAATTTTTGCCGCTGCACGTAAATCTTCAATACGGCTATTAGTGCACGAACCAATAAAAACTGTATCTACTTTTGCACTTGATAATTTATCGCCTGCTTTTAAGTCCATGTATTTAAGTGCACTACGTATAGCGTCGGCTTTAATTAAATCAGGCTCTTGGTCTGGATCTGGTATGCATTCATCAACGCCTATTACTTGCTCTGGGCTGGTGCCCCACGTAATTTGTGGCTGAATGTCGTTAGCTTCAAGCTCAACACTTAAATCAAACTCAGCGCCGTCATCTGTTTTTAAGGTTTCCCAGTATTCAACTGCGGCGTCAAAGTCAGCGCCTTTTGGTGCAAACGGACGACCTTTTAAGTAATCATAGGTAATTTTATCTGGCGCTATTAAACCTGCTTTAGCACCCATTTCAATGCTCATGTTACATAGCGTCATACGGGCTTCCATTGAAAGTGCTTCAATGCCTTCACCGCAAAATTCAGCAACATAACCTGTACCACCAGCAGTACCTAACTTACCAATAACCGCCATAATTAAATCTTTAGAGGTTACCGTTGGGCGAAGCACACCGTTAATTTGAATTTTTAGCGACTTTGCCTTTTTTTGCTGTAGCGTTTGCGTTGCTAATACGTGCTCAACCTCAGACGTACCAATACCGTGCGCTAATGCGCCAAACGCACCATGCGTAGAGGTATGACTATCACCACATACAATGGTAGTGCCAGGTAGGGTAATACCTTGTTCAGGCCCCATTACATGAACAATACCTTGGTTAATTGAGTTTAAGTCGTAAAGTACAATGCCAAACTCTTTACAGTTCGCATCTAGCGCCATTAACTGGTTTTTAGATACTTCGCTTGCGGCATCAAGTGATCGGCTTTTAGTCGATACGTTATGATCCATCGTTGCAAAGGTTTTTTCTGGGCAACGTACTTTACGGTTTTTTTCACGCAAGCCTGCAAAAGCTTGTGGAGAAGTAACTTCATGCACTAAATGGCGGTCAATATAAAGTAAATCAGTTTGCTCGTTTATGCTGGCAACGGTATGTGCTTGCCAAATTTTGTCGTATAACGTTTGGGCCACTTGCTAATTCCCTACTCTGTTACGTCGCAGCATAACGGTGCTGCGGCTTTAATAATTAAATACGTGAAACGATGGCTGCTGCCACATCGCTTGTGCTGTATCCACCTTGTGGGTAGATATCTGGCGTGCCAACGCCTGCTTCAACGGCTTCGGCTACGGCTTTTTCAATGGTGCGTGCAGCTTCGTCTTGCCCTAATGAGTAACGTAGCATAAGTGCAGCACTTAAAATTTGCGCAATAGGGTTTGCAACACCTTTGCCTGCAATATCAGGGGCTGAACCACCAGCAGGCTCGTACAAACCAAAGCCCGATTGATTTAAGCTGGCCGAAGGTAATAAGCCCATTGAGCCTGTGATCATTGCACACTCATCTGACAAAATATCACCAAATAAGTTATCGCAAAGTAACACGTCAAACTGGCTAGGCTGTTTAACTAACTGCATAGCTGCGTTATCTACATAAATGTAATCTAGGCTTACTTCTGGGTAGTCTTTGCTCACTTCGGTAACGACTTCACGCCATAATACGCTTGATGCAAGTACGTTTGCTTTATCTACTGAGGTTACATGGTTACTACGTAATTTTGCTGCTTCAAAGGCAAAGCGCGCAATACGTTCGATTTCTTTACGTGAGTAGGTTTGTGTATCAAATGCGGCTTCTTCAGCGCCTTGACCACTTCGACCTTTTTCACCAAAGTAAATGCCGCCAGTAAGTTCGCGCACACATAAAATATCAAAGCCTTTTTCGCTAATATCTGCACGTAATGGCGATGCAGCGCTAAGTGCGGGTAAAAGTTGTGCTGGGCGTAAGTTACAAAACAAGCCAAAGTGCTTACGAAGTGGTAAAAGCGATGCACGCTCAGGTTGCTCGTTTGGTGGTAGGTTTTCCCACTTAGGGCCACCTACTGAGCCAAATAAAATGGCATCGGCGTTTTCACACGCGCTTAGCGTTTTTGGTGGTAATGCTTCACCAAATTCGTCAATAGCTGCGCCACCAATAGCATGATGCTGACGGTTCAGGGTAAAACCAAACTTATTGCTTACAGCATCAAGCACTTGCTCTGCTGCTGCCATTACTTCTGGGCCAATACCGTCGCCAGCTAATACTGCAACGCTGTAGTTTGTTTTACTCATCCTGCTTTCCTTTGTTGTTTTAAATCAGACACTTTTTGTGCACGATAAATTAAGTTGTAAACACGGATCATGGCGCGTACCGACGCCTCCACCACATCCGCAGCAATACCCGCTCCGTGATAAGGGCGACCATCGTATTTAGCAATAATGTTTACTTGACCAAGCGAGCTTGCGCCTTGCCCTGTCGCTTCTAAGTTGTATTCAATCATTTCAACGCTCATACCTGTTAAGCGCTCAATAGCTGCAAACGACGCTTCAACAGGGCCATTACCTGTGGCTGCTTCTTGCTTTGCTTCGCCATCAATTAACATCCCAATGGTAGAGCTGGCTACCGACTGCGAGTTAGACGCTGAGTTTACAAACTCTAATTGGTATTTTTCGTCTTTGTCGTTAATTTGATTAAAGTAAATCATGGCTTCAAGGTCGTAATCGTATACGGTGCCTTTTTGATCAGCTAACGCTAAAAAGCTCTCGTATAAGCTGTCCATGTCGTAATCAGCTTTTTGGTAACCTAACTCTTCTAAGCGGTGCTCAATAACATGACGACCCGAACGCGAAGTCATATTTAATTGGTTATTTGGCACACCGACGCTTTCTGGCGACATAATCTCATAAGTATTTTGCGCTTTTAATACGCCATCTTGGTGAATGCCCGAGCTATGTGCAAAGGCGTTTTCGCCCACAATGGCTTTATTTGGCTGTACCGGCATATTACATATTTTTGCCACTTGGCGAGATGCGCGATAAATTTCTTCGCTTTTAATATCGGTGTGTACGTTTAAGTGGTCTTTGCGCATTTTCATGATCATCGCCACTTCTTCAAGCGAACAGTTACCCGCACGCTCACCAATACCATTTATTGTACATTCAATCTGGCGAGCACCCGCTTGTACCGCAGCTACCGAGTTTGCCACAGCTAAACCTAAATCGTTGTGGCAATGCACACTTAAGCGAGCTTTATCAATATTTGGCACGTTATTCATTAAGTGGCGGATCATCGCAGCGTATTCGTCTGGCGTTACAAAGCCAACGGTATCGGGTAAGTTAATAGTAGAGGCACCCGCATTAATTGCCTGCTCAACAATTTTACATAAATCCCAATGCGGCGTACGCCCAGCATCTTCACACGAAAACTCAACATCATCTGTGTAGTTACGCGCTAATTTAATTGATTTAACCGCCATTGCAGTTGCGTCATCTAGGCTCATGCGCAATTTATGTTCAAGGTGCAAAGGGCTTGTGGCAATAAAAGTATGAATACGGCTTTGCTGTGCTGTGCGAAGTGCCTCGCCACAGGCTTCAATGTCTTTGGCAACAGAGCGTGCTAAGCCACAAATAATCGGGCCTTTTACCTCGGTTGCAATACGTTGCACCGAGCGAAAATCAGCAGGGCTTGAAACCGGAAAACCCACTTCCATCACATCCACATTCAAGCGGCTAATAGTATGCGCTAACTGAATTTTATCGTCTTCTGTAAGGCTTGCTTTAAGTGCCTGCTCGCCATCACGTAAGGTGGTATCAAAAATCCATACTTTATCTTTGTCTTGCATAACTGCCCCTCATTCCTGTGTTACCCAAATTTCAATTTATCCCAGCCGCGAGATAAAAAAAACCCCGCAATTGCGGGGTTTTAATGTTTAACTCAATGCAAACACACTAATCCCCGCTCACTGACCATAGCAGTAAGAGGTTAAGTTTTAGTGTAATTAAACGAATATTTTGCATCTTGTTTCTTGTGTGTGTTCAGTGAGGCCTATTTTTAACATTACAGCGCAGTAGGTGCAAGCATAAATATTCCACACAACATATTTAAAACCGAATCAACAGGGACATTCAATCCAATAAAACTCCATTATGAGAATTAAAAAATCAAAAACAGGTGCGCTTAGGCTTAATTTAATAAGCGCTTAAGAATACTCTGCTTATATTAACTTTTTGCTATTTTTTTAAGCTACGCTTCTTTATTTGTTTCTCTACTGTAATGCCCTGCTCCACGGGTAATATAACGTAATTGCCAAATCACACGTTCAGTTAACTCATCTCGTTGCTGACCTTCTAGATCGAGTGCCTCTGCACCAGCGTTAAATACAAGCGTTACCATGGCTTCAGATTGAATGTAGGCATGTATGGCATCGCATTTAGTCTCGCTTTCTAAATAGTGAGCAAGTTCTAAAATAAAGTGTTTTACTTCGCGCGCTACTGCGGCTCTAAAAGCTTTTGAGGTACCAGATCGCTCGCGCAGTAGTAATCTAAATTGGTTACTTGAGTTGTCAATAAACTCCATAAAAGTCACTACGGAGGTATTTATAACACTTCCACCATCGTTAGCTATGCGTCTACGAGCTTGGCGCATAAGTTGACGAAGGGTTAAACCGGCTTCATCTACCATGGTTAAACCTAGTTCGTTCATGTCTTTAAAGTGGCGATAAAATGAGGTGGGAGCAATTCCGGCTTCACGCGCTACTTCGCGTAAACTTAAATTAGAAAAACTATGATCAGCACTTAGCTGGTTAAATGCCGCCTCAATTAAGGCTTGTCGTGTTTTTTGTTTCTGTTGTGCTCTAACACCCGACATCCACAGCTCCCTGAAGTTATTTATATGAAGTTTTAGTGATAATTAGCTTAATTGTCTAGTCTAATACTTGACGCCAAGAGATTGAAACACTATTTTAGCTTACAGTTGTACGCTGAGAGTAAATACGATGAATAAACCACCGATTATTTGGACAAATGTCCTGTTTTTTAGCCTAACCTTTTTGGCGGCTGCCACACTTGTACCTTGGTACGGCATTAGCTACGGATTTACCAGCGCACATTGGATTGCATTTGTAGGCTGCATGTTTTATGCAGGCCTATCTATCACTGCCGGATACCACAGATTATGGGCTCATAAAGCGTATAATGCACATCCTGCAGTTGAATTTATTTTTGCACTTGGCGGTGCTTTTGCATTACAAAACAGTGCCCTGCATTGGAGTAGCGATCATCGTATACACCACGGCCAAGTCGACGACCCAGTAAAAGACCCATACGCCGCAACTAACGGTTTTTGGTATAGCCATATTGGCTGGATGCTTCGTGATTACCAAGGTGACAGCTACGGTGACTACAGTAACTGTCGCGATTTACAACGCAATAAAATAGTTATGTGGCAACACAAGCATTACTTAAAACTTGTTATAGCAATGAATGTAGGCCTTCCGCTTGTGCTTGGTTTATTGGTGGGTGATGTGTGGGGAATGCTAATTTTAGCCGGTTTACTGCGTTTGGTGCTAAGTCAGCATTTTACTTTTTTTATTAACTCAGTTGCGCATATTTGGGGCTCACGCCCATACACTGAAAAAAATACAGCACGTGATAATGGCTTTTTAGCGTTATTTACTTATGGTGAGGGATATCACAACTTCCACCATATTTTTGCAAGCGACTACCGTAACGGTATTAAGTGGTTTCATTACGATCCTACAAAATGGATGATTCGCACATTAGCGGCACTAGGTTTAGCCAGCAAATTAAAGCGCACTCCGGTTGAACGTATAGAAAAAGCAAAGGCCGAAACGCTCATGAGTAAAACCCAAACTCGCCTTGCAAAATTGCCTTTAGCCCAAGATAAGCTTACATTATTACAACAAGAGTACGATTTATTGCTGAAAAAACTGCAAAATTATTGTTCACTACAAAAACAAGTGTTAGAAGTTAAAAAAAATAACATGGCAAAGCAGTGTGAACAATCAGCATTAATGGCACAATACCATGAGTTGGAAGCCGCCTGGGAAAATCAAAAACAGGCATGGCTAGCACTTAATGCGAGGTTATTAAAAGCCTCTTTTAATTAATTTAGGAGTGGCTGTGGCCAAACAACCAGAACAAAAAAAAGTACCCGTGACATACCAATATGACGCAATAATTATTGGCACGGGTCCTGGCGGTGAAGGTACCGCCATGAACCTTTCAAAAAACGACAAAAAAGTAGCGGTTATTGAGCGCCAAGAAACTGTAGGCGGCGGCTGTGTACATTGGGGTACTATTCCTTCAAAAGCGCTACGTCACTCGGTTAGTCGTTACATTGAATACAAAGCAAACCCATTATTCAATGTAGGCGAGCGCCCTAGCCGTTTAACCTTTCCTGATATTTTACGTCACGCTAGTTCGGTTATTTCAAAACAGTCTAATTTACGCAGTAGTTTTTACGACCGTAACCGCATTCATATGTTTCAAGGCGATGCGAGCTTTGTAGACAAGCACACGGTAGAAGTTAAACGTAATGATGGCTCAACTGAACGCCTAACAGCAAAAACGATTGTAATAGCTACAGGCTCACGCCCTTATCGTCCACCAGAGGTAGACTTTAGCCACTCTCGTATTTACGAAAGTGACACTATACTCGGCCTTGAGCACGACCCACACCGTGTACTTATATATGGTGCGGGGGTTATTGGCTGTGAGTACGCTTCTATATTTAAAGGTTTAGGCGCCAAAGTTGATTTAGTTAACACCCGTGACCGTTTACTTGCCTTTATGGATGCTGAAATATCAGATGCGCTTAGCTACCACTTTTGGAATAGCGGCATTGTTATTCGCCATAATGAAGAGTTTGATCGTATAGAAACACGTGATGACTGCGTTATTATGCATTTAAAATCAGGCAAACGTGTAAAGGCTGACTGTATTTTATTTGCCAATGGCCGAACTGGTAACACTGATACACTTAACCTTGAAGCCATTGGCTTAAAAGCTGATAGCCGTGGCCAGCTTAAAGTTAACGAAACATACCAAACAGAAGTAGACAACGTGTACGCTGTGGGTGATGTAATTGGCTACCCTAGCCTTGCCAGTGCTGCATTTGATCAAGGCCGTATAGCTGCTGATGCGATTGCCTGTGGTAATTGTGAAGATAAGCTAATTATAGATATTCCTGCTGGTATTTATACTATTCCAGAAATGAGTTCTGTGGGTAAAACCGAGCAAGAACTTACCGCAGCTAAAGTACCTTATGAAGTTGGCCGTGCTCAGTTTAAACATTTAGCGCGCGCGCAAATTGCAGGCACTGAAGTAGGTAGCTTAAAAATATTATTCCACACCGAAACCAAAGAAGTACTTGGCGTGCATTGCTTTGGTGAACGTGCCTCTGAAATTGTTCACATTGGCCAAGCCATTATGGAACAAAAAAATGGCGGCAATAATATCGATTATTTCGTAAATACCACGTTTAACTACCCAACCATGGCTGAAGCTTATCGTGTTGCAGCGTTAAATGGTTTAAATCGCTTATTTAAATAATCGCTTCAATAAGTAGTTTTAAAAGCCTTTATAAATAGGTAACAAAAAACCCGCAACTTAGCGGGTTTTTTACTTTTAAACAGTTTTAAAGCTTGTTTAAGTGGCTATTACTTATGGTACTTAGCACTAAGCTCATGTACTGCATTAATGAATACGCCAGCATTTTCAGGATCTACGTCAGGCGTAATACCGTGGCCTAAGTTAAATACGTGGCCATTGCCTGTGCCAAAATCTTCTAAAATAGTACCTACTTCTTGGCGTATACGATCTGGCGTACCATGAAGCATTGATGGGTCCATATTACCTTGTAGCGCCACTTTATCGCCTACACGGCGTTTAGCGTCGCTAATGTTAATAGTCCAATCTAGACCCACTGCATCACAGCCTGTAGCCGCTATTGCTTCAATCCATTGGCCACCGTTTTTAGTAAATAGCGTTACCGGTACTTTACGACCATCGTATTCGCGAATTAAACCATCTACGATTTTGTGCATGTACTGCAATGAGAACTCGTTGTAATCACGCGGGCTTAAAACGCCGCCCCATGAGTCAAATACCATCAACGATTGCGCGCCGGCTTTTACTTGCGCGTTTAAGTAATCAATCACCGAATCAGCGAGTTTATCGAGTAATAAATGAAGTGTTTGCGGCTCTGCAAACGCCATTTTTTTAATTTTACCGAATACTTTACTGCTACCGCCTTCAACCATGTAAGTAGCAAGTGTCCACGGTGAACCCGAAAAACCAATGAGTGGTACTTCGCCTTTAAGTTCACGACGTATTGTACTTACTGCATTCATTACATAACCAAGCTCGTCAGTTGGATCGAGTTTTGGAATTTTTTTAACATCAGCAAGTGACGAAATAGGGTTTTCAAACTTAGGACCTTCGCCAGTTTCAAAGTACAAACCTAAGCCCATTGCGTCAGGAATGGTTAAAATATCGCTAAATAAAATAGCGGCATCTAATGGGTAACGACGAAGTGGTTGTAGTGTTACCTCACAGGCAAGTTCAGCATTACGGCACAGGCTCATAAAATCGCCCGCTTGTGCACGTGTAGCACGGTACTCTGGTAAATAGCGTCCTGCTTGGCGCATCATCCATACCGGTGTTACATCAACTGGTTGTTTTGCAAGTGCACGTAAATAACGGTCGTTTTTTAATTCGCTCATAGCGTAAATGATCCTAAGGCTGGTAGAAATTGTGCAAGATTGTATCACCATATTCATCCCCCCTCTATTGCTTAGGGACGAAAAGATTGGATAGCTGTTTGAGAACAAGGTTTGTTGCTAATAAACACCTTTTTGATTAGTAAATAAGCAAAAACAACTAACAATAAAAACTTTTTGTTAATACGTTTGCAACATCACGAAAACCTTGATATTGTTTGTCCCGCGTTAACAAGAACAATAATAAAAATCTTAAAACAATAAAAATAATAGTTTTAATATAACAATAATAAAAATTACCCCATAAAAATAAGAAAACTTGTACTAACAAGTCATTGAAAGAAATTAGACCACCGTAACTGGTGGTTTTTTCTTGCCTGCAATAAAATTTCCTGTCTAAATATCTTTTAAAAAGTACAACCCGTAAGAAGGCTACTTTACTTGTTGATATACGCGCTAATTAAATATATCTTGATGTACATAAACTTTATTATTTTAAATTAAAAGACCAACCCAGCTAGGAGAACAATTATGCTGACGCGTGTAGAAAAAGCTCAACAAAAATGGGGTGGTAGCCACACAGTAATTGATAAATGGCTTAACGAACGCCAAGAACTTATTGTGTTGTATTGTAAAATGGCTGGTTTTTCGCCTTACGATAAAAAAGATCATGCATTGCCAGAGCCGCAAGTTATTGAGTCTTTTTGCCAACTCTTAATGGATTACCTATCAGCTGGGCATTTTGAGGTATATGACGATATTGCAAAAGCGTGTGAAAAAAAAGGCTTACAAAGCCAAGAGCTTGCAAACTCTATTTACCCGCGAATTTCAAATACAACTGATGTAGCGCTAGATTTTAACGATAAATACGCCGAAGTAGATAAAGAAGACTTATTAGCTGATTTCGATAAAGATTTATCAATTGTTGGAGAAGCACTTGAAGCCCGTTTTGCACTTGAAGATGAGCTAATTGATAACTTGTTTTCCAACCACTAAATTAATTGAACACATTAAAAAAGGGACCTAAGGTCCCTTTTTTTTGCATTTGTACAATAAGCTTATTATTGCGCAGGTGCTTCTTCATTTTGAATTTCAAGTAATTCAACTTCAAATACTAATGTTGAATTAGCAGGGATTTTACCTAAATCGCGATCACCATAAGCAAGTTCTGAAGGAATAGTAAACTTGTACTTAGACCCTACAGACATAAGCTGTAAACCTTCAGTCCAACCTGCAATTACGCGGTTAAGAGGGAAAGTTGTAGGCTCGTTACGAGCGTATGAGCTATCAAACTCAGTGCCGTCTAATAGAGTACCTTTGTAGTGAACTTTAACTACATCAGTTGCTACTGGCTTTTCACCGTCGCCTTCGCTAAGTACTTCGTACTGAAGACCAGACTCAGTTACTGTAACGCCTTCTTTTTTAGCATTTTCTTCTAGGTATTTTTTACCTGCTTCTTTGCTTTTTTCAGACTCTACTTTTGCTTTTGCTTCTTGCTTAGTACGCACTGATGTATCTAGCTCAGTAAGTACTTCACGAATTTTTTCTTCGTCAATTTTTGCATTGCCAGCAAGCGCATCTTCAAAACCACGAATTAAAAGTGCTTGGTCTAGTTCAATACCAATTTCTGATTTTTCTGCAAGATCTTTATTTAAAAAGTTACCTACAGATGCACCAATACCGTATGCTTGTTGCTGTTCTACAGTGTCTAATTTAACTTCAGCTTTTTCTTGTTTTGCTTCTTGATTACAAGCTGTAAGCGCTAAAACTGACGCTGCAATCAATGACAATCTAATCGTCTTTTTCATTTTAAATCTCCGACACACTTTGCAGTTGTCATTTTAATGTATTATTACTAGTTAAAGATCAACGGCCCACATGATAGGCTGCTTGTTTAATGACTAAATTTCACGTTGTTAGCTAAACTAAAACATATCCAGTGATTAGACAAACAACCTAGGCCTTAAACGTGACCTAGTCTAACCTCTCAATCACGAAGAGTTAAGGGAAAATACCTGTATTATGTCGATATTTCGTACTTTTTTAATCGTATTTAGCTGTTTTTTAGCTATCGCCTGTACCGAAAAAAAACAGCAGGCTGTAGCTAGTTACGAACACGCAGCGCAAGGCGCGTTTTCGTCAGCGTTATCTAACGATGGTAAATACAGCTTAATCTCTTCTATCAACCATGGGGTCGCACTGTGGGATAATCAACAGCAGGTATTAAAATATCAATGGTATCAGCAGCAATCGCAAGACAGTTTAGTTTATGCCGTTGCTATAGCGTTTGATAACAGCGTGGCTGTTACCGCAGAAAAAACCACCTTTGCCGTATTGGATATAACCACAGGCAAAAATAAAGGTTACTACGAAATACAAAAAGCCAGTATTCGTGATATCGCTATTAGTAACCAAGGTCGTAGTGTTTTATACGGTCGAAGCGACGGTGTTGTGGTTTTTATAAACCTCGAAACAGGACGTCGTATCGAATTTTTAGGCCATCAAGATAAAGTAAACACTGTTGATTTATCACCTAACGGGCGCTATGCATTAAGCGGCTCTAACGATTACGTTGCTTATTTTTGGGACACACGTACAGGGCAAGTAATTCATCGCTTTAATCACCCTACTCGTGTAACCCAAGTAACGCTTGACCCTCAAGGTCGCTATGCATTTACCGCAGATAGTATGAAGCAAGCACATGTATGGAAGCTGACTACAGGTGACCTTGTGAGTAAACTGGCGTATATTGCGCGTCAGAAAATTTTTACTGCGGTACGCTTTAATGAGCAAGGCACATTGCTTGCTACGGGCTCGCCTAATAAGCGTGTTGATTTATGGCAATTACCCAGCGGTGAAAAAATTCAAACTTGGCAAGTAACACCGCGCGAAGGCAGTAAGCCTAAATCGGCAGTGGTGTTAGATGTAACGTTTATACAAAACGGCAAGTCGTTGTTAACCGAGAGCTCAAGCGGTATCGCTGAGCGCTTTATTATACGAGAAGATAATGAACACAATTGAACATCGCTTAATGGAACTTGAAGCCAAAGTGGCTTTTCAAGACGAAACGATTGATATATTAAATGACGAGCTAAAAGCACACCAACAGCAGCTTGCAAAAATGAAGCGCCAAACTGAGCTACTAGCAGAAAAGCTAAAAGAGTCGCAGCAGCCATCGTTAATGTCGCAAATGCAAGAGCCTCCGCCGCCACATTACTAAAGTGGGTAAAAATAAAAACCGGGTTAATCGCCCGGTTTAAACACACCAATTACTTGTTCAAATTGGCGAGTTGACGCCTGAACAGCATTATCGGGTTGCGACATTTTATGCCCACACTCAACACACTCTACTTTTTCAACATCATGTTCTCTGTATAGCATCATGGTATCCATAGCTTTACACTCAGGGCACGACGCACCAGCAATAAATCGCTTCTTTTGTCTCACAACATTTTTCCTGTGGTTTGAACTGTGGCTATTTTATCGTATAACTTCACCTGTTGATACGCTTGATAAGCGCATTAAGTTCTATGGTATGATAGGGGCAACTTAACAAGGGCACAGCAAAGTAACGCATTCATGATCCAAATCTCAGAAATAGAACTACTTCGTGGCGGTAAAGCCTTATTAAAAAATGCATCAGCCACTTTATTTCCAGAACATAAAGTTGGCCTTGTAGGAGCCAATGGCTGCGGAAAATCAACGTTATTTGGTTTATTAAAATCAGAACTACAGTTAGACGCCGGTAGCTGCAGCATCCCTAAAGATTGGTCTATAGCCTCTGTTAAGCAAGAAACCCCTGCACTTGAAATAAGCGCCATTGATTATGTACTGCAAGGCCACCCTGAATATTACGCGCTACGTATTGCCCTTCGTGAAGCAGAGCAAATCAATGATGGCGATACACAAGCTAAAGTACACATTCAATTAGAAAATATTAAAGGCTATAGCATAGAGTCTAAGGCTGGCGAATTACTGCATGGTTTAGGCTTTGCCAACAATCAAATAGAAAACCCCGTAAGCGCATTCTCTGGTGGTTGGCGTATGCGTTTAAACCTTGCTCAAGCATTGATACGCGACGCCGATTTACTGCTACTTGATGAACCAACTAACCACCTCGATTTAGACGCAGTATATTGGCTTGAGCGCTTTCTACGTGCCTACACTGGCACCCTTGTACTTATATCGCATGACCGTGAGTTTTTAGATGCAGTAGTTGATCAAATCTGGCATGTAGATAAGCAACTTATTAATGTGTACAAAGGCAACTACTCGCAATTTGAGCGCCAAAAAGCAGAGCGCTTACTACAGCAGCAAGCTATGTTTGAAAAGCAACAAGATCAAATTGCACACCTTGAGCAGTTTATTACGCGCTTTAAAGCAAAAGCCAGTAAAGCCAAACAAGCACAAAGCCGCGTAAAAGCCCTAGAGCGTATGGAAAAGCTAGCTCCTGCTCATGCCGACTCACCGTTCAACTTTGAATTTGCAGAGCCTACAGCCCTTCCAAACCCACTTATGAGCTTAGATAAAGCGAAAGCGGGTTATGGTGAAGTCACTATTTTAAATAATATAGAGCTTAATTTAGTCCCTGGTAGTCGTATTGCTTTGCTTGGCCGAAATGGCGCAGGTAAATCAACGCTAATTAAACTACTCTCTGGTGATTTAGAGCCACAAGCAGGTAAGGTTGTGCAGCACCATGGTTTAAACATTGGCTACTTTGCGCAGCATCAACTTGAATCGCTTGATTTAAAAGCCAGCGCTATTACGCATTTACAGCGTTTAAACCCTAAAGCCACTGAGCAATCGCTGCGTGACTTTTTAGGTGGCTTTGCTTTCATTGGCGACAAAGCACTTGAGCCGGTAGCCCCCTTTTCGGGCGGCGAAAAAGCACGCTTAGTGCTTGCCATGTTGGTATATCAAAAGCCAAACCTACTGCTTCTCGATGAGCCAACTAACCACCTTGATTTAGAAATGCGCCATGCACTTGTTATGGCACTACAAGGTTTTGAAGGCGCCATGGTTACGGTATCGCACGACCGCCACATGCTTAAAAACACCGCTGATGAATTTTATTTAGTAGACGATGGCAAAGTAACTCAATTTGGTTACGATTTAGATGAATATTATCAATGGTTACTCAATGCCAATAAAGAAGCTGTTAAAGCCCAGCAAAATGATGAGCCTAAAGCTAACTCAGGTGTTAACCGAAAAGAGCAAAAACGCCTAGAAGCCGAATTTAGAAAAGCCATTCAACCGCTTAAAAAACAAATTGAAAAGCTTGAAAAGCAACTAGACAAATACTCTGCAGAGCTTAGCGAAGTAGAGGTCGCACTTGGCGATAACGAACTCTACAACGACGACAATAAAGCTCAGCTAAAAGAGTTAATTGCTAAGCAAGCAATGCTCACACCTAAACTTAACGACATTGAAGAAGAGCTCCTCATGGCGCTTGAAGAAATGGAAGAAAAAGAACAGGCCTTTGCCGATGAACTTGCTCAATAGCAATGACTTTTGGCAATTTGCGTGCACCTTGTACGCAAAGCCTGGGCAACAACAAACCTTGCTGGCACTGCAAAATCAGCAAGGTAAAAATGTTAATGTGTGTCTATTTTTACTGTATTTAGACTCACTTAAACTTAGCATTAGCGCCGAGCAGCTGAGTGACTTAATAGCCTCAATTAACGAATTTGATACGCAAGCGCTTAAGCCTCTTCGCTCTGCCCGTAGCTATTTGAAAGAACATCAGCATACGATTAGTGACTACGCAATAATACGTAAAGCGCTATTAAGCGCCGAGTTAAAACTTGAAAAACAGCAACAGCAAATGCTTGTTGATAAAGCTAACCAGTTTAAAATG
Organism: Pseudoalteromonas sp. MMG006; assembly: GCF_018101025.1. Classification (NCBI taxonomy): domain Bacteria; kingdom Pseudomonadati; phylum Pseudomonadota; class Gammaproteobacteria; order Alteromonadales; family Pseudoalteromonadaceae; genus Pseudoalteromonas; species Pseudoalteromonas sp. MMG006. The sequence continues at coordinate 105,848 of NZ_JAGJEJ010000014.1, forward strand.
TTAGAAGTGATAAAACCTAATAATATCGAGCTATACGTAAAGCTAGCCTAAATTAAAACAGCGCTTCGGTAATAATCTAATAGTCTTTAAAACATGATCTAAATCAACTTAGAGTGGTTACTCTTCCCACTTAGAAAAATAGTTTGATCTCGATCACATTACTCCCTGCAAACTCCTCTATGATTAACTCATCAACCAACGAGGAGAAAACTCATGAACGTATTCTTTAGAGACTTTTTTAGCGACCCTGTATTATTTATGTCTTTTGGGATCTTAGGTGTCGTGATTTCTCTTTGTTTATTTTACGCTTTTTACTTTATTAAAAAAATAAGTGAAGCGGAAGTTCCTGATTAGCATTAAAAATTAAGCACGACGCACTAAAGCGCCTTATTAGTTTACTAGTTAGGCGCTTTTTATTTTCTGAAGCGAAAAATTTGATACACTAGCTTTTCGTTTAATACAAAGTGCGTAGTACAAACATGATCTCTCAGTTCAAACCAGCATGGTGGATGACCAATCGTCACGTTCAGACCATAATGCCGCGTTTTTTCCGCCCATTTCACAATACGTCCTACGAACTTGAACAACTTGATACACCTGATGGTGATTTTATTGAGCTTGCGTGGTCGCTTCCACATAACGAAACTGCACCACTTGCCGTTGTTTTACATGGTCTTGAGGGCAACATAAATAGCTTTTATGCCAAAGGCATGATGAAGGCCTTAAAAAAACAAGGCTATGCAGTTGTGCTTATGCACTTTAGAAACTGCTCGACTGAAGTAAACCGTCTTCCCCGCGCATATCACAGTGGTGATACAGCCGATTTAGCTTTTTTTATAGATTATTTGCGTCAACAATATCCATACCGCCCAATTATGGCCGTTGGTTTTTCGCTAGGTGGTAATGTACTTGCTAAGTACCTAGGTGAAGAACGCGAAATATGCCCATTAAGTGCAGCAGCGGTAGTATCGGCACCTTATGACTTATCGTCATCAAGCGATGTTATACGTAAAAGTTTAGGTAAAATTTATCAAAAGTATCTGCTCGACAGAATGAAAAAGTCAATGCAACGTAAGTTGCCACAAATTAAGCAGAAAATACCGATTACTACCGACCAATTAATGGAAATTGACGATTTATTAGAGTTTGATAACCAGCTAACGGCACCATTACATGGCTTTGAAAACGCACACGATTACTACCGTAAAGCCAGCGCTATGCCGTATTTAAAAGACATCGCTATTCCTACGCTTATTATTCACGCTAAAGACGACCCCATGCTCTCTATTAAAGCCGTACCGAGTAGGCAAGATGTCAGTGAGCATGTTACGCTGTGCGTCTCAGAGAAAGGCGGACACGTAGGTTTTATTAGCGGTAACAACCCTTTTAAACCTGTATTTTGGTTAGAGAAAGCCGTGCCGTATTATTTTGGCCAACACATATTAAATAAAGCGAGTAACAAGCAGTAATGATTATCCCTTTTGAACAACTCGATAAAGACACTCTTTACAATTTAATTGAAAGTTATGTACTGCGCGAAGGCACTGATTATGGCGAGCAAGAAATAACAATTGAAAGCAAAGTCGCTCAGGTTAACCAACAACTGAAAAGCGGCGAAGCGATGGTGTTTTTTTCAGAGCTACATGAATCAGTAACTATAATTTCAAAAGGCGAATTTAAAGCACTACAAAGTGAAGAGCATGAGACGCCGTCATTTGATTAAAGCGTAACACTTGTAACTTTTGAACTGAACGTACACAATGGCTTTTTACCCAAAGAGCCAAAACATGATAAAACTCAGCACTCTAGTGGTAGCCATATCACTAGCATTACCCCCCCAAGCCTTTGCAGAGCAAGTAAAAAGCCCGTCAGACAAAGCAGTTAAACTTGCCAAAGACACTATTTTAATAGATACCCACATTGATGTGCCTTATCGTATACACGAAGGCTGGGTTGATGTAACTAAAGCCACCGACGGCGGCGACTTTGACTACCCTCGTGCTGTTGAAGGCGGTTTAAACGCCCCATTTATGTCGATTTATATTCCTGCGCATTTAGAGTTTGAAGGCAAAGGTAAAAGTTACCAGTTAGCCAATCAAATGATTGATAGTATGGAAGCCATTGCTCAGCGAGCACCTGATAAGTTTGCCATTGCCAGCTCAAGCGCTGATATAGAAGAGCAGTTTAAACAAGGCAAGCTATCTATTGCGATGGGTATGGAAAACGGTTCACCAATTGAAGGTGATATGAAAAACCTTCAGCATTTTTATGACCGTGGTATTCGCTACATCACGCTAGCTCACTCGCAAAGTAATCATATTTCTGACTCTTCTTACGATATACGCCGTAAATGGAAAGGTTTAAGCCCATTTGGTAAAAAGCTTATAACTGAAATGAACAATGTAGGTATGTTGGTCGATGTATCGCATATTTCTGATGATGCGTTTTATCAAGTAATGGAGCTCTCTAAAACGCCGGTAATTGCCTCGCATTCATCGCTGCGCAAGTACACGCCTGGTTTTGAGCGAAATATGAATGACGATATGCTACTCGCACTTAAAGAAAATGGCGGTGTTATTCAAATTAACTTTGGCTCAAGCTTTGTTACCGCAAAAGCGGGTAGCTGGGGTAAACAGTTAAAAAACTCAAAAGAGTCAGCTAAAAAAGAAGGCACCAAGCTAAGTAAAGATTTTGATGCTGCGTATCGTGCTAAAAACCCATACCCATATGCAAGCCTTGAACAGGTGCTGGATCATATTGACCATGTTGTTGAACTAATTGGTATTGATTATGTTGGTATTGGTTCTGACTACGATGGCGTAGGTGATTCACTACCTATAGGCTTAAAAGATGTATCTAGCTACCCTAATCTTGTTCAAGGCTTAATGGACAGAGATTATAGCGATGCTGATATCAAAAAGATTTTAAGTGGCAATTTATTAAGAGTGTTAAAACAAGCTGAAAAGTACGCTAAGAAACACTAGCGTGTCAGTTGCCAAAGAGTTTAATGAATAGCACGGCTTGAAGTCGTGCTTTTTTATGCCTTAATTATATTTAAATTACTTAAACTTAAACACAAACGTAGCCCTCTAAATTTAACTCCGAGCTACTTTATCGGGGTCAGATCAGATAGCTGATAGCTTAAAACTAATCACTTTTCTTCAGACATTAAAAAGGCCACCTAAGTGACCTTTTTCTAATAATTAACTTAAAAGTTAACTATTACTCATTGAACGTTACTACAAAGCACCTACGCCTAAGGTAAGAGCGCCACCTTCATGCATGCTAAATTTCAGGCATTAAAAAACCCGAGACTAAGCTCGGGT
>NZ_JAGJEJ010000015.1:0-105996 GCF_018101025.1 Pseudoalteromonas sp. MMG006
CGCATCAAGTCTGACGTCACACATTGTCCGATTTTTTGCTCAAAAGAAAAGGGCGCAAAAAAGTGTCCAACATGCTCCGCAGCTTATGCGGGCGCTATAAGCCAAGGAGAGATCATTGAAGCCTTCTATTTTTTTATTTTTTGTAAGTATTTTTCTGACTCATTTCACTGTCCTTGCCGAGTCAAAGGTTAGTTTTGCTACGATTGAAAATATGCAGCTTGAATATATTGATATAGGTACTGGAGATATTAATATCATTATTGAGTCAGGCGTAGGAATGGGGGTTAATTATTGGAAGCCACTATTAGCTAAATTAAAAATGCTTAAACAGCGAGTTATTATTTATTCTCGTGCTGGCAATGGCAGCTCAACAGCAACTGTTGATGTTTCTATTCAGAAATCTAATAAGCGCCTACATGCTCTACTAAAGCTATTAAATGTTGATAAAAATATTATATTAGTTGGGCACTCATATGGGGGTATTCATGTACGTGAATATGCTGCTTCTTATCGGGATCAAGTGATAGGTTTAGTGCTACTAGATCCAAGTCACGAGCAATTTTCGAAAAAGTTAATTCAGTTAAATAAAGCTTGGGCGGAAAGAGATGATAAAAAGCTAAATTCACTTTTGGCTCAAAGCCTAGAGTGGAAAGTTTTGCAAAAAATATATCAAAATGAGCAATTAAAAGATAAAGGCTCTATTACTAAAATACCCACTGTTATTGTTACCTCAAGTAAATTAGGAGAAAGCGATTGGTGGATTGGTCACAGTGAGCAAGGGAAAGAAATATGGAGAGAGCTCCACTCTTCATTAATACGGCACAACCCTAATTCAATTCATATTGTTTCAAATTCAACTGGTCACAATATACCTATTGATTCGCCTAGATTAGTTAATATAGCTATTGAGCAGACAGTTGATTTGGTTAATGGCTTATAACAAGCACTTGAAATCGAATTCAAAATTATGTCGCACTTTTTGCAAAGACCCGCAGAAAAAATTGCCATTAATTTTTCACCGTTTAAGTGGGCGTTCTATTTACAATGAGGTTTGATGCAGTTTTTCAATATTAGTCGCATAAATACAGATTTTGGTATATTTCGTGTGTCAGGTGATAGGTGTTTAAATAAACCCGAAATTGAAAGTTTAACTATCAAATCAATCGAAGTTATGGGAACTGATGGTTGGGTTGTATTAAATACAACTAGCGAAAGCAATTCTCAACTAATTAATAATTTACAAACATTATTATTGGCACATTTAAAGTTAAAAAACAGTATGGTGTAAACGTAAATATAACAAGAGTCTAAGGTTACGAGAGTCCGCTTATAGCACTCTCCAGCCACTTCGATAACATAAGACATTGATTATAATTGGCAAGGTATTTTACTGTGTCGGATGGCGCTTCGCTTATCCGACCTACACAAGCTAATAACTAGTTCTTCTCAAACCTTGGCACTTTTCGCTTATCGGCTTTGCTCATAGCCAACTCTTGTATCTCTTCTTGCTTAAGCTCGTCTGATTTATCTTCTAATGAATGCTGCTTAGCATTTTCAAACACCAGCTCGGTAAGCAGTGCAAAGTGGTCTGAGCCATATTTTGCAAGGCGCTTAATACGTTTTACTTTAAATCCTTGGCTGTGAAATAAATGATCGAGCGGCCAGCGCATAAAAAAGTAACTCGCATGAAAAGTATTATAAAAGCCGCGACCTTTTCGAGGGTCTAAAAAGCCACTTATTTGCATAAATAAACGCGTGCTACGCGACCATGCCACGTCGTTTAAATCACCGGCTACAATTGTTGGGCGAGTTGGGTTTTTAAGTGCTTTTGCCACCATTATTAGCTCTGAGTCGCGTGGGCGCGATGAGTCTTCTTCTGTTGGGCTTGGTGGTGCAGGGTGAATAAAGTGCCCTTGCATTTGCAGGCCTTCATCGTTTTCAAACAATATATGAATTGAAGGTATATCATCTTCAATTAACTCACATATTTGTGCATCAAGAATTTTAAATTTACTGTATAAGTGCATACCGTAGCGGTTGTCTTTTGGGCACTCTATAAAATACGGGTAGTGCTTTTTAAGTACCGATAACTTATTTTCCCACCAGCTATCGCTTTCAAGTGTTATTAATAAATCAGGCTGGTGCTTATTAACCAGTGAAATAAGTTGCTCGCTATTGTGGTTTGACATAAGCACATTAGCAGACATTATTCTTACACTGTGATCTTCGCTTACTGATGCCGTTTTAACTTCTTTTTTGGCAAGCCAAGTGTAAGGAAAAATCCATTTACCTTGCAGTGCCATAATGACGATTGACGTTAAAGCCGTCAGCAAATATCCAGTGTAGCTACTTTGCCATAATAAAAAGAACGATACTAAAGCAACAAAGCTAGCGATATAAAAAACTTGTAAACGAACAAAGTCACAGCTACGAACTAAATAATGCTGACTGTATGACATAGGCAACAAAGTCACGAGTAAAAAAAAGCCAATAATTAAAGTCAGCGCTACAAACATAATAATATCCTTTTAAAGTTAACTTAACGGCTTAAAATAGAGAGTATTTCTCGAGTATCTCGCACCATATGAATAATGGTATGGTCAACTTCTATACGCACTGTACCATTATCTTTAGAGCGTTCAATCACTCTTCCTCGCTTGTATATATCACGATCTAAATAATCGCCACGATAATAACGTTTACTTAAGCCCGGTGGAGTCCAGCCTGCACGTATTAACTTTTTTTCCTCTTTTTTAGAAAGGTGATTATCGTCATAGTGCTTATTTGAATAATGCTTATTATGGCCGTGTTTATAACCATGCTTTTCTTTATGTGGTTTTGCATCAGCATTGATTGAAAATAAAGCAAATGCGATCAAAGCGGTATAAATAGGTGCTTTCATACAAAATCTCTCGTGTAGTTAATAACTAAAGATTAGCAAACACGGCTGAACATTGTATGAAACAACGATTTTAAAACTAGCGATGCTTATATTGCGTTTTACAATGGCTGCGCATTATTGACGGATCGCGAAGTTTTAAATGCTTTGTTGTGCGCCCTGCATGGCGTTTACGCCATACTTTAAAACTTCCCTTTGAAATGTTTTCGCGCATAAATACCACCAGCTGCGGGTATTTAAGCCCATACAACTGCTCTATTGCCTCGTATGGTGTTCTATCTTCCCACGCCATTTCAATAATGCGCGATTGCTGCTCTGCGTTAAACATGTGGCTCTCACAAATTTATTTTATACGCGATATAAAAATACATAGATCAACACAATTAAAGGCAATTAATCTGTATAATAAGCGTTCAGGTTCTATACTTATAAAAAATTTTGGATTTGTGTTTATGCGCGCTGTATTGATGTTTTTAGCTTTAACTTTTTCTCAGCTATTATTGGCAGCGCCTAATAAAACGCTTCGCTGTGCAACCACGCACTACCCTCCTTTTACAATATACGATGAGCAAACCAATACCTTTTCTGGCCTTGATATAGAGTACTTAAGGTTTATTGAGCGTAAATTAAATTTAAACATTGATGTGGTGCATTTACCGTGGGCACGCATTAAAAAAGAAATGACACTCGGGTATTACGATTGCTACTTTTCGTTGGCAAATAACAAAGAGCGCTCTCAATATTTAGACTTTACCAGTGAGCCAGTGCATATCACTCAATTTGGTTTATTTGGTAAAACCAAGGAGCAGTTAAACACAACGGATTTATCAGATGCCCGTATAGCTATGTTAAGAGGGGTTGCTTTGCCAAACGTGCTTGCTGCACATTACAACATTGATGATAGTAATTTAATGCGCTCGATCTCAACTAAAGCTACTTTTGAACTACTTGAAAAAAACCGTGTTGATTACGCCATAACTAATTATCAAGCGGGGTTATGGTATTCAAAAAGCCATAAAAACATAACAGCAAGGCAATTAAATGAGTTTACGCTTCCTGTTTATATAGCCTTTAAACACGGCGTAATAGATACCAAGTTGGTTGATGAACAAATAACACGTTTTAAAAATCAAAAATAATAACCACGATTATATTTACGAGATATTCAATGTTTACGAAACTACCAGAATGGGTTGAATATGGCGCGTTTGCGCTCGCTTTTATTGCTGGCGTTGTAAATGCGGTAGGATTGTTAGGATTTGAGCATCAGGCCATTTCTCACCTTTCAGGCAGTGTTACTTTACTTGGTATAAAACTAATGAGCAGTACCTCTGCTGCGTTACTACTTATAAGTATAATTGTAAGCTTTATGCTGGGCTCGGCGCTTTCTGGCTTTTTACTCACTGGTGGCTCGTTAAAGCTTGGACGCCATTACGACACCTTATTATTTATTGAAGGCCTTTTACTGCTCTTAAGTGCTTATTTGCTCGACCAGTCTTATGTTTATGGCATTACACTTGCCAGCGCCGCGTGTGGTTTACAAAATGCATTAGCCACTAATTATAGCGGCGCCGTAGTGCGTACTACTCACTTAACCGGAATTTTTACCGACCTTGGCCTAATGATAGGTAAAGCACTTAAAGGCGAAACCTTTGATACCCGAAAAGGTGTAATGTTTTTACTTATTATTATTGGTTTTTTACTTGGCGGTATTACTGGGTTTATTTTATTTGAGTATTACTCACTACGCGCTTTGGTAGTGCCTGCACTGGCGTGCTTTGTATTATCGATAACGTATAGGGTTTACAGAGTTCGCACACTTTAACGCAATCGGTTTAAAAATTGTTTAAAACACCTTACCATGGCGTTAATAAAGCGTTACTTACCTTAAAGGAATGTATGAAACCTTATTTTTTGCCACTGCTATTGCCACTAAGCCATATTGCAATTGCTGATACTCAAAACAATGATGCTATAGAAACCATAACAACCACCGCATCGCGTACAGAAGCATTTGCCACCCCTCTTCCTCTTACTATTAGCACCTTATCTGAGGCGCAATTAAACAGTATTGCGCTAACTCATGTTGAAGAATCATTACAGCGTATTGCTGGCGCAAATGTTCAACGTGGTAACGGGCAAGAGTATTTACCTGCACTTCGCTCGCCTGTACTCTCGGGCGCGGCAGCCTGTGGTGGCATACTCACCCTTGAAGATGGCATACCACTTCGCGCTGCGGGCTTTTGTAATATAAACGAGCTATTTGAAGCACATAGCGAAATGGCAAAGCGTATTGAAGTATTAAAAGGTCCGGGCTCTGCCCTTTATGGCTCTAACGCCGTGCATGGTGTTATTAATGTAATAACGCCAGACACCACCCAAGGCGGCGGACTTGTTGGGCTTGATTATGGCTCATACGGTTATGCTCGTTATAAATTACGCGCAGGGAAAAACTATGGCAACAGTGGGATTGGCATTAACGCAAGTGTGACTGACGACACAGGTTACCGTGATGATGAAAGCGTTAAACAGCAAAAGGTAAATATTCGCCACCGCTTTGAAAACGATAACCTGTTACTTACCTCCGGCCTTACATACACAAATTTAGATCAGCAAACAGCGGGCTTTATTACAGGTTTTGAAAGCTATAAAAACGAAGATATAGCGCAGCAAAACTTTGACCCCGATGCATTTAGAAAAGCCCGCTCATTTAGAGCATGGAGCAATGCCCAGTGGCAATTAAAAAACGGCAATGTGCTTTCTATTACGCCTTATGTGCGCGACCAAAGCATGGACTTTTTTAAGCATTTTTTACCCGGCACCCCACTTGAAACCAACAGCCAAACAGGCTTTGGTGTGCAATCTCTTTATCAGCACAATTTGCAAAGTAATATAAAAGTAAACCTAGGGCTTGATGGCGAATATACCCGCAGCGATTTTACACAAAGCCAAAACGAGCCAACTCAGGGCTCTGCATTTTTAGTTGCCACAGTACCGCAAGGCAAACACTACGATTACGACGTAAACGCAACGCTTTATGCGCCATTTGCATCTATTGATTGGCAATTAAACAAGTGGTTTATTAGCGCAGGCCTAAGATATGAGCATATGCAGTACGATTACACTAATAATATGCTTACTGGCCGTACAAAAGACGACGGCAGTGAATGTAGTTTTGGCGGTTGCCGCTATAGCCGCCCAGCAAGTGGTAAAAATAGTTTTAGCAATACATCGCCTAAGCTAGGTGTAAGCTATAAGGTCAATAACAACAATACCGTATATGCTAATTTTTCGCGTGGCTATAGAGCGCCCCAAGCGGCTGAGCTATATCAATTACAACGCGAACAAACCACCGCTAATTTAAACCCAGAAATAGCTAATAATGCCGAGCTTGGTTTAAAGGGATATTACAGCGATGTGAGTTATGCATTGGCTGTGTATGCCATGAGCAAGCACAACACTATTTATCGCGATAGCGACTTTTTTAACGTTAATAATGGCAGCTCTCGCCATCGTGGTATTGAGCTTGAATTAGATTACGCATTAAGTAAAACACTTAACTTACAATTTGCAGGTACACATGCAAAGCATACCTATACTAATAACCAGTTAGTGAGTGGCTTAAATATTAACGGCAACGAGGTAGATACTGCGCCGCGCAACATTGCTAATCTTGATTTAAATTGGCAAGCCTTTAATAACCTAGCGCTTGCACTGCAATGGCATAGCGTAAGTAGTTACTATACCGACCCAGAAAACCTTCATAGCTACGACGGACATGACATTTTAAGCTTACGTGCAAAGTGGCAAGTTACCAATAAGCTAGAAGTGCTTGCACGTATAATTAACCTTACCGACGAAGCTTACGCAGAGCGTGCTGATTACACTAGTTTTACTGGCGACAGGTACTTTCCTGGCAAGCCACGTAGCGCTATGCTTTCAGCCACGTATACTTGGTAAAACACATTTAGCTTAATTTAAATCGCCCATGTATTTAGTGGGCGATTTTCCCATTACCTTTTTAAACATAGTTATAAACGCACTCACCGATTCATACCCTAATAACTCCGATACTTGCTGTACGCTTTGCCCATCTGATAGTGCCTGCAATGCTGTAATTATATGTAGCTGCGTTCGCCACTTACCAAAGGTCATGCCGGTTTGCTTTTTTATAAGTCGTGCCAACGTACGTTCGGTTAATGCAAATTGCACTGCCCATTGCGCAAGGGTTTTGCGGTTATTAGGTTGCTCTATTAACTCCCGGCTCATGGTTTGTATTACCACATGCTTAGAAAGCGCAAAATCAAGCGGCTGGGTTGGCATTTCTATTAATAAATCAAACAATACTTGGGCTAAACGCGCGGTTTTATCACCTTCGCTATAAGCTTGGCTTTCGCTTGCAAGCTTAAGCATTAAACTTTTAACAAGGGGAGTTATAGCCAAAGTACAGGTGTGCGTGGGCATGCCTTTTTGGTTGGCATTAATAAATACAAAGCATAAATTGGCGTTATCTGATGCGCGATTACTGTGGCTCGTATTAGCTGGCACCCAAATAGCGCTGTGGGTTGGCACCATCCACATTTTATTTGCCGCTTCACAGGTTACATAGCCATCAAGCGCTAATATTAATTGCCCCTTTGGGTGAGTATGTAAAGGGTATTCTTTACTGCCTTGTGCGGTATCAACTTTGGCAATTATGGGCTGTACCATGTGCTCGTAGTTTTGTAGGTATCCCCACCCTTTAGGTTCAAACATAGTTTTGTCTGTTTTTAGCAATTTAATGTCAGTATAGCTAAATTATAATAGTGCTGATTTATTTATACTAGCGCCCATAATTAGCTAACTTATTTTAATAATGACACACACACCTCAAAGCAATACCGGCACGTCGCGCTTTTCGAGCATACTACTGGTAATAGGTATTTTACTTATTGCCGCCAATTTACGTGCACCTTTTACAGGTGTTGCGCCAGTGCTTGATCAAATAATTGCGCACTTTAGCTTAACCGCTTCGCAAGCAGGCTTTATCACCACGTTACCGCTAATTGCCTTTGCGATTATATCGCCCATGGCAGCAAGCCTAGCTAAACGCCAAGGGCTTGAGCGCACTTTGTTTTTTGCTGTATTTTTAATACTAATGGGTATTGCTGGGCGGGTGTTTAATTCGTCAATAATGTTGTTTGTTGGCACAGCCATTATTGGTGCGGGTATTGCTATAGCTAACGTTTTATTACCGAGTTTAATAAAACGCGACTTTGCCGCAAAAGTCGCCGTTATGACCTCTGCTTATGTACTTACTATGGGCGTTACATCGGGTGGGTTTTCAGCGTTAGTTTACCCGCTTAGCCAATATGAAGGGTTGGGCTGGCAGTTTGCTTTAGGCGCAAGTGCCCTTATTACAATCACCACTTTAATTGTATGGATGGCGCAATTAAATAAACACACAAAACCTACGCAAACAGCGCATACATCAACACTGACTAAAAGCATTTGGCGTTATGCACTTGCATGGCAAATTACACTATTGTTAGGTTTAAATTCTTTTTTAAACTACATCATCATTACGTGGTTGCCGGGCATTTTAACCGAAGCAGGGCAAAGCGCCACACAAGCAGGCGCCTATCATGGGGCCTTTCAAATTGCGACCGCCATACCTGGGCTTGTGCTTATACCGTTACTTGCCAAACTCAAAGATCAAAGCGCGCTTAGCTTTATACTTGCATCACTTAGTGCAACATGTGCGCTTGGTTTGTTGTATATGCCAGGTTTTGCATTGATATGGACACTACTACTTGGTTTTAGCTCGGGGGCGTGTTTTATTTTAGGGCTGTCGTTTATTAGCCTACGTACTGATAACTCCACGCAAGCGGCATCACTTTCGGGTATGTCACAAAGTATTGGTTATTTGCTAGCAGCTGTTGGCCCTATGGTTGCGGGAGCATTGCATACAGCAACGGGGAGCTGGAGTGCGCCACTATGGCTGTGCGCTATTGCGGGCGTGTTATGTGCTATATGTGGATGGTTTAGCGGTAAAAATACTACGCTTAATAACAGTTAACTTATTAACGGCTATAACTAACTTACTAGCTGCTGTAACCATGAAAACAAGCCCGTTGCTGGCTTTTTTGCAGGAGTATGTTTTTTCTTATAGCGCTTATTAGTTGCTTCGCGCTGTTCACGGCGCTCTTGTGCTAAATTAGCTTTTGCAGCAAAACGCAAGCGCTGCTCTTGAGTAAGCTCATCATTAAAACTAATGGCTGTTTTTTTAACTGCACGGCTGCTTTTAGGTGAACTACACATATTATTCTCCAAATGACTGACTTATAAGTAGACAGTCATTTGGTTAAATAAATTTCAAATCACTTACTAAAAAAGTAATACTGATAACCCCAACTAACTAGTTTTGTGGGGTTGTATCAAACGCAGGTACTTCGTGTAAGTCGCTCAACCAGCTCAATGTTGATTTAGCCCAAATTTGTGCTGAAGGTTTAAAAGCATCTCTTTGATCTACCGCACCAATACGTAATCCGTATACACGGTCTTCTTTTGCTTCATTTGTAGCATAAAGTGTTGTACCGCACGTTCCACAAAAACCTTGCGCACGCTTATTACCACTTTGCGCTGTTTTCACAAACTCTTTAGGCTCACCTTGGGTGAATACTACAGAATTTGGCTCTGCAATTATAACGGCTCTGAATGGGCCGCTCGACATACGTTGGCAATCGCTACAATGGCAAACAAGTGCGTTGTTATTTTGAGATTTTGCTTGGTATTTAATTTCACCACAGTAACAGCTTCCCGTAATTTCCATTATTTAAATCCTTAATGCTTATGAAGATTGAATCGAGATATAAGACCGGCAATATCGATTCATTATTTTTAATAATATAAAAAAACTGCTCACCGGTTCATTTGTATATTTGGTTAGGTTTTTTAATTTTTGAGAGTGATTTTCAATGTTGAACAAGTGCTACAAACATGATCCGATGTTTTAAATAAAACAGCAATACCACGTTAAGCTAATGGCGTAACGTGGTGCGTTTAAGCTATCTTTTATGTGCGTTTAAATAATCAACGGCTAATAAGCTGAGTGCTTTAGTGCCTACTTTAAACGATGATTCGTCGGCATAAAAATAAGGTGAATGATTGCTAGCCACTGTATTTAAGTCTTGCTCACTTGGTGTGCCGCCTAAAAATACGAATACACTCGGCACTTCTAAAGCGTAAAACGAAAAGTCTTCTGCGCCAGTTATTTTTCCCATTTCAACTACGTTACTGTTACCTGCTGCTTTTTTAAGGCTAGGTAACATTTGCGCAGTAAGCTGTGGGTTATTAATCGTTACAGGGTAACCCTCGTGAATATGTACCTCTGCTGTAGCACCTGACGATTTGGCAATGTGTGTGGCTGTGGTTTTTATTTTTTCAAATATTTGTGCACGATTATCCATATCAAAATTACGAATCGTGCCTACCATTTCAACTTCTTCAGGAATAATATTATTACGTACCCCACCCGCTATCTTACCAAACGAAACAATAGCAGGCTCTTTGGTAATATTGATTTGGCGGCTCACAATATGATTAACGCCTGTTACTATTTGTGCAGCTGCTGCAATTGGGTCAACGCCAGTCCACGGTGCAGAGCCGTGTGCCTGCTTGCCATGCACAGTTATTTCAAATCGATCCGCACTGGCCATTGCAGGGCCACTTCTATAACCAATTTTACCGCTGTGCAAACTAGATGTTATGTGTAATCCAAAAGCAGCCTCTGGTTTGTATTGTTTAAATATGCCTTCTTTAAGCATTAGCTCAGCGCCACCTTCTTCCCCCACTGGTGCGCCTTCTTCTGCAGGCTGAAATACAAACATAATATTACCGTGTAGCTCATCTTTCATGTTTGCAAGCACTTGTGCAGCGCCCATAAGCATGGCCACGTGCGTGTCGTGCCCACAAGCATGCATTATGCCTACATCTACACCACGGTAATTAGTGGTTTTAGTTGATTTAAATGGCACGTCGGCTTTTTCAGTAACGGGCAGCGCGTCCATATCTGCGCGTAGCATTACTGTTGGACCTGACTTTGCACCTTTTAATAACCCCACAACACCTGTATAAGCAATCCCCGTTTGTACTTCCATACCCAGCGACTTTAAGTGCTTAGCCACAATACCTGCTGTGCGGGTTTCGCGATTTCCAAGCTCAGGGTTTTGATGAAAATCACGTCGCCAATCAATAACCTGTTGCTCTACCTTTTTCACTTGCTGATCAATGTTTGCATTGGCATTAAACGCACTAAGGGCAGCAAAGCCCAGCGCTACTGAAATTAGTGATTTTTTCATCCTGTTTGTCCTTATTATATTTATTGGTTTTATAATATTGATGAGCACGAGCTCTTATGTATTATTGAAAACACAATTAGTTCGCTCTATAACCACTATTACTGAAGGCTCTACAATAATCAATCCCATTTAAGCTAGATGCCCAACTATGGAGGGCAACTTCACTTTTCACTGGTTTTACTATTTTTAGTTTGAATATTTATCGCTAATTAAATCTACCATTTTTGTTTTTATTGATTTAAAAATGACATTGAATAGTCAACCAACGCACGTAAAGTGAGTTTTAATAAGCACGGTGGTGAATAGAAGAAGTTAACAAGTAATAGGCTTGGTACATAATTGCTATTCAAACTATAAAATAAAAATAGCAATGTAGAACCTCCCCTTATGTTGGGGGTAATTATTTAAATGCGTTAGCATTTTTTATGCTGTCAAAATCATTAAAGCGCACGTTGTGTTGTGCCATTACTTTAAGTATTTTCTCACTTAACATTTGACGTAAATAAAACGGCTGATTTGGCACAAAGTGATGAATGGTATGCGTTTTACCAAAATTAAAACAAAACAAGTGAAACGGCATAAATAAACGACTCGTTAGTACATGTGTTTGCTCTAGCATATTATTAACGCCGCCATAGTAATGCATGCTTGAGGTAACAAAATTAAGCGAGCTTGAGCGAATAATATTAGGCGCAATAAGTACGACCATTAAAAATTCAAACACATTCATTATACTTAATAACCAGGAAGGTGAATTTAGCGAAAGAGGTATAAATAAATCAACAATATGAAACACAATAACGCTGTATAAAATAGCAAAATACGCAGTCGCTATCGGAAACCCCGCATTAAAAACACGCAAAAAACTAAAGCCATTAATTTCTTTTCTAAAACGTTTAGTAGAAATAACTAACCCTAATAACCCATCTACAATAACTAGCGCACGTAAAAATGGATTTTTAATACCGTTCCCCACCAAGCGTTCTTCTAGGTCTTGTTGTGTGCCTGAGGTTTTGTGATGGTGTAAATGCATTTTACGTCGGTACCATGGGCTAATAGTATTTGGCCGCATTAACCATACTGTTAGCATCATAATATTATGCATAAACGGCTGGTTACTAAAGTATTGTTTATGTATAAGGTCGTGTTCTAACTCATGGGAAATAGACGCAGCTATAGCCGCAAGCACTATACACACCCAAGCAGGTATTATAGCCAAATAATATAAAACCCCAACGCCAATTAATGCACTAAGCGACAGCAATAAAATGATCAACCCTAAGGTATTTTGATGGGCAAGTAATGGATACTTTTGACGAAGTGATGCTTCCTCTGCCTTGATAGCTTTTACAATCGCTTGAATATTTTGCTTGGCAGTTAATTGGGTCATATATAATGTCTTAAAAAACCTAGTTGCGCAAATAATACCTGAATTAAGCGCAACATCGGAATAAAGTGGGAATAAAACTATGATGTATTGATCTATTACCAATAGCTCAATTATTTATTAGCATCCCAGTTCTTTGGGTTTTAGTTTGTAAGTGCAGCTATATTGCAGCAGCAACCACACCTAGAAACTAAATATTAGGGCTTGCTACCAATTTAAAAGCCATGCTGTACAAAAGTTTTAGCTTTCGCTTTGTATGCCTGAAATTGCTGGGCGCTTTAATTGTGTATTTAGAGGTAAGTAACATGCTATTGCCCCAAGAGTTACTACAAATATTAAGGTAGTAAGGAATAATACTAACTGAGTTAACGTAGGAACTGTATTAGCTATATTTTGTAATTGCTGTTGCAGTAAAAATAAAATACCAACACTTAATAAAACCCCTATTAAAATACCAGCGCCACTTTGCTTAAATACTAACAAAAATAAATCTAACGGTTTAGCGCCTATACACAAACGAATGCCAATTTCTGCACGTCGTAACTGCACTGAGTAACGCATAATACTCACCAAGCCAATGCTAGTTAATACTATTGTCGCAACAATTAACGCTATAGTCGTAGCTGATACAACGTATTGTCGAAATAATGCGGTATCACGCTGAGAATTTAGCGACTCAAGTTTATGCACCGAAATGCCCGCATCTATTTTTTGCAATAACGTATTAAGCGTTTGTTTTTTTAATTGTTGATTATTTTTAAGCTCTATAATAAATGAGCGATACCCTTCACGTGTCAAAAAGGCTTTAGGCTCTTTTAGTGCTTTACCAGGAATTGGCATCGCCTTAACAATACCTATAATTGTTAAATCGTTTTCACGACCAGATGTAATATCGAAACTTAAGCGCATTCCTAACGCATTACCATTACTTGATAACTGCTTGGCAAGTACATCATTGATAACTATTACATTAGCGTCACTTTTAACATCTTCAGCTGTAAAACTACGCCCTTGCAGAATAGGTTGTTTAAGTACTGAAAAATAATGCTCATCAACGGCTTTACCAAACGGTAGCACTTGTTTATTGTGCGTAACTTCAATGAGTGACCAAGTAATTAAATTATCATTGATCGGTGAGGATGAGCGGCTAATCTGAGCGACTTCTGGCAATAAAGCTATTTCATTAGCTGCTTGATTTAGTACTTGGTTTGCTTTTTCTCTGTTTGCTGATAAATAATTAGCTAAGTTAATTTCAACACTGGTTAGTTGCTTAATAGGCAGTGTGAAAGCTTCTTTTATATTGGCATTATTAACGTTAAAGATTAAAAGGTTAATAAATAATAAAGTACATGTAATTGCAACCTGAAATGCCACCAAACTTTGCCAAACACGCTTACTTACCTGTACAGTTTTGCCTTTTCCTGCTGACTTTAAGCCACCGATTAGTTCACGATAATTAATAATACGCGTACACAAATAGGCAAATAGAGTGCTCAGTATTAAACAGCTCAATACCGCAATAAGTACTGAGGCCATATTAACCGACAACTCGCTTGCTCGAGGTAATATGGCCTGCGCTAAATGACTCAACTCAGCCAAAATAACAGCTGATAGAGTAAGACCTATAAAGCTTGCACTTCCTATTAATAATACAATTTCAAGCCAAAATTGTTTAAACAAAATAAACCGTGTTGCGCCTACGGCAGCACTTAGTGCTAAGGTATGCTTACGCGCAGCTGTACGAACTATAAATACATTGCTAATGTTTACACACGCAATAATAACCAAACCTAGCACAGCTAAAATAAGCCAATAAATATTTTTCGGCGTTTCTTTTAATATTACATTTTGCAGTGGATTAAGCTCAAGCTGAATATGCCAACCGGCAAAAAATGCCTCTGTTATAATATGTTGCTGCCACACGTTATCAACATACTGAGATAGCTTTTTACTTGCTTGAACTCGATTTATATTACTTGGTAATTTAGCAACAAAATGGCTGTTTGAATAACGGTTCCACCAAAAAGGTTTGGCTTCTTCAGATGTTAGATTGTAATCCCAAGGCAGCCATATAGCCGTTTCTTGGCCTGTTTTGATAAGGGCTGGAGCTTTAAAATTGGCAGCAGCTACACCAATAATTTTAAATTGTTTCCCCCCTACACCCAGCTTTTGGCCAATAATATCTTCTTTAGCAGCAAAATCATTTATCCATGTTTGATAGCTGATCACTGCCACAGGATTAAAACTATCTAGCTTCTCTGTTTGGCTAAAACCACGCCCTAAATGTAACTTAATAGCAAATAAATCAAACCACTGCGGTGTTACAAATGATGTATTTACGATGGGCAAGCCAGCCACATCATCGAGGCGTTGTTGTGCGTAATACACCAAAGCGACTTGTTCAAATACGTTATGGTTTTTATATAAATCAATTAGCGCAGGGTAATTAAATGCACGTGTATTAAGCGACCCTGTTGAGTCTATTTGCGCATACTCAGCTTTAACTAACCGTGCTTGTTCAGGATAAGGCAGTGGCTTTATCAGCATAATATACGCAAGCGTAAGTACAGTAATTAACGCAGCCAAAACAATGCTCAAGGTTGCGACAACACTTACACTATAAATTTTATGTTGTTTAATATTGAGTAATGCATTTTTAAAATTGTAAGTCATTACTTCACTCCTTTGAGTAACTGATTAATCACGGTTTTTGTTTTAAATATTTTCATCTTATTCTCGCTGATAAAGAGCTACTTAAGCATTTAATGGCTCTTTTACCGCTATTTCACCAAGTAATTCACCATCAAGGAGTTTTAGCTGACGACTTGCCATATCGGCATAGCGAGGATCATGAGTTACCATGCAAATAGTTGTTCCCGCATTATTTAAATCAGTCAATATTTGCATTACTTGGTCACCCGATTTTGAGTCAAGATTACCTGTTGGCTCATCCACCAGCAAAATTGTAGGCTCTGCTACCAAAGCACGTGCTATGGCAACACGTTGTTGCTGACCACCTGAAAGTTGGCTTGGTTTATGGCTCATTCGATGTCCAAGCCCTACCTTTTCAAGACACGCTTTTACTTTTTCAGCAATCTCATGCTTGTTTGGTTTAGAGTGATGATAGCGAAGTGGCAATGCCACATTATCAAATACACTTAGTTCATCAATTAGGTTAAATGACTGAAAAATAAAACCTATTTTAGCGTTTCTAATGTCAGCAGCTTGATTTAGTTTAAGCTTAGAAACATTCACACCATCAATAAAATATTCACCACTCGTTGGCATATCAAGTAAACCTAGGATTGATAATAATGTTGATTTACCGCACCCTGATGGCCCAGATATAGACAAATATTCACCACTGTAAACTTTTAATTCAATACTGCGAAGCGCATAAGTTTGCAGCTCATCAGTTTCAAAAACTTTACTAAGTGCTTTCATTTCTAGCACGACACTTTTAAGAGCTTTATTTATTTGCTCTGCCATTGCATTCATCCTTAATTTATGTGAATTGTTTGGTTGGTTTGAGTAAGGTTGGCTAAATCTGAAATTATTAACTGCTGATCAGCAGCTACACCACCTAACACTTCAATATAACGTCCAGCTAAACGACCAAATTTCACTTTAACTAAACTAGCATCACCTGATATTGGGTTAAGCTGATATAGCGCAACTTCGGTATAGGGTTTAACGTTTGCCGGGCGCTCTATGAAGGTAACATTAGTGAGCTTTGCCACAATAATATTTGCATCAACACTTAGTTGCGGCCTCACGTTTTCGGGTAATATTTTAGGCAAAGCAAGCTCTACTTCTACCGTATTATTAACTATTACAGGGCTTATACGCGTAACACGCGCATCAACTATACCTCGGCGTGTATCTACTCGTGCAACTTGGCCTAAACGAATATCATCAACCTGATTTTGTGGAACTTGGATCAAAGCAATTAAGTTATCAACCGAGCCTATTAATGCAATTTCTTGCCCTGCGTTCACACTTTGCCCAAGCTCCACAGGTAAGCGCTGTAACACACCATTTATCCCCGCTTTTATCGACAAATTAGTAAGCTTTGTTTGTGACATAACAACAATCCCTTGCTGCTGTTTTATTTGCTCCAACTGAATACTTTGCGCCTCTTTATGCACTTCTTTTAATTGCTCTGCACGCTGCTTTGCAATAGCTAATTGCTGGCTAAGTTGTTGCTCATCAAGCACACTACGCTGGTAATTTAAGGTTGATACAATCCCTTGCTTAACAAGGGCTTCTTCTGCTTTTAATTTTAGTTTGGCATTTTCATACGCAGCATAACTTTGTGCCACATGGGAGCGCTCATTTAACAGCTCTCGCGTATTATTAAGCTTTGTTTGGCGCAAGTTCGCATTCAATTTATTAAGCTCTTGCTCAGCACTTTGTAACTGTTGATCGAGTTCAGGGTTTGCAAGTTGCACAATTACAGAGTCGCTACTGACAATAGCGCCAGGCTTTAATAAAATAGCTTTAACTGTCGCTGCTGTTTTAGCGGTAAGTAACTGCTGCTGTGCCGATTTTAATTCTCCATAACCCGTCACTGTAATGTCTAGCGCGCCTTGCTTTAGCGTTGCAACAATAATATTACTACGCGAAACGGATACTCCAGCTTGGTTACTTTGTTGATAAATAACCCCAATTATTACAATAACAGCTGCGGCTAAAATTAATTTTTGCCAAACAGCTAAAGCTTTTGTATTTGTTGTTTTTGCTATATCCATATTTCACTGCTTAATGCTTTGTATATGTAAGGTATAGCGAAACACGTGCCAACATTAAAAACTAAATAAATACATGAGATTAACGACAATATTACTTACTTTACTTAGCAAATAGCAGCAATAACGGACTCCTCAGTACCAATTTGAAACTCATAGCCCTAATTTTCAAAGTTATACTTTTATTAACCTCTTTGGCAGTGCCGAAATCGAACCAACACAGTCCGATTTCGGACTAATGCATGAGTATTTAGCCCTATTTAGTTATTAACATCTTGAAATTCAACAGATAAAATCACTGGCATAGAAATCGCTTTACGCTACAATAATTTAGCTTATCCCTTTTACTTGGAAGTTTATGCCTGCCACTATTTTGATCATCGAAGATAGCCCCGAAATTCGTCTAAGCGCGCGATTTATTTTAGAAGATAGTGGTTATCTGGTGCTTGAATGCAGCGATCCTTTTGAGGCACAAGCATTGCTTGAAACAGACCAGGCTGTGAATCTAATTTTGCTCGATATGAATTTCTCGCGCGATACAACGTCTGGTAATGAAGGAATGGCTTTTTTGCAGTATGTACAAAAAAAACAATTAGCGATTCCTGTTATAGCAATGACTGCCTGGTCAAGCGTTGACTTAGCTGTACGTGCAATGCAACAAGGGGCATGCGACTTTATTGAAAAACCTTGGCAAAATCAGCGGCTATTAAAGTTACTTCAGCAACAGCTAACACTTAATGATCTCACTAAGAAAAATAAAAAGTTACAGCAGCAATTAAACGATCATCCCTCGCAGCCTTTTATTTATAACTCAACAGCAATGCAACAACTGATTGAGCAACTAGAAAAAGTAGCCAAAACTGATGCTAATATATTACTAACCGGAGAAAATGGCACAGGTAAAAGTCAGTTAGCCCAATGGATACATCAACAATCAGCTCGTAAAACTCAGCCTTTTATTGCAGTAAATATGGGCGCAATTGTAGAGTCGTTATTTGAAAGTGAAATGTTTGGGCATAAAAAAGGGGCGTTTACAGATGCTAAAAGTGAACGTATTGGTCGCTTTGAACTAGCTGAGAATGGTAGTTTATTTCTAGATGAAATTGCAAATATTCCGCTCCCTCAACAAGCTAAATTACTGCGAGTGCTTGAAAATCAAGAATATGAAATGGTGGGTGCAAGTTACACTAAAAAAGCTAATGTTAGGCTGATAAGTGCTACCAATGGGGATTTTAGTAAACTCATCGCTAGTAGCGCATTTAGAGAAGATTTATATTATCGATTAAATACGCTTGAATTTGTTATTCCGCCATTGCGAGAACGTGTAGAGGATATAATCCCGCTATGTGAGCACTTTATAAGTCATCACGCCAAAAAGTATAACCATAATTTAATAAAGCTTACTGATTGTGCCAAACTTGCATTATTACACTACTCTTGGCCAGGCAACGTACGCGAGTTAAGCCACGTTATTGAACGCGCAGTTTTATTAGCAACAACAGATACCTTAAGTGCAAGTCACCTTAACCTAAATAATAACCAAGCTAATAATACGCTACCATTAATGACCCTAGAAAGTGCTGAACGACAGCTCATTGATTTAGCACTAAAACAAACTCAAGACCACATTCCTAACGCTGCGAAGTTATTAGGTCTGGGTAAATCATCTATGTACCGTCGTCTTGAAAAGTACGGCATTACGGTATGAAAGCACGCTGGCTTTTTAGCTCTTCATTAGAGCGTAGTTTAATAAGCTTTGCTGCACTAAGCGGTTGTTTATCTGCAATTGGTTGCTATTTTATTAGCCAATACTTTACCTTGTCGACAGCAAGTTCAGTCACAATTGCAGTGCTATTTTTAGTTATTTATTTTAAGTTGTTTATGAGTACTTATAACAAAGTTATAAGTAGCTTTAATCGTAACCATGCCCACCTAGATGCTATTTTGAATGAGGACTACAGCCAACTCGTTAAACCGAGCTACCAAGGCGGAAGCATCAACCGATTGCAGCAAAGCTTAATTACTTTAAGTGAAGAATTATTTAAAAAGAAATCACGTTATGATCAGCATGTATTTTTGGTATATCAGCTAATTGAGCACTTTAATGTACCAATAATGGTGCTCGATCAAAGCAATAAGCTGAGCTATGCCAACAACGCATATAGCGAATTTAAAAATACACCATGGCAAACTCTGCGCTACTCAAGCGCAGAGGCATTAGGGCTTATAAAGCATGATGCTCATTGGCAACTCAGCGATGCGATTACTGCGCAGCAATGGCAGATACGCCACAGTGAATTTATAGAGCAAGGCAGTTGCCATCAACTTATTGTAATGATTAATATCACCTCTGCTCTTCGCGAAAACCAACTACAAGCATGGCAGCAAATAATTCGCGTACTCGGCCACGAAATTCGTAATTCGCTTACTCCGGTAATTGGTATGGCCGAAAACCTCGCGGTAAAACTTACCGAGCCACGTCAGGCACAAGCGTTAAACGTAATAAGTGAGCGTTGTAATCACCTAAATGAGTTTGTAACCCGCTACGGTGATATAAATAAAGCCCTTTCACTCAACATTGTTACGATAGACAGTCAGGCTTTTTTTAATCAAGTATGCGCTATTTACCCTGATGTTGAGTTTACTCGTAGCATTAACTGCCCAACTTTTAATGCCGATCGTACATTTTTACATCAAGTAATTATTAACCTGATAAAAAATGCCATAGAAGCCAGTTCCTGCCCAGTTAAAATAGCATTGAAAATTGACACTCAAAACACGGTGAACTGCATTACTATTTCTGACAACGGACATGGCCTTGCAAACCCGGATAATATATTTGTGCCGTTTTACACCACTAAACAACAAGGCCAGGGCATTGGTCTCAGCTTTTGTCGTAACGTAATTGAGCAACACAATGGCAGTTTGAGTTTAGTAAATAGAGGTGACATCAAAGGCGCT
This sequence comes from Pseudoalteromonas sp. MMG006, assembly GCF_018101025.1. Taxonomy (NCBI): domain Bacteria; kingdom Pseudomonadati; phylum Pseudomonadota; class Gammaproteobacteria; order Alteromonadales; family Pseudoalteromonadaceae; genus Pseudoalteromonas; species Pseudoalteromonas sp. MMG006. The sequence goes on from NZ_JAGJEJ010000015.1 coordinate 20,335, forward strand.
GTAGCTACAATTTTACTGCCAATATAGTAGGTTTAAGCAACTATGATATTTCGTTTCGGTTCACTCTCACCCAGCAGGTAAACTATAGCTAATATTAGCGCCACTTCAGTGGTGCTCGAGTCCGCCCCACAAATTTTATTACGAATACTTAATTCATCCCTGAAGCAGTATCCATCGTTCATCCATGAACTCACTTCGAGTAACTGCGAAACTTCGTTTCGGTTCACTCTCACCCAGCAGGTGGGCTGTAACTGATATTAGCGCCACTTCAGTGGGCTCGAGTAAGCCTTCATAAATTTTATTACGAATACTTAATTCATCCCTGAAGCAGTATCCATCGTTCATCCATGAACTCACTTCGAGTAACTGCGAAACTTCGTTTCGGTTCACTCTCACCCAGCAGGCGGACTATAACTGATATTAGCGCCACTTGAGTGGCGCTCGAGTCCACCCCACTCAAATTTTAGGCATAAAAAAACCCCAACCAATCTGGTTAGGGTTATAAAAAGTGGTACCAGCGGGCGGACTCGAACCGCCACTCCTTTCGGAAGGGGATTTTGAATCCCCCATGTCTACCAATTTCATCACGCTGGCATCATTTTTCTTTAACCTTCTAAACAAGAGAAGATAAAGAAAAACCACTTTAGAGCTAAGGATTATTTATGTGCCTTCGTCTCTATGCAAAGCATTATACAAACAATAGGGGTAGCAGCAAGCACTTTATGACATTAGCATGATCAACCGCTTAACATTTAGCCACCTATTAACATTTTCAAAAGTGATTGTTAGGTTAAATAGTATCGCTAAACTATAGCGCTTAGTATTTGTAAGCTTTTTTGCTAAACTAGCGCGCACATTAACAGTGAGAGTATATTTATGTCTGGTGAGTTTCCACGCGCTGGTTTTTGGCGCCGTTTTGCGTCTTTAGTTTATGATACGTTAGCCATAATTGCGTTTGCCATGTTAACCGTTGTACTTTATTTATTTGCTGTACAAGGGCTTATTAGCCTTGATGTTATTAGTTTAAATGGCGCTGAGGATGTATCGGCACTTATTCAGGACTCGCTGTTGCTATCAAGTATACGAAGCGCCCTTTTGGTTATTGTTGCATTAGTATTTTTTGGCTACTTTTGGACTAAAAGCGGTCAAACCATTGGTATGCGCGCATGGCGCTTGAAGGTGCAAACCTTAGAGGGCAATTTAATTAGTTGGCCGCAATCTTTTATTCGCAGCGTTAGTGCATTGCTTGGTTTAGGCAATTTTCTGGTATTAGTTGATTTTAAAAACAAAAAAGCACTGCAAGATTATGTATCTAAAACTGAAGTGATTGCACTTACAAAAGAAGAAAATAAACGCATTTATCGCGAGCTTGATTAATACTAACTTAGTCAATGTAGTAAAGGCTTAAAAACAAAAAGGGTGACCATTTCAATTGGTCACCCTTTTTTAATGCCTAGCAATAATACTACACCCGCTTATTCATAAGATATGTAGCAAAACTTATAAATATAACACTCGGTAGCACTGCGCCAATAATTGCTGGTATTTGGTAAACCATAACCACAGGGCCAAATATTTCATTCGTTAGATGAAATACAATACCTGTCACCACACCCATAATAATACGTGCGCCCATTGTTACCGTGCGCAGCGGGCCAAATATAAACGACAGCGCCACCAGCAGCATAACTGCCACAGATACTGGCTGCATTATTTTTCGCCATAACGCTAACTCGTAAGTACTTGTGTCTTGCTCGTTCTGCTTTAAGTAGCCAAGATATGACCAGAGGCCTGTGAACGAAAGCGACTCAGGTTTTACCGAAACCACGCCTAACTTTTCAGCAGTTAATTGCGACGGATAAAACTCTTCTTCTATTTGTTCACTGCTGATTTTCTCATCCGTAATATGTACTTTATTTACATCACGTAAAAGCCAACCCTCATTACGGCTTACGGCCTCTCGAGCTTTTGTTATTTGCGTTAAATCTAATGATTTATCAAAGTGGTACATATGCAAACCGTTTAACTTTCCGTTTTGGTCTACATCTTCAATATTAATAAAGTTGTTACCATCTTTTGCCCATACACCTTTTTGAGCATTAAATACATCGCCCCCGTGTATTGCCTGGTTACGCATTTCTTTGGCATGCAACTGCGCCTCTGGCGCGCCCCACTCGCCTAAAGCCATCATGCATACAGCCATAAATACTGCAGTTTTCATTACTGAGCCAATAATTTGTAAGCGCGACATACCCGCTGCTTGCATAACTACCAGCTCACTATTTGAGGCTAGTGCGCCTAACCCAGTCAAGCCGCCTATCAGCGCAGCCATAGGGAAAAATATAACCAAATCACCGGGGATAGTGTACAACGTGTAAAGCAGTGCAGTCATCAAGTCGTAACTACCGCGTCCTACCGATTTTAGCTGATCGATAAACTTAATTAACGTACTAATACCTACCAGCACGAGCAATGCAAAACCTGTAGTTTGTAATATGCTTCGCCCTAAATACCAATCAAGAGTTTTCATCATGCGCTTAACTCCCTTTTAGTAATAACAGCTTTAAGCCAAACACCTAACGGGCGTCCTTTAATAATTAGTAAACTACCAATAAAGAGTGCACTTAAATGTATCCACCAAAGACCTATAGAAGGTGGGATTTTACCATCTTCTACGGCAAATTTAGCAGCATTAAGTAAAATGAAATACCCTAAATATAAGCTAATTGCAGGTACTAATTTTGCAAATTTACCTTGGCGAGGATTAACCACACTCAATGGCACAGCCAGTAAAGTAAGTAATGGAATAGAAAGCGGTATAGCAATACGCCATTGCCACTGAGCAATAGACTCAGAGGTGTTTAAAGCCAGTAATTGATTAGTGGGTACGGCTTCTAATTTACGGCGTTGGTGCTCTATTTCTTGTTCACGAATTTGCACACTGTAGCCGTCAAATTCGGTTAAATTAAGTGCAGGTGTTTTACCATCGGTTTCGTAGCGTTTACCATCTGTAAGCACAAGTTGTTGCTCGCCACTAATTGACTCTATAACGACACCTTGCTCGGCGTATACTAAGCGCGCTAGGTTGTCTTTTTCGCTGTCAGGCAGTTGTGCTACAAATACTTTATTTAACTCTTTGCCGCCCTTTTCAATATTATGAATAAACACAACGGCTTTTTCGTTACCGGTTTCTTGAAAACGCCCAGCTCTAAGCGCCGATAACCCGGCGTCGGCTTTAGCTTGTTCTTTTAATTGGTACTCTTGCTCGCTCGCCCACGGTGCAACATACATTGTTAATGCCGCGGCAAGTAAGGCTAAACCAACACTTGAAATTAGGGTTACTCGTACAACGTACCATTCACTCACACCACACGCTTTAAGAACGGTCATTTCGCTATCGGCGTAAATTCGGCTGTAGGCTAAAATAATGCCCAAAAATATACTTAGCGGTAAAATAAGCGAAGCTAATTGTGGAAGTTTGAGTGCAATCATAGAGAGCACTAGCTTAGCCGGAATGCTTCCCTCAGATGCGTCACCTAAAATGCCAACAAACTTTTGCGACACAAAAATGGTCATCAAAGTTAAGAATACGGCGACCTGCGATTTTAAAACCTCAGCGGTCAAATAACGGAAAATAAGCAATGCTCGCCCCTGTTAAACATGGAATTTCACTACAAAAGTGAGTGTTGAATAGTTAAATAGCTATTTTACCCAGTTAAAACTGGCAAATAGGCTATTATTATAAGCCATCAAAATTAATTATCCTACCTAAGTACAGGATATAATGTTGCATTAGTGGCCCTTAAGCATATAAAGTTCAATTACACAGTAAGAGTCTAGTAAAGTCAGTTAAAATTAAAACTATCTCTACACAAGTTACGTAATTAAGACTAGAAAATAATTTTTTAGCCCCAATTTATAACTTAAATGACTCAAAATCAGGAGTAACAATGGAATTTAACGTAAAAAGTGGTAGCCCAGAAAAACAACGCAGTGCATGTATTGTAGTTGGCGTTTACGAGCCACGTAGGTTATCCCCCATTGGTGAACAACTCGATAAAATCAGTGATGGTTACATCTCAAATTTACTTCGCCGTGGTGACCTAGAAGGCAAACCAGGGCAAGTTTTATTATTACATCATGTACCTAATGTATTAAGCGAGCGCGTACTGCTTGTTGGTTGTGGCAAAGAGCGTGAGCTTGACGATAAGCAATATAAGCAAATTATTTCTAAAACAATTAACACCTTAAACGAAACAGGCTCGATGGAAGCGGTTTGCTTTTTAACAGAGCAACACGTTAAAGGTCGCGATACCTACTGGAAAGTACGTCAAGCAGTAGAAACAACACAAGATTGTTTATATACGTTTAACCAACTAAAAAGTAAAAAAGTAGACCCGCGTCGCCCACTTCGTAAAATGGTATTCAATGTGCCTACTCGTCGCGAACTTACTATTGGCGAAAGCGCTATTGAGCACGGTTTAGCTATTGCAGCAGGCAGTAAGCTATGTAAAGACGTAGCAAACATGCCACCTAATATTTGTAACCCTGCGTATTTAGGCGAACAGGCCCAAGAGCTGGCAACCAACTTTGATAATATTACTGTTGATATTGTTGGTGAAGAAAAAATGGCAGAGCTTGGTATGAACTCATACTTAGCAGTTGGCCGTGGTAGTGATAACGAATCTGTTATGTCTATTATTAACTACAAAGGCGCAAGCGATGACCAAGCGCCAATTGTGTTAGTAGGTAAAGGTTTAACGTTTGACTCAGGCGGTATTTCAATTAAACCTGGCGAAGCCATGGATGAAATGAAATACGACATGGGCGGTGCTGCAGGTGTTATTGGCGCAATGCGCGCATTAGCACAAATGCAATTACCGATTAACGTAATTGGGGTTTTAGCAGGCTGTGAAAACATGCCTAGCTCTAATGCATATCGCCCGGGTGATATATTAACAACGATGTCGGGGCAAACTGTTGAAGTACTTAATACCGATGCTGAAGGCCGCTTAGTATTATGTGATGCACTTACATACGTTGAGCGCTTTGACCCTGATACAGTAATTGACGTAGCTACGCTAACAGGTGCGTGTATCGTAGCCCTTGGCGCACATGCTACAGGGTTACTATCAAATCATAACCCGCTGGCGCATGACTTATTAAAAGCTTCTGAGCAAAGTGGCGACCGTGCATGGCAGTTACCACTGTGGGATGACTATCAAGATCAACTAGATAGCCCATTTGCCGATTTTACAAACTTAGGCGGGCGCTCTGCAGGAACAATTACCGCTGCGTGTTTCTTATCTAAGTTTACTAAAAAGTATAATTGGGCGCATTTAGATGTAGCCGGTACTGCGTGGCGCAGTGGCGCTAAAAAAGGCGCAACTGGCCGCCCTGTTCCTATGCTTACTCAGTATTTATTAAACAGAGCCGGTATAAGTGAAGCCGCTCAAGATTAAACATACTCTTTAAAAAGCTACTTATAAGGCGCCATTTGGCGCCTTATTTATTTGTGTATTAATTGAAGCAAACCCGGTTATATGGCAAAATCTGCCTCTTAATTTATGTGTATCAAATTGGTATGCATTCAATGTCATGGGAAACCCCGATACAATGAACATGAACGCTAAATTTTTCGTTCTAAAGCAACAAGATGAGTCTAAAGCGAAGGCTGACGATCATTTTGCTTTGGCTGCACAAGTTGCGGCCGATCAGTATCGAAATGGACAGCGTGTATTTATTTGTGTAAACGATAACGAAACTGCCTGTGCCATTGATGAAATAATTTGGGCATTCGACCCAGATAGTTTTGTGCCACATAACCTACAAGGTGAAGGCCCAAAAGGCGGCGCACCTGTAGAAATTGGCATTACGCCACCTGTTGGCAACCGTAAAGTTTTAATTAACTTGGCTACCCAGTTACCGGATTATATTCGTCGATTTAACCAAGTTTTTGATTTTGTCCCCGTAGAGCCCGCTGCTAAACAAGCAGCCCGTGAGCGTTTTAAAAAGCTACGCCAACTCGGTGCCAATCTCACCACGCAAGATATAAATAGTTAGCCACTCAGGCAAACTAACCAACTAATTTAAGTACTTATTTAAGGTTCTGTGTAATGGATAAAACCTACAATCCGCAAGATATCGAACAGTCGTTATATCAAGACTGGGAACAAAAAGGCTACTTTAAGCCATCTGGCCAAGGTGTACCGTATTCAATTATGATCCCGCCGCCAAATGTTACTGGTAGCTTGCACATGGGCCACGCCTTCCAAGATACAATAATGGATACCCTAACGCGTTTTAAGCGTATGCAGGGTAACAACACATTATGGCAAGTAGGTACTGACCACGCGGGTATTGCAACGCAAATGTTGGTTGAGCGTAAACTACACGCTGAAGAAGGTAAAACTCGCCATGATTTAGGCCGTGAAGATTTTATTAATAAAATTTGGGAATGGAAAAACGAATCTGGCGGTACTATCACTAAACAGCTTCGCCGTCTTGGCGCATCGGTTGATTGGGACCGTGAACGTTTTACTATGGACGATGGCCTATCTGAAGCGGTTAAAGAAGTATTCGTACGCCTTCATAAAGAAAACCTAATTTACCGTGGTAAACGCCTAGTAAACTGGGATCCAAAATTACACACCGCTATTTCAGACCTTGAAGTTGAAAACAAAGACAAACAAGGTCACATGTGGAACTTACGTTACCCATTAGCCGATGGCGTTAAAACACAAGACGGTAAAGACTATATTATTGTTGCTACAACTCGCCCAGAAACCATGTTGGGTGACTCTGGTGTTGCTGTAAACCCTGATGATGAGCGCTACACAGACTTAATCGGTAAAGACATTTTACTACCTATCGTTAATCGTCGTATTACTATTGTTGCAGATGAGCATGCCGATAAAGATAAAGGCACAGGTTGCGTAAAAATCACCCCTGCACACGACTTTAACGATAACGAAGTTGGCAAACGTCACAAGATGCCAATGATTAATATTTTCGACAAAGACGCTGCTATTTTAACGCAAGGTGAAACATACACCTTTGATGGTAAAGAACTTGAGTTTGATGCGCCAATTCCTGAGCGCTTACACGGCCTTGACCGTTTTGCAGCGCGTAAAGCGATTGTGGCTGAATTTGAAGAACTTGGTTTACTTGAAAAAATTGAAGATCACGACCTAACTGTTCCTTACGGCGACCGTTCTGGTGTGGTCATTGAGCCACTACTTACCGACCAATGGTATGTACGTGTTGCACCACTTGCTGAACCTGCAAAAGATGCAGTTAAAAACGGCGACATTCAATTTGTACCTAAGCAATACGAAAACATGTACTTCTCGTGGATGAACGATGTACAAGATTGGTGTATTTCACGCCAGCTTTGGTGGGGTCACCGTATTCCTGCTTGGTACGACAGCGAAGGCAACGTATTTGTTGGCCGCGACGAAGCAGAAGTTCGCCGTGAAAACAACATCGCAGATAGCGTAACACTTAGCCAAGACGAAGACGTACTTGATACGTGGTTCTCATCAGCGCTTTGGACGTTCTCAACGCAAGGCTGGCCTGAAAATACCGATGATTTAAAAACCTTCCATCCGTCTGATGTATTGGTAACGGGTTTTGATATTATCTTTTTCTGGGTTGCGCGCATGATTATGATGACGCTGCACTTTATAAAAGACGAAAATGGCAAACCACAAGTGCCATTTAAAACCGTGTATGTAACGGGCTTAATACGTGACGACAACGGCGATAAAATGTCGAAATCTAAAGGTAACGTACTTGACCCACTAGACATGATTGACGGCATTGAGCTTGAAGATTTAGTACAAAAGCGTACTGGTAACATGATGCAGCCAAAACTTGCTGCAAAAATAGAAAAAGATACCCGCAAAGTATTTGCAAATGGTATTGAAGCTCACGGTACCGATGCGCTTCGCTTTACCCTTGCAGCAATGGCCTCTACCGGCCGTGATATTAACTGGGACATGAACCGCCTTGAAGGTTACCGTAACTTCTGTAACAAACTATGGAACGCGAGCCGTTACGTATTAATGAACACAGAAGAGCAAGACTGTGGTTTTAACAATAACGATAAAGAGCTCTCACTAGCTGATCGTTGGATTTTAGGTCAATATGAATCAACCGTTAAAACCTACACTGAGCACCTTGATAACTACCGTTTTGATTTAGCTGCAAACACGCTTTACGAATTCACTTGGAACCAGTTTTGTGATTGGTACTTAGAGCTAACTAAACCAGTATTATTTAAAGGGACTGACGCGCAGCAACGTGGTACACGTAATACATTAATTACTGTGCTTGAGAGCTTACTGCGTTTAATGCACCCGATGATGCCATATATCACAGAAACTATTTGGCAACGTGTTGCACCACTTGCAGGCCTTGAAACAGCAGGTACTAGCATTATGGTCCAAGGCTTCCCTGAATACTGTGAGGCAAACGTTGATGCAAAAGCAATGGACGATTTAGAGTGGGTTAAACAATTCATTTTAGCTATTCGTGTCATTCGTGGTGAAATGGATATTAGCCCAAGTAAACCGCTTAGCGTATTACTTGCTAATGCATCGAGCGACGACGTGCGCCGCATTGAAGAAAACAAATCATTTTTAGCATCACTTGCAAAAATTGAAGCGTTTACCATGCTTGAAAACAAAGACGAGGCACCTGCGTGTGCAACATCTTATGTTGGCAACCTGGAAATTATGATCCCAATGGCGGGCTTAATTGACGTTGAAGCCGAGCTTGCACGTATTAATAAGCAGCTAGAAAAAGCTGAAAAGGGCTTAGCGCAAGTACAAAACAAACTCGCTAATGAAAAGTTTGTTAACAACGCACCAGAGGCTGTACTTGCTAAAGAAAACGCTAAATTAGCTGAGTTCACTGATGCTAAAACTAAGCTACTTGAGCAAAAGACTAAAATAGAAAGTTTATAAGCTCTCATAAAATGCCTATTAATACTATTTAATAGGCATTAAAAAAGCCGCTCACTTTAATTAAAGTCAGCGGCTTTTTTGTGCCCTGTGATTAACCACAAGGCATGTCTACATTAAAACTTGTAGTTGTACTGAGCGCCAAGTAATACTGCGTGGCCTTTAGACTCGAAGCCCCATTCGCTACCTGAGTCATCAGTTTCTTTAAAGTTTTGTGTTTTACCACGGATAATACTTACACCAAGATCAACGTTAGAATTTTTATCTATTGTGTAGTTACCACCAAAAGAGAACCAAAAACGGTCAGTATCTGGAATAGAGATTGATAAATGGTTTTTTGAAACTGGCGATTCATCAAATGCAACACCAGCACGAAGCAGTAAACTTTCATTTAGCTGGTAGTCTGTTCCGATTGAATAACGAAAAGAGTCAGAAAAATCTTCTGTTTTTTCAAAACTTTGCTCTGGCGGCAAACCTACTTCTGCTTCTAATTTGTCAAAACTACTCCAGCCTGTCCACAATACGCTGTAGTGTAAACCTAATTTTTCATCTAACTGGTGTGAACCAGAAAACTCGGCAATAGCTGGTAATGTAACATCAACAGACCCAGAACGCTCAGCAATACCGCGGGCAGTACTTGAATAAGTCCCCTCGAATGTAATATCAGTTTCTGTACGGTAATTAAAACCAAAGCGACTATTTTCATCTAATTGATACATCAAGCCAACGTTTAAGCCGTAGCCAGTATCATCACCTTCTAAGTCAACCACATTTGTTGAGAATGGGATCCCAGGATTAGCACCTACATTTCGTATTATCGTTGCATCCGCGTAAATGTAGTTTAAACCAATACCAAAACTAAATTGCTCTGATACTTTGTATGCAACGCTTGCATTTAGGTTAACGGTAAAAATTTCTGTTTCGCCAGCAATTTGACCTGCCGCGTAATCATCGTTGAACTCTGTAGATAAACCAAAGTTAGAAAACGCACCAAAACCAAGTGATACTTTATCGTTGTAAGGCATAGTAAAGTAAGCAGCTGGTACCACTGCACTTGGTGCAATGCTGTCGTCATCTAATGATGACTCATCAATACCGGTTGGCGCACTTTCACCTTCTAGGCTTACATCTGGAATTACGCCAATAGCAGCAACACTTAGCTGCTTGTCTTTAAATAAAGTCATTAATGCTGGGTTACGTGAAACTACAGACGCGTCGTCTGCGATAGATGCTTCACCAGCATATGCACGGCCTAAACCCGATGCATTTTGCTCTGATAATTGAAACGCGGCTGCAAAAGTGTCAGCCGATACAAATGCAAGCGAGGCTGCGATAAGCGTTTTAGTAAATTTCATTGTTGAGTCCTTAACCAAACTTACTGTTTGGGTAGCTATGTGTGTTGTTATTAGGATTTTAAACTTGGCTACACTACCTTAATTTTTTGTAAAAAACTCTATGAATGCATCAAAAAATAGCAAAAAACACGTTTTTTAACGACATTTTAACAACTATTTAAAACTCATCGGACGAGAAATGTGCTATTAGAGCTAAAGCTCTAATTGTAATTAATTATCATTTAGATTGACTTGAAATATAGAGCAAATTACACTCTTTATAAAATCACTAAGGAAGTAACGCTGTGATCATTTCATTTATTATTGCAGGACTAATATTTTGTGGGGCAAGTGTATTTTGTTTCTATAAAGCAAACTATTGCGCATGCACACAAGCCGGACAATGTGATAACCCGGTAAATCATTATTGGCTAGGAGCGATGTTAAATGCATTGGTTTCTTTGGCTCTGTGTTGCATTGCGCTTCATGTAGAGCTAGGTACTTTAATATGGCTAACTTTAATGGGGAGTTGCTTCTTAGGAGCATTTATTTCGGCTAAGCAAAGTAAAAAAAGGCAATGCAGTAAAGCTAAGTTATCAAATGCTCTTTTAACAAGCGAGACAAATTAATCTGGTAGTCGAGTGGTTTTACACTCGCCAGTATTTTTATGTCATGAGTGTGATCACTTAAATCAATGTTTTTGGGCGTTATATGATGACTATGCTTAGCATTATAAAATAGCTTAACTTTAGGCTTTATAGGATTAAGCTTATTACCTTCAAGTACTAGCGCTAAACGATCGTTAGTTAACTTTACTATCGTCCCTACGGGGTGCACTCCTAAACACTTAATAAAGTGCTGCACCAGCTCTGCATCAAACATATGTTTATTAGCTAACAAGTAACGTAGCGCATTAATTGGCTCATCACCATCTTGATGCGGCCTATCAGCGGTCATTGCATCATATACATCTACAATAGCCATAATACGCGCTGGACGGCTTATTTTATCACCTTGTATAGCCCGTGGGTAACCTGAGCCATCTAAACGCTCATGGTGATTTACTATCATATCTAGCATAAGCGGCGTTATGCCCTTTTCACCTTTAACTAAGCCAAGGCCCTGTGCTACATGTTTTTTAATAGCAATAAGCTCATTATTAGTCACTTTACTTGGTTTTGAAAAAATACCTTGAGGAAGCTTAGCTTGGCCTAAATCGTGAAGTAACGCGCCCATAGCCAACTCTTGCACTAAAGGCTCTTCATAACCAAGATACTTAGCAAAAACGGCGGTAAAAATGGCGCAATTGATCATGTGTCGCCAGTTATAACTGTGTTTATCTTTGATGCGAGTCAGGATAGACATTGCGTTTGCATTACGAAATACAGAGCTCACTATCTCACTAGCTATCTCATCAAGCACCTTAACATTCAAGCTAAGCCCAGAGGTTAAATCTCCATAGAGCGATTGTAGCTTGCGCCCTTGTTGATCGTAATTAACACTCGCTTTGGCAAATTCTTGTTCAAGTGTTATTGCTGTAGGTGTTTTATCGGCTTTTTGTTGACTGTTAAACGTTTTAGATTTGTTTTGCGGCTTATATTTGGCAGGAATAGCCGCATCGCCTTTAGTAAAATCAATAAGCAGCTCTAGTACACCTTCAGAGACTAAGCGCTGAATAATTGATTTGTTTCGCACCAAACCACTGGTCTTAATTTTAATGCTATTAATACCTTCGTGCTGTTTAGTTACGCTATCAACGTACATACCAGGGGTAAGTTCAGTTATTGGCAAAGTAATTAGCATAAAGGCAGGATTTTTTACAATTAGAGAATATGCACCTTAAATAGCATTAATTAAGCTTAAAAGTCTAGTCTTTTAGTAGCATGTAGTAATAAATAACTACAAAGGATTACTTATCAAAACGCTATCGGCAAGTAACGAAAATATCGCAGAGAAGAAAGATCAAATGGCGCTCTCGGTAGGGATCGAACCTACAACTCAGCCTCCGGAGGGCCACGTGATATCCATTTCACCACGAGAGCACATTTGTGCCGCCACACCAACTCGCGATATCAGTGCTTTAGCATTCGCAATGATAAAGAGATCTTCAAATAAATACCAGTAACATCAGCTTATATGCTTATTAATTATGCTGTTTTAAATAAAACACTTCACAATTCCCTAAAAACACGCTATTTATTCATATTAGATAAAAATAAGTAACGCTTTAGCAACATTATACTATGGTTGTAGTGATACGAATTGATATATACGAAGGAAATAATTATGAGTCTAATGTCTACAGAGCAAACAGCCGAGTTTTTAGGTGTAAAAGTTGAGCGTGTAAAACGCCTTGCTCGAGAAAGTTTATTAATTGCTAAATCAGAAGATGAAGATGGTGAGCCACAATTTGATTCTGCAGAAGTTGCAAAATATAAAGAGCTAGCTGCACGCTTTGGTGGTCTTTAATGACACCTTAAACGCTCTAAAAGTTTAATTAGTTGCGCGCGTAACCCTGCAGATTTTGTATTTATGTCGCGCTGCTCATACCAACCAATGCATAGCACTAAAAAAAGTAAAATGTAGTAATCTAGTTTTTTGGTTGAAAAGTAAAACCCATCTTTTTTTTCTAAGCAGGCTTTATAACTGTTTAATAATGCCTCCCTACTTTGCGCGTTTAAGTTAAAACTTACAGCCAGTGCCGCTAAATCAAAGTAAACATCGTTGGTTTGAGCGTATTCAAAATCAATTAAATACATACCCGATGCATTCACAATAATATTGTCTTTTACTAAATCATTGTGACAAAAGCCTTCACTGTAAGGCATATGAGCAATGCTTTTTAAGGCCTGCTCTATTTGTAATTGGTGATGTTTATATATATCGCTTTGCTGATAGTAAAGCAGCTCTTGCGCGATATTCATAGCGGGCGTTTTTACAGGATAAGCATGCACTTTAGCAAGCTTGCTAATGAGGTTTTGCTGGGTATTATTTTGAGCAATATCGCCTTCTATATAATTAAAAGCCGCGTAGTTATTTTTTTTATCTGTCCATATTGGTTTTGGACAAATAAATTGCTTACTGAGTGCTTGCTGCGCTTGTAAGCCAATTGTTGGCCACTGCGTTTTATAACATTTTAATAAATAGGCACTTTGCTGAGTGCGAATTAAAAAATTATCGTTACTAAAGCCATTAAGTAGTTGCTCGGTTGAAACAATGCTTAAAGGCTCTATAAACGCACTACACACTTTTACTAACTTAGTATGCTCAATCATTAATTAAAGCTGTGCTAATGGCTTAGCTTGGCTCTGCTCGTATTCTTCGTACCAGGTTTTAAAACCCCACGCAGCCATAATGGTATAAAAAATAAAGAGCGCTAGCGTTGGGTAATAACCTTTTTCGTAATATAAATACATAGACGCAGCATCTATGACTATCCAATACAACCAGTTTTCGAGTACCTTTTTAGCAACTAAGTAAGTGGTCACTATAGCAAAACACGTTGTGAAACTGTCTAAATAGGCAAAATCAGCGTGGGTATAATTTTGCATTACGTAACCAATAATAATGGCTGAAGCACTTGTAGCGGCTATAATCACAGCGTGACGCTCCATCGACCACGATGCAATACTTAAACTATTTTTTTTGCCTTTACGCCATACAGTCCAGCCAAATACAGCCATATACATGTAATAAAAATTAAGCAAGGATTCCATAAGTAGTGCGCCGTTCCAGTACATTATGGTGTAAATGAGTGTACTAAAAAAAGCGGCAGGCCAGCACCATAAGCTCTCTTTTATTGCGAGTAATAAATAAGCAATAGACAACGCTACCGCAATATATTCCCAATGCGACATTGCTGTAAAACCACTTAAGGTTTGCGTTAAAAAGTCCATGTGTGCGGTTACCGTTTTTAATACAAATTAAATAGGAGCGATTACTCTGGAGATAAATCGCCAGATAAAAACTTACATACAAAAATAGCCTTACCAAACTCTTCGTACGAGCGTTTAATTTCGGTATTAAGCACTTGCATGACTAAATCGTAGTCACCAAAAATTTGTGTAGAAAGCGTATTAGTGATTACTTTTAAATTGTCGTATTCATTTAAGCGGTCAATAAAGCCTTTAATAAACGGGATATAATCTTGATGAAGCGGGTATTTACTGATCTCTACTGATAATTTCATTTTAAACTCTACTTTTAATTATTTGATTTCAACAAATCATTCAATGCCAATTCAAATCAGTGTAAAATTACACTAACACTCAATTTAGCTGAGCTTATTATGGCACGCAGAATAACCTATACATTTAAAAACCAACCGCGCGAAATTAACTTCGCAAAAGACAAATATCACGATATGTATCAAGCTATTGCGGCTGCCGAAGGTATCGATTTAACAAACTACTTAAATATGGTGCGCCAAATAGAAATGACCTCTAAAGGGTCATCAGCAGTACGTAATTTTCGCGACCAAGAATTTGCCCGTATGGGTTTTAGCGATATTTACTTTATAAAAGAGTAATTATACCAACTGGTATACGCTAAAAACTAACTATGGCTGATACTCATAACTTACGCGCGGTGTGATATTACACAATAACTCGTAAGGGATAGTATCGGCGCATTGTGCTATTTCTTCAACAGGAAGCTCTGGCCCCCACATTGTAACGCTGTCGCCTACTTTTACATTGTGCTCATTTAAGCCAATATCGATACTGATCATATCCATAGACACACTACCCACTATACCGTAGCGCTGCCCTGCAATCATTACTGGCGTGCCTTCTTTGGCGTGGCGCGGATAACCATCGCCATACCCCATTGCTACAACAGCAAGTTTGGTTGGCTTGTCACTCTGCCAGCGACCACCATACCCAACAGCCTCGTGCGCAGCTACATTACGCACTGCGATGACTTTAGTTGTTAAGTGCATAACGGGTTTAAGCTGATGCTGCTGCCCCACTTTATTAGCCATTGGCGATACACCATAAAGCATAAGTCCAGGGCGCACCCAATCACCATGCCCTTCAGGCCAAGCAATAATTCCCGCCGAATTTGATAAGCAATGCGCTTGATTAATACCATTTACTAAATTATCAAATAACGTAATTTGTTGAACCGTTTTTGTATTATCAACATCATCAGCACACGAAAAATGAGTCATTAAATTAATCGTATTTTTTGCATTCGCTGTTTTTTGCAAGCGACTATAAAACTCTTCAAACTGCTCAGGCGCTATTCCTAAACGGTGCATACCGGTATTGACTTTTAGCCAGCATGTTATTGGTGCATCAAGCTTAGCATTTTCAAGTGCCGCCAATTGGTTTTCATCATGAATAATGGTTTGAAAATTATTCGCGAGCAAAATAGGCAAATCGGCTTTATTAAAAAAGCCTTCCAGCAGCACTATAGGCTTGGTTAATCCGCCTGCACGAAGCGCTAAGGCTTCATCAATGCGGGCTACAGCAAATGCATCAGCGCCATTTAGGTGCTGGGCAATAGTTACTAAACCATGCCCATATGCATTAGCTTTTAATACCGCCATAATTTTACTATTAGGTGCAAAACGCTTCACTTGCGCTAAGTTATGCGCAAGTGCCGCTAAATTTATTTCAGCTGTGGCTAGTCGCATTAATATTCGTCATCTACTGCTGGCCCCGCGTAATTATCAAAGCGAGAAAATTGACCTTGGAATGTTAAGCGTACTTTACCAATTGGACCGTTACGCTGTTTACCTATGATGATTTCGGCGATGCCTTTTTCAGTGCTGTCTTCGTTGTACACCTCATCACGGTATATAAACATGATTAAATCGGCATCTTGCTCTATTGAACCCGATTCACGTAAATCTGAGTTAATTGGGCGTTTATCAGCACGTTGCTCAAGCGTACGGTTTAGCTGCGAAAGCGCAACAACCGGGCATTTAAGTTCTTTTGCAAGTGACTTAAGAGAGCGCGAGATTTCTGCAATTTCAAGTGTTCGGTTATCCGACAAGCTAGGTACACGCATTAATTGTAAGTAATCGACCATGATCATACTAATACCACCATGATCTCGCGCTATACGCCTTGCACGTGAGCGTACATCAGTAGGTGTTAACCCTGATGCATCATCAACATACATTTTGCCCTTTTCCATCAACAAGCCCATAGTTGATGAAAGACGTGCCCAGTCGTCATCATCTAGCTGGCCGGTACGTACCTTAGTTTGGTTAATACGACCAAGTGATGCGAGCATCCTCATCATAATTTGTTCTGAGGGCATCTCTAATGAGTAAATAAGTACTGGCTTGTCTTGAGTCATAGCCGCGTGCTCTGCAAGGTTCATCGCAAACGTGGTTTTACCCATCGACGGACGTGCTGCAACAATAATTAAATCTGAAGGTTGTAAGCCTGTGGTCATTTTATCAAGGTCAGCATAACCGGTACTCACGCCGGTAACACCATCTTGTGGTGACTGATAAAGCTCTTCTATTTTATCAACGGTTTTTTCGAGTATGTTATGTATGCTTTGCGGACCTTCAGTGCTTTTTGAGCGCTGCTCGGCAATTTTAAATACTTTACTCTCGGCAAAATCTAATAAGTCGTGGCTGGTGCGCCCTTCGGTATTAAAGCCTGCTTCGGCTATCTCGTTTGCAACACCTATCATTTCACGGACAACAGCACGTTCGCGTACTATGTTTGCGTAAGCATCGATATTGGCAGCACTTGGGGTGTTTTTAGCTATTTCAGCTAAGTAAGCAAAACCACCAATACCAGCAAGTTGATTATTTTTTTCTAGGCTTTCAGAAATTGTGATTAAATCTATCGGATCGCCAATTTCAGCAAGCGCCGTCATCGCCTCAAAAATTAACTTGTGCGTGCGGGTATAAAAGTCCTGCGATACAACAAGCTCAGCTACGCGGTCAAAAGCTTGATTATCAAGCATTAAGCCACCTAAAACAGATTGTTCAGCTTCTATTGAATGGGGAGGAACTTTAAGGGTATCGACTTGCTTATCTGGTTTGGCCATAACTTCACAGTACTAAAATTGAATGGCTCTATTCTATCGACTTGGCGGGGCTGTGCAAATAGCAAAGCAGGAAATCTTTTCCTGCTTTTTGTAATCATACACGCTAAATAGGCTATTTAGTGCGAAGCGCTATACGCCCGCTTATCGTATCCATTTCAACGTTTGCATTGCCACCATTTGCAGTAAACTCTAAATCGCTTGAAGGGCCGTATTTAGCTTTGTTTACTTTATCGCGGGTTACTTTATTAATAATTTTACCATTAGCATGGGCTTTAATTTCAAATTTAGCTGATACACTTTGCGGGAAATAAAACTCACCATCGCCACTAACCGACTCAAAACGCACATCGCCACCTTTTAGCAGCTCTTTAATGTGTACTTCGGCTTCACCATTTACGGTATTAATACGTAAATTTTTAATACTCGATAATGTAAAATCAATATCGCCGTTGACGTTTTCTAATCGTATATCACTTGCTGTTGAGCTTGATTTGATATCACCATTTACGGCACTAAAACGCAGCTCGCCACTTGATTGACTATCGTTAATTTCACCGTTTACGGTTTCAAATTGAATATTACCGTTTAAATTTTCTGCGTTTACATCACCATTTACCGTGGAGAGCTTAATATTTCCAGTAATATCATCAACGGTAATTTCACCGTTAACTACATCGACTTCAGCACCATTTTTAAGAGCTTTAGCTACCACCGACACATTAACACCCGCAAATTCTAAACCACTGTTTTTTGGCATAAATACAGTTAAGTTAGAGCCATCACCATTGTTTCCCCAGCCCAAATTGCTTGGCATTTTTACTATAAACTCGGTTTTATCACCTGTTGTTTTTAGCTCAAAGCCTTGTGCTTTATCATCAAGCTCACCAGATACTTTAAACTCATTTTTATCCCAACCAGTTATCTGTACATCGCCACGCTGGTTTTCAATAAAAATAGTGCCACCGCTTGGTACGTCTATTTGCTTATCTATTTTATCACCCGCTAATACACTTAGTGGTAATAGGCTTAATCCGAGTAAAATTGCTTTCATATTATTCCCCTATATTTGCTGCCAACGCGGTGCATGCACCTTGTTTATTAAATCGAGTTGCTGCTGATAAACTTGTGCCAGCATAGTCAGTAACGCTTGGTTTTGAGGCTCGTTTTCAAGCGCTTGTTTAATTGCTTGCTCCGCTTCTTCCAGTTCTTGTAGTTGTGCCTGCCAGTTATTGGTAAGTGCATCTTGGTTTTTATACTGCACTAATAAACTTTGCTTTTGCGCTTTAAAATAATCGCTCATAACCATTACTTGGCTTGGCTCGTTATTGTTTATAAGCATATTTACAGCAAGCAATGCGGCCACACTACAAGCAGCAATAGCCGTTAATTTTGGCCACAATGATTTATTATTTGCACTTGGCTTTGCCGTCACTATGGCGTGCTCAACTCCCGCCCAAAGCGGTTTATTAGGTGCTATGTCTTTATTTAAATTATTTAAAGACTCATTTAAGTAGTCATCAAAATTTTGCTTACTCATACTCGTACCACTCTTGTAATAACTGCCTTGCACGATGATATTGCGATTTACTAGACCCTACAGCCATGCCTAATTGCTTAGCTATTTCTTCGTGGCGGTAGCCTTCAATAGCATATAAAACAAAAACCATGCGGGCACGCTCTGGTAAGCGAACAATTAATTTATCTAACCCGTTTAAACCTTTACAACTTTGTGCGCTTTGCTCATCCATGCCGCTTTGTTCAATACTTACTACTTTGTTTAACCAGCTTTTGTGCTTGCGTACATAACTAATCGCCACGTTACTTGCCACACTGTATAACCAAGTAGAAAACTGAGAACGCCCGTCAAACTGCGCTATTTTGTGCCACACCAGCACAAACACCTCTTGGGCAGCATCTTCAGCGTGCGCTTCATCGGCCAATAAGCGCAAACATAAACCGTAAACACGTTTTATGTGCAGCTCATATAACGCTTTGTATGCGCCCTGGTCACCCGATTTAACTCGCTCAATTAATGCAGCTTCGCACATGGGCGCGTTTTCGGGTTTAACGTGTAACATCCGTGATATCGCCTTTTAGTTATTTTTATGTTTTTAGTTTATTGATTAGTAAGACGCAAAGACAGACAAAAAAGGTTTAAACAAATAATAAAAATATTTATTTGGGGTGATTTAGAAAGCGTTTAGAGGAATTTTAGACACAAAAAAGCCGCGCTAAAAGCACGGCTTTTTGGGCTTAATTAAAAATTAAGCTTCAGCAATAACGATTACTTTAATAGTAGCTGTTACGTCTGAATGTACTGCGATTGCAACGTCAAATTCGCCAGTCTCACGGATAGTACCTAGAGGTAAACGAACTTCTGATTTAGCAACTTCAACACCAACAGCTGAGATAGCGTCAGCGATGTCACGAGTACCGATTGAACCGAATAACTTACCTTCGTCACCAGCTTTAGATACTAAAGTAACTTCAGCTAATGCTTCTAGTTTGTCAGCGCGTGCTTGTGCAGCAACTAACTGTTCAGCGATTTTCGCTTCAAGTTCTGCGCGACGTGCGTCAAAAGTTTCAATGTTAGCTTTAGTCGCAGGAACTGCCTTACCTTGCGGGAAAAGGAAGTTACGTGCGAAACCAGATTTAACTACAACCTGTTCACCTAGGCTACCTAGGTTAGCGATCTTATCTAGTAGAATAACTTGCATGTTTCTACACCTTTTAAAAACTGTTAATCCGCTGCTTACTTATGTAAGTCAGTGTATGGAAGAAGGGCTAAGTAGCGAGCACGCTTAATAGCAGTTGCTAGCTGGCGCTGGTATTTAGCGCTAGTACCTGTAATACGGCTAGGTACGATTTTGCCACTTTCTGTAACATAGTTTCTAAGAGTAGCTAGATCTTTGTAATCGATTTGTTGTACGCCTTCCGCTTTAAAGCGGCAGAACTTACGACGTCTGAAATAACGTGCCATGAGATTAATTCCTCAAATAATTCTTTCTATATGCTGAGCATGCAAAACCAATTGGCTAAGGCCGTTACGACCTTCGTGGCGATTTAAAAAACCACTCACTTGCAATGCCTGCCCAACGTGCAAATGTTGAGTCTGTTGTTGCATTTGCTTACCACTGGCAACAACCTGAAGCCTAACGTAACTATTACGGTTAAGATCTGCCTCGGTTTGCATCGATTTATGTTCTACAACAAAAATACAATGCTGTATGCCTGCAGGGCTTTGGCTAAACTTGGGTGTTTTACAAACAACCCCCGATATAACCAGCTGATTCATATATGGGCTAACCATTACACTAACTGCTGACTACGTGCCATGCTAGGACTCAAAACAATTAAGCAGCTGGTGCTTCTTTCTTCTCTTCTCTTGCAAGAGGAGACGCTTCAGTTACAGCGTTTTTAGTACGCATAACTAAGTTACGAAGCACTGCATCGTTGTAGCGGAAAGTAGTTTCTAGCTCGCTGATTACTTCAGTAGGTGCTTCAACGTTCATAAGAACATAATGAGCTTTATGAAGCTTGTTGATTGGGTAAGCCAGTTGACGACGGCCCCAGTCTTCAAGACGGTGAATAGTACCACCAGCTTCAGTGATAGAACCAGTATAACGTTCGATCATACCAGATACTTGCTCACTCTGATCAGGGTGAACCATGAATACGATTTCGTAATGACGCATGGATATTCCTTACGGTTAATAGAGCCTTCTACCGTTTCGGCCGGTCGGTTTAAGGCAAGGAATTAATAGTTTAAAAGCCGAAATGAGCGCGCATTTTACGCTTAGATTGATAATTAAGCAAGCAGGTTTTTTAAGCTTTAATAGATAAGTTTATAGAGGAAAATATTACCAGCTGCGCTAGTCGCGCCTAAAAGCGGTGCACCCACCGAAAAAGTCAGTGCAAAGTGCAATAGCCTTTAAAAATACCAAATCTTTTCGCATAAAAACGTAGGGTTTTATTAAGTAAGCCTTAAACCTGCCCCTAAAATATAAACATTTACTCAAACCTAAAGGCGTGCAATTATTAAGCAACACATTATTAAATAAGGATATTTATGAAGCTCTTACTCTCGCTTGTATTAGCACTTACTTTTAGTACACCTTTTTTAAGCCACGCAGACACCTCTACAACCGACATAACCGTTGGTAAAAAAGTTATTCTACAATCAAAAATACTTAACGAAGACAGGCCAATAAGAATTTTCATACCTGAAACCGTAAAAGACGATCAGCCGCTTTATGTTATTTATTTACTTGATGGTGTTGAGCACTTTCATACAGCCTCTGGTGTAGTTAAATCCCTTGTTGATTACGAGCAAATACCTAATGCAATGCTTGTTGGTGTTGATACAACCTACCGCGTGCGTGACTACTTACCTAAAGTAGAAGGTGAGCCAAAAACTGAATTTCAAACCTTTGTAAAAAATAAATGGCCCGATGCTGGGCAAACCGACAATTTTTTAAAGTTTGTGTCTAACGAACTCATGCCCTACATAAATAGCAATTACTCAACTAACGGCTACAACACCTTAATTGGTCACTCTAATGCAGGTACATTAGCGCTTTATACTTTAGTTAATCAGCCGGAATTATTTAACAACTACATAGCTATTAGCCCAAATAGTTGGTGGAGTGATGAAGAGTTAAAAAATAATATTATTAAATACGCTAAAAATCCTAAAGGCGCTCAATCGTTATTTATTAGTGTAGCAAGTGAAGGATCACGCTTTTATACTGGTGTATTAAATACGTTAGTCAATTTAGAACAACAAATGCCTACGCAGCTAAAATGGGAGTATAAGCATTACCCTACTTTTTCTCATATGGGCACCATACTACCAGCACTTAGCGATAGCCTAATTACCTTATTTAGTGACCTAATATTCAAAGTGACTGACGAGCACGGAAAGTTTGCTGATGTATCCCTTATTACTGGTTACTACCAAGCATTGAGTGATAAGTACGGTTTTGAGCTTAAAATTCCACAAGACGTTTATGTAGAATTTGCCCATAGCCAGCAAAAATTTGGTAACACTAAAAAAGCGATAACTACGCTAAAACAATTTACGCGTGATTACCCTAATGCCGCTTACTCCCACATGCGATTGTCACAAGGCTACACTGCTGACAAACAATTTAAAGAGGCCGTCACTAGTATGAAATACGCACTAAAGCTTGCTAAACAAAACTCGCGAGATCCCATGTTAATTGATGCACTCAAAGATATGGTGAATGAAGCACAAGAGAATTTGTAGCTGATTTAACGCAAAGCGCTTTTTAGCTAACGATAGTAATTACGAGCTCCGCTCGTCGCGTCAGCAAGCTGTACGCCTACAGGTAAAATTAAGCGCAGTGTTAAACTTTACACGTAGACGCTGAGCTTGCTCGCGTGAAAAGCGAAGCTTTTAAATCTAACAGGTAATCAAAGTTTTCATTTTGCGCATTAAAAACAGTTAATTACTGCTAGGACGGCCTTTATTAATTAATCCTATTAGATAAAAATCCGGCTTATATACTTCTAAAAGGTTATTGTCATAAAAGTCGCGTATGCATTCTTTCAAAAATTCACTTTCTGTAACCTTTGACAAAGTTTTGTATCTAGATTGATAGAAAATGAAAAGCCCCTTTAAAGCTAGGTTTCCACCTAGCGACTTAACTAACTCTTTATATAGGAGTAATCGAAGTTTTTTGTCTGTAACGGAGGAGATAAACTCAAAAATATTTATAAAGTCTCTATCAAAACTTTTCAGGAAGGTATTATCCGATAAATAGATAAGCGCTATCATTTTATTATAGATGGTTTTAATCAAATCCCTCCCATCATTAGATAAAATAACAAATTGAAATGCTTGAAACTCTTTACAATGATTTCGACTACCACAAGCCAATAGATGTTCGAAAACGTCCACACCATATTGAGCCTCAAGATCATCTTGATTAATCAGTTTAGGGTCTTTTATGAGGTAACTAAAATCAGATAGCTTAGATCTAAAAATACACTGATTCACATCTTTGTTCTTTGATGGAATATCTTTTACGTTATTGTTTTGCAATGACTCTATAAACATAGGCAGGGTTTCTTTTACCTTATCAAAAAGTAAAACGTCAGTTTGAGTTTTCATAAGTGTTCTGGTTTCTGATAATTCTTTTTTACTCGTCTGCCACGTTTTATATACAAGAAAAATACTCGTAATTAAGAGTGTAGGCTGAAGCATATTATTCAGATAAGTGGCAGTATCAACCCAATTAGAAAAGTTTTTATTATTTATTAAATCAATTCCAAAAGTTGCGATATAGAGCCCGATAATAGCTATACAAGAGACTACCAACAGACAGAAAAGTAGGAAATTTGAGGTGTTATATTTAAATTTTTTTTTCATTAATCTTCCTGATTACCTTATTACTATCCATAAAAATACTAATAGCTGAAAGCTGACAGCTAAAAACTGACCACTTTACTTTCTCGTTGGGTTTCGCTTCGCTCTATCCAACCTACGTTACTTGCCTATCGCTTCTTTGGCGAACAAGTGCTTGATTGGGCCTAGGTTATCAACGAGTGACAGCCCGACTCCACGAATCAGCTTTTTAACCGGATTTGTACCTTCAAATAGCTCTTTGAGTCCTTGCATCATGGCTATGTGCTTTTGCGCGTCGAGCTTGCGGGTGCGCTCGTAATCGCGAAGTGTACGGGTACTTGCAAATTCTTTACTATCCCGTGTTAAAAGCTCAATTAAATAAGCGGCATCTTTTAGGCCTAAGTTCATACCCAGTCCTGCTAGCGGGTGAATGGTGTGCGCTGCATCGCCCATTAAGAGCACTTTGCCGTCAACCCATTGCTGGGCGTAGCGCATTTTAAGTGGAAATGCAGCGCGTTTACTTTGCACTTCACACAGGCCGCATTGGCCATCTATGGCAGCCATTACGGCTTTATTAAAGGCGGTGTCGTCCATTGCTAGCAACTCATCACAGTGGTTAGGGCTGGTAGACCATACAATAGAGTGGGTGTTGGCATCGCTTAGTGGTAAAAATGCCAGTGGCCCAGTTGGTAAAAACACTTGGCGCGCGGTGCTTGCATGTGGCTCTTTAGTTTTAACCGTAGCAACTAGCGCGTGGTGGTCGTAATCTTTAAAGCTGAGCGCCATATTAAATTGTTTACGAATAGCCGAATTTGCGCCATCGGCCGCCACCAGCAGCTTAGCAATAATTGGCTCGCCGCTTTTAAGGGTTATAAATACGTCGGACTCACTTTGGTGTATTTGTTGATACTCAGTATCAAACATGAGTGTGGCACTTGGTTGTTGCTCTAGCTCTTTTATAAGCGCAAAACGAATAATATCGTTCTCTACTATATGGCCTAAATTATCAAGCTCAAGTTGCTCGTTATTAAAGGCTATTTTGCCAAAGCTGTCGGCGTCGCGTACATCCATATGCGTATAGGCACACGCTCGCTCTGCTATTATGTGTGGCCACACGTTTAATTGCTCAAACAAGGCTTGGCTTGCTATGCTCAACGCACTTACGCGCAAGGCGTATTCATCAGTTGGGGGCGCTTGATTTGGCGCGGCATCTAACACCACAACACTTACATTGGCTTTTGCCAGCCCTAAAGCGAGAGTTAAGCCTACGCAGCCACCACCCACTATACAAACCTGTGCTTGCTTCATAAATGCCTACCTTGTTTAACTTGCCCCATTAGCTGCTTTGCCAAGGGTGCTTTTAATGCGGGAAATAAATCCATTGAGAAAAGCCCAATGCTGCGCCCAAGCGCCAATACCCGTGACGAGTTTGAAAAAAGCCTAACCAGTGCATCGGTTAAACTCATTACGGTGTTTATATCGCTACTGCGCTTTTGTGAATACTCACGGGTAAACGCATAGCTGCCTAATTCGTTTTTACTCGTTGCAATTAAATCACTCAGTACTTGTACATCACGTAGGCCTAAATTAAAGCCCTGCCCTGCAATAGGGTGAATAGCATGTGCGGCATTACCAATTACTACTGTACGATGCGCCGTTAATGATTCTGCTTGCCCATAAACCAGCGGGTAGCTTGTGCGTGTGCCCACTTTTGTAAATTGCCCTGCTCGGTAACCAAATGCACGTTGTAGCGCATTTAAAAAGTCGCTTTCATTTAAGGCGGTATGCTGCTCAACTTGCTGCTTTGTCATACACCACACTAATGAGTAACGGTTATTGCTCATTGGTAAAAGCGCCATAGGCCCGTACTTGGTAAACCGCTCGTAGGCATGGTTGTTATGCCCGTCTGCTACTTCAACATTAGCTATAATAGCGCCTTGCTCATAGGGCTGAGTATTAAAGTGTAAACCAAGTAATTTGCGGGTTGGAGAGTGTGCACCATCGGCAATAACAAGTAGCTTAGTATTTAATTGCTCGCCGCTTTGTAGAGTAATTTCGTTATTGTTTAGGTTTTGCTTAATAGTGCTTACGCTATCGGGGCAATAAAGTGAAATGCTCGCCTGTGTTAATCGCTGATAGAGTGCTCGACCAAACGGGTTTACTTCAACTACATAACCTAATGAGGGCTTAGCAAATTCGTCGCAATTAATATGTGCTTTACCAAAGTGACCACGATCCGACACGCTTACTTTTTTTATTGCAGCAGTATACGATGCGGTTTTATCGAACAAATTTAAGCGCTGTAAATACTCAACCGATTGCTGAGCAAGCGCTATGCTTCTGTCATCAAAGCTTGGGTGGTAATCGCCCGTTACTTGATTTGCTTCTACTACCGCAATAGTGAGTGAAGGGTTTGTTTTAGCAATACTTAGCGCGCAACTAGCTCCTGCAAGCCCACCCCCAATAACTACAACATCAAACTGCTTAGCCACTTTACTCTCCAAGCTTATGCGCTTTTAGCGCTTTGCATAAGTGCTTCAATATCGTTTATGGTTTTAGGTACGCTTTGAGTTAAGTTTTCGTGCCCCGACTCGGTGACAAGTAAGTTATCTTCAATACGAATACCTATACCTTTGTATTGCTGCGGTGCGTTTGAATCTTCACTTATATAAAGCCCTGGCTCTATAGTGAGTACCATACCCGGCTCAAATGCACGCTCAACGTTATTTACTTTGTAATCGCCAACATCGTGAACGTCTAAACCAAGCCAATGCCCAAGCCCGTGCATGTAATATTCTTTGCATGCCCCTGTTACCATTAGCTCGTCAAAGTCGCCGGTTAAAATACCGAGTTCGATTAAACCTTGAGTCATTACTTCCATTGCACGTTTATTAGCGTGCGACATAAACCCGCCGGGTTTAACCTCTTCAAAAGCCACTGCTTGCGCCTTAAGTACAATGTTATAAAGCGCGGCTTGCGGCTCGCTAAATTGCCCATTTACAGGGAAGGTACGCGTAATATCTGCAGCGTAGCCTTGTAGCTCACAGCCAGAGTCAATTAATACTAGGTCGCCCGCTTTTAACACATCGCTATTTTGCGTGTAGTGCAAAATATTAGCGTTATCGCCACTGCCAACAATGGTGCCATAAGCTGGGTGCGGCGCACCGTTCATTGCATAATGATGATGCAGCTCTGCTTCTAGCTGAAACTCAGTAGCACCGGGGTGCGAATAGCGCATAGCGCGCATGTGCCCACGAGCACTTATTTCACAGCCTTCACGCATAATGTTTACTTCGCTTGGCGATTTAAACAAACGCATCTCATGAATAAGACCACGTATTTCTTTTAAAGTACCTGGTGCTTTAAGGCCTTTTCGCGCACCACTTCTAAGCGTACCTAATAAAGAAAACACTTTGGTATCAAATGAAGGATAAGCGCCTTGTGCAAAATAAATTGCATCTTTTTCATTGAGCATAGTTACTAGCTTATCGTTTAACTCACTTAGTGGGTAAGCTTCATCAAACAAGTAGTCGCTTTTAGCTTTATCAAAACCTATTCTGCGGCCATGCCAAATTTCGGCTAGTTTATCTTTATCAAGGCAAAAGAGCGTACTAGGTATATCGCTATTATTACTAAGCACTAAAACAGCATCGGGTTCATTAAAACCGGTTAAGTAAAAAAAGTCACTATCTTGTCTAAAAGCATATTCAGTGTCGCGGCTGCGGGTTACTTCACGGGCGGCAGGAATAATTGCCACACTGTTTGCATCCATTTGTGCAAGTAAGCGCTCGCGACGTGCTTTAAATTCTGACTTATCTATTTCAACCATTATTTACCAACCCGTTTTGCTGTTTTAAAAGTGAATGTTTAATGCAGAGTTTTTTTAGTTGTTTGTGCTTTTTGCTCTTTACCTAGCTCTGCAAAGCAAAGCAGTGCCGACACACGCACGTACTCAATCACTTCATGAAGCGCATTACTGTCTTCTTCGGTTTCTTCAAAGGTGGTATCTAGACGAGTGATCTCGCTAAAATCACTAATAACCTCTTTAACATCTGCCGATAGCTTACCGTAATCTTTTTGCTTTAAACCAAAGCCAAGCATAAAGCCTGCAACCCATGATACGAGGCCATTTGCCTGATCGATGAGTGTTTCGTCGTCACTTGGTAAAAATAAATCAAACGCAAAGGCTTCATCGTTAAAGCTTGCAACTACTTGTTTATAAATAGTGCCAAAAAATTGCTTTAAATCGTTACTAAACGATTCACCATCGTTAAATACGTCGCTTAATAAGCCTAAGTATTCTTTGTCATCAATACTCAACCCACATGCTAATAAGCCACTAATAACGCCGTGGGCTTCTGCAGGTGATACAAAAATTTCATTTTTTTCTAAAAGCAGCTGGGCTTTTTCGTAATCTGGTAAATCGCTCATGTTTATATCTTCACTTTGCTAGTTAAACCAATGCTACCACTCGATAAAAAGCAACTCCAATTAATTGTATGATCAAGCTCAAAAACCATGCGATAAAGTAAATGATGAGTTAAAGCTGTGGGAAAACTAAGCGAACGGTTTAATTTTTTACGTTTAGGGTTTAAGGATTGGATTATGTCTTATATACTTAAATTGTTCCCTGGGGTACCGGAGCTTGGTTAAGTCCCTGAGCCGATAAATTTTATACCAGGATTTTTGTTCGTCTACTATTGTGCAAGCTCGGCATGTACCGAGAAGCCTACGGTAGACCGCAGATTTCCGCCCTGAAACCTTCTGGTTTCAGGACTGAAACCGGGTACCGTATCTTGGGGAACACCTTCTTATTTTTATACTCCCTCTTATTACTTATTCATTTTTTTTGCTACACCTTCGTACATTATTTTTATAATTTTTGGCAAAAAAAAGCTGCAAGCAATTTCTTACTTACAGCTAAATTTTAAATGCTTACGCTTATTTACTTAAACCAACCCTGAAACCGCTCCATCAGCATATAGTTTATTGGTACTAGTAATAACGTAATAAAGGTCGCAAAAATAATCCCAAACCCAAGACTTACCGCCATTGGAATTAAAAATTGTGCTTGCGTTGCCTTTTCAAATAACAGCGGCATTAAGCCTATAAATGTAGTTAAACTGGTTAGCATTACTGGGCGAAAGCGTGATGCACCAGCAGCCTTAACCGCATCAATTATAGCACCACCTTCACTGCGTTTTTTATTAATAAAATCAACTAAAACCAGCGAGTCATTTACCACCACACCAATGAGTGCAAGCATACCTAGCAAACTCATGATGGTTAAATCCATGCCCATGATCCAATGCCCAACCACGGCACCAATCATTCCAAATGGTATAACGCTCATTACAATAATTGGCTGCATGTACGATTTAAGCGGTATAGCTAGTAATGCATAAATTATAAAGAACACGAAGATGAGCGCCCAGCCAAGTGAGCCAAACGACTCTCTTTGCTCTTTAGCTTCGCCTTCGAGCTTGTAATCAACACCAGGGTATTGCTGCATTAAACCATCTAAATACTCAGTTAAATCTGCCTGAAGTACCGTCATGTTGGTATTATCTTTTTCAATATCAGCGGTAATATTTAAAGTACGGTAGCGGTCTATACGGTTTATTGTTGAAGGGCTTTGCCCTGCACTTAGCGTCGCTACATGTGATAACGGTACTGAGCCACCTGAGGGGGTATCTATTAGTATGTTTTTCAAATCAGCAACTGAGCGACGTTCATCAATAGGTAAGCGCACCATTACACGTACATCATCGCGACCACGTTGAATACGCTGTACCTGCGAGCCATAAAACGAGCTGCGTACCTGCCCTGCTACATCGGATCTATTTAATCCAAGCGCTAAACCTTGATCGGTAAGCTCTATGCGTAACTCTTCTTTACCATCAGACATACTATCTGCAATATCAAATACCGTTGGGTAAGTCGCCAAGCGTGTTTTAATATGATCAGCTACATCTTGCAAAATAGTTAACGAGGTACCGCTTAGCTGCACATCTATTGGATCTGAACTTCGTCCTATTTCAGCTCTGAACGTGAGACTTTCTGCCCCTGGTATAATCCCAATTAAGTCACGCCACTCACTTGCAAGCTCACTTGAACCTATGTCTGATTCGCGCTCTTCAGCAGGTGTAATTTCAAAGCGCACAGAGCCTGAATTAGAAACGCCTCCACGCCCGCCAGTTGTTGCTAATATATTTAAAATAACGCTCTCGCCGGTATCTGGGTCGCGGTATTTTTCTTGTAATTGCTGCGCTTTTTGCGACATATCAATCACGTATTTATTAGTCACTTCAAACGGAGTACCGGTAGGTAGCGTCAGCTCTACTTTTATCGTTTCGCTTGGAATACGCGGGAAAAACACAAACTTTGTCCAACCGCTGGTGATCATCGTTAATATGATACAAAACACGCCGATAAATAAGCTAACTGATGCCAACTTATGACGTAGCGCTAAATTTAATATTGGTTGGTAATACTTCAAGATAGCGTTTTCAAATCCATCTGCAAAACGCTGTTGAAGAACATCAAATTTTGAAGGCTTGCTTTGTTCATGACGCAGTTTTATATATTTTAAATGCGCCGGTAATACAAATTTAGATTCAATCAGTGAGAATAGTAATACCGGAATAACCACTACTGGAATTTGAGCAAATAAGGCACCTCGCGCCCCTTCAATAAAAGCTAAAGGTAGGAATGCGGCAACGGTTGTTAATACACCAAAAGTAACGGGGGTTGCGACCTCTTGAGTACCCATAATGGCAGCTTGTTCGCCAGACTTGGCTGTTTTTAAGTGGGTATAGACGTTTTCGCCGGTGACTATGGCGTCGTCCACCACGATGCCCAGTACCAATATAAAGCCAAATAAGCTCATAATATTAAGTGTTACGCCAAATATCGGCATAGCAATAAATGCCCCCATAAACGATACGGGAATACCAATAAACACCCAAAATGCAATGGCCGGGCGCAAAAATAAAGTAAGTAAAGCAAGAACTAAAATACCGCCTTGTAGCGCATTAGTCGTTAAGGTTGAAATACGGCTTTTAACAAGCTCTGAGTCGTCATCCCAATAGCTTAGCTCAAAGCCTTGAGGGAGTGAACTTTGCTCCTCTTTAATATAATTTTTTACATCATCCGCAACTGCAATCGCGCTTTGTGGACCAATTCGATACACATCAATAAAGGCCGCTTGCTTACCATTAAAGCGAGTACGCACTGGGGTTTCTTCAAAGTCATCTTTGATTAATGCAATATCCCCTAGACGAATAATGGTGCCATCTGCTTGGTTTTTTACCACAATGCTGGCAAATTCATCTTTACGATAAGCTTGCCCTTTAGAGCTAATAAGTACATCTCCCCCTTGCGTTTTTAAGTTACCGGCAGAAATATCTTTGCTCGAATTAGCGACAGCGCTAGATATTTCTGCAAGGCTTAAATCGTACTGACGAAGGGTATCTTGGCTTACTTCTATAGCAATTTCGTAATCACGAACACCACTTAGCTCTACTTGCGTTACGTTGGGCAGACGCAAAATATCATCGCGAACTTTTTCGGCGTATTCAAGGGTTTCTTTTTCGCCATAAACACTTGATACAGTAACAGCAATTACATCTCTAATTCGCTCAGCAAGAGCCACTACAGGCTTTTCAGCATCAGCGGGAAAGGTATTAATGGCATCTACGCGACTTTTTATATCAGCGAGTAATTCACGAGGGTCGTAGCCGCTTTCTACTTCGATAGTAACAGAACCAGACCCTTCTGATGAGCGACTAAATATTTGTTTAATGCCCTCTAAGTCTTGTACTGCTTCTTCTATACGTATAGTCACCCCTTGCTCTACATCTTCTGGTGTTGAGCCCAATAAGCTTACATTTACGCTTATCATATCAGTTTCAAAAGACGGAAAAACTTCAAGCGGTATCTTATTTGATAAACTAAAAAGCCCCGACAATAATAATGTTACTAATAATAAATTGGCAGCAACATGGTTTTTAGTAAACCAAGCTATCATGGTCTGCCTCCTTGTTTTTCAGCGCGGCGTTTTTTCATTAACTCTTCAACGCTAATACCCAACTCTTTTGCTTTTTCCTCAAGCTGCTCTGGTGACATGCGTTTTCCTCTGCCTTGCCCCTGCGCACTTTTTCCTTTGGTTTGCTCTGCATTTTGCTCACCTAAAATACTCACTTGAGTACCTGAACTCACTTGTCCAAGTGGTGTTAGCACCAATTTATCGCCCGCAGTTAGGCCTGTGTTGATCATTGCCTGTGTTGCGTTTTGCCAAGCAAGCGTGATGTCTTTGCGTTTAAGTACACCCTCTTGCACTATGTAAACGTAAGTGCCTTGGTAAATGGTGCTATTAGGAATTATAAGTGCATTAGACACTGTTTTACCTGTAATTTGCGCCTTTATGTATTGTCCTATTTTTATAGGATATTGATTATTAGCTGTCGCTTTGTATGGGTCATCAATTTTAGCAACAACATAAAGTTGCTGTGCATTTTCATCTATAGCCCCTTCAGTGCGTGTAAGCTGCCCTTGCCATTGCTGCTCCCCTACTAAATCAGAGGTAAACTCAACGAAAGAACCGGCTTGGTTTTTAGCGCCATCACGGTACTGCTCTGGTAAATTAACAAATGACAAATCTTTATTTTTAATAGGTAGGCGGATCTCAACACTGTCGATTGCATAAATTGTGGCAAGTTGCGTGTTATTACTCACCACTTGCCCTAAGTCAACACTGCGACTAAGTATACGTCCAGCGTAAGGCGCTGTTACTTTTGTACGCTCTAAATCAAGCTGTGCTTTTTCAAGTGCAGCCTGCGCTGACAAAACTTCTGCCTCAGCGGCTGCTAATTGTGGTTCACGTAGCACTAAGCTACTTGCTTTTTCAGAGCCACCTAAACGCTGCCAATCAGTTATGGCTTGCTGTCCTCGGGCTTTTTCTTCAAGTAAGCTTTGCTCTGCACTTAATAAATTAGCTTGCGCCGACTTTACTTCAGCTTGGTGATCTCTATCATCTAACTTTAAAAGTACATCGCCTTTTTCAAAAAAACCGCCTTCTCTAAAGTCATCGCTTACGTCAATTATTTGCCCCGAAGCCTGGGCTACCAATAAGCTTTGCGTACGCGGTTTTACCGTGCCATAGCTGTCTATCATAATTTGATAGTTTTGCGGTTTTAGCTCAAGTGCTGAAACACTTATTATTGCTTTAGGTGGCTTACCTGAACGTTTAGCTTGTGGTGGATTACCTTTAATAAACATAACAATTAATAAAGTCGCCACGATAACTACGGCAGGGATTAAGATTTTTGCAGTTTTAGTTTTCATCGTTATTGCTCTTTAGTTCACTTGAGGGTTTTGCAAAATCACCACCAAGGGCAATGTGTAAGTTAATTCTGTTAGCTATTAATTGATTTTTAATTTCAATTAAAGAACTTTGCGCGTCAAAAGAACGGTCTTGAGCATCAAGTACCGTTGTATAAGTCACCAAGCCACTTTGATATTGCTCAAACGAAAGCTGCTCTGCTGCGAGGGCGTTTTCTTGTGCCTCTAGTGTGCTTGTATATTGAGCTTTGAGGGACTGCTGCTGCGAAATTGCATTTTCAACATCGCCAAAAGCGTCATAAAGCGTTTGTAAATAAAGCTGCTCTTGCTTTTGTGTATTAAGACGCGCTATTTCTTCATTTGCTTCTAAGCGCCCACCTTCAAAAAGTGGCGCTGAAATACTGCCGAGTAAAGACCAAGCAAGGCTTGAAGGAGAAAATAAATCGCTCACTCTGTCAGTGCTATCACTCAAAGAAGCTGCTAAATTTAAACTAGGAAAACGCAGTTTGTGTGCATAAGCTAAAGCTGCGTCGGTAGCTAAAAGCTCATACCAGCTAGCACGTAATGTGGGTTTGCGCGTTATAAGTTCTGATGGTAAACCTAAAGGTATATCGGTATTAATAACGGGTAAGTCACTATTAGTGCTAATAGCACCTTTTGGATATTCACCTAGCAGGCGTTCTAGAATACGCGATGAAGCCGCTAAATTGGCTTGCTGCGTCGCTATGCGAGTGCGCTCAGTGTTAAGCTCGTTTCGAGCAAGGTACACATCAAGTGCCTCATTAATACCCTGACGATAGCCTGATTCGATTATTTCTAGGCTTTGTTGGGCGTTTTCTTCTCTGCGTTTAAATAGATCTAGCAACTGCTGCGCTGAAACGACATCAAACCAACTGGTAACAACATCTGCGACCAGTTGCTGCTTAGCTTGCTCAAAGCGTGCTTGTTGAGCTAAATAGTTAAGATTAGCCTCACGCTTAGAATCAGACAGTTTACCCCATAAATCAACTTCATAAGTTAAATCTAAACTGACTGAGCTTGCGTTATCGTAACTAACAGGACGATTATCTTTACTTCGACTTGTGCGAGCAGATAAATCTAGGCTTGGCCAAAGTGCTGCGCCAGATACTATTAGCTGCTGCTTTTGAATTTCAACATCATAACTTGTTTGTAAAAGTTGCTGGTTGTTTGTAAGCGCTTGTTTTACAAACTTATCAAGCGTAGGGTTTTGTAACTGTGTAAGCCAATCGTTTTTCACTGCTAATACTGAATTTGATGCTTTTTGTTGCCACTGTTTTGGCACATCATCGGGCTGTTCTAAACGCTGAGACGAGTTTAAACTACTCGCACAGCCGCTGAGCAGCATCACGCTAATTGCCAATAAAGTTGGCTTGTATTGCCAAATCATATTTAAACCTAAATTACTGCCATTTATGAATGTAATTCAAGCACTTTGGCAAATTTTGCTCAACTTACTTTACATAACATTACATACGTTGCGACGAACTAACATAATAGCCAGTTATACGGTAAAAGTGAGGGGGGGTCAGGTTTATTTACTAAAAGTTGAACTACAGATACAAAAAAGCCCCGCAATAAGCGAGGCTTTAAATGAATAGTATCGACTAACCGAGTCGACAGATAACTTAAACAGACTACTGATTACAGTATGCTCTTCAAATTACTAAATTAAATGGTGCCGACTAACCGAGTCGAACGGTTGACCTACTGATTACAAGTCAGTTGCTCTACCAGCTGAGCTAAGTCGGCACACTAAACTGTGTGCTAAGGCACGATCAATTTTAAAGATTGAGAACTTTTTGTAGCACTATTTAAAAAAAAACCTTGCTAATAAGCAAGGTTTTCAATAAATGGTGCCTCGACCCGGAATCGAACCAGGGACACGAGGATTTTCAATCCTCTGCTCTACCAACTGAGCTATCGAGGCACATAAACTGTGCTAGTTAACTATTAAAAATAACAATTAACTTAAATAAATGGTGCCGACTAACCGAGTCGAACGGTTGACCTACTGATTACAAGTCAGTTGCTCTACCAGCTGAGCTAAGTCGGCACACTAAACTGTGTGCTAAGGCACGTTCAATTTTGAAGATTGATAACTTAAAGTAAATGGTGCCTCGACGCGGAATCGAACCACGGACACGAGGATTTTCAATCCTCTGCTCTACCGACTGAGCTATCGAGGCACATAAACTGTGCGACTAAAAGTAAAATAACTTTTAATTTTATAAATGGTGCCGACTAACCGAGTCGAACGGTTGACCTACTGATTACAAGTCAGTTGCTCTACCAGCTGAGCTAAGTCGGCACACTAAACTGTGTGCTAAGGCACGCGTAATAATGTTTAGGTTATTGATTAAACACTACTACTTTAAATAAATGGTGCCTCGACCCGGAATCGAACCAGGGACACGAGGATTTTCAATCCTCTGCTCTACCAACTGAGCTATCGAGGCACTTAAACAGTGCATATTAAAAACATCAAAACATTTTTAATACAACTCCCACCAAGCTCTATCGACTGAGCTATCTGGGCGTGCGGCGTATTAAACGAGTTTTGCCCTTACAAGTCAACTTTTTTTTTACTCTTTATAGTTGTTTGAACGGTTTTCAAGCAACCAAAGGCTTTTTTATAAATTTATGTTTATTAATCCATCAAATAAAGTGAGAAATCTCTCATATAATCAATTAAACCAGACTAAAAACGTAGTGAATTATTTTTTGTAAATGTTACGATTACACAGATGATACGGTAAAGGGCTTACCGTAGTTAAATATTCAAACTGGGAACATTCCATGCAGAGTAAATTCTCTTCACCGGTAAAAGGTTTATTACCTCTTTTTTTAATCATTAATATGGCCGTAACAACGCTCGCCATTATTGCTCACTCATTTTACACGCAAACTAAAGTTTCCCCTTATCAAGCAGAGCCATCTATAAATATTGCGACACTTGCAAACAGGCTCAACCTACCAATGGTTGATGCGCTTACCATGTATGGACAAGGCAAAGTAAAACAGTTACTTGATTTAACATCCCTATTAGGTGATGATTTTGAATACACTTTATATCGCTTTAATACCAACTCAGAAACCCAGCTTGTATATAGCAGCAGTAAGCCCGCCATCGATTTTATTAAATCCGACCAACACTTGGTTGAGCAAGGCACCATACACCATTTGTTAATGCTAAACAATCAAGCGATTGGTGAACTTATCATTAAACAAAAATTAGTCGCGGCGCCGCTAAGCGCTCAAGACTCCCAAGTTGTTGCTTATATTATTGCTATAACAGCTGTAGCCGCGTTATTTATACTTGCTTTAGTTTTTAATATGTACGTAAATAATCGATTGCGAAAAAGTAGTGAATCACTTAATCAAGAATTACAAGCAATTACTGAAAATGGCAATTACGACAGCAGTATTAATGAGCAATTAGATATTGGCTTGGGTGTAGTTGCAAAGCACGTTAATTTACTACTGCAAAAAGTTCAAACTGCAATGAATGAAAATGATGCTGCACAGAAAGAGCTTTATAAACTACAAAATGGACTGGAAGCGGAGGTTCAAAACCGCACTTTAGCACTCGAGCAAGCAACCTTAAAGGCTGAGCGAGCTAGCGAAACTAAAACAACCTTTCTAGCCACAATGAGTCACGAAATAAGGACACCGATGAATGGTGTTATAGGGACTATTGATTTATTGCGCCAGACTGAGCTTGATGGTGCGCAGCATCGCTTAAGTACTATTATTCGTGAATCAGCATTTTCGCTATTAAGCATTTTGGACGACATTTTAGATTTTTCTAAAATCGAGGCTGGTAAACTAAATATAGACACTACCCCATTCTCAGTGACTGACACTATTGAAGAAGTAGCTAAAGTGCTCTCTTCAATTGCTAAAAAACGAAAGCTTGATTTAGAACTATCAATAGCGCCAGATATTCCGACAAACCTTACCGGAGATAGCGTACGCGTGCGTCAGGTACTTTATAATCTCTGTAGTAATGCAATTAAATTTACAAGTACCGACGAGAATACTCAAGGCCATGTAAAAATATCAGCTGAGGTTGCTCATAATACTGCCGAGCACTTTACCTTACGCTTTTGCGTAACTGACAATGGAAAAGGCATGTCTCAATCGCAGCTACGCGAAATATTTAACCCATTTATACAAGCCGAAAACTCAATTACCAGAGAATATGGCGGCACAGGTTTAGGCCTCTCGATTTGTAAAAGTTTAACTGAGCTTATGCTTGGTACAATCCATGTAACAAGCCACGAAGGTATTGGTAGTGAGTTTACCGTCGAGTTGCCATTTAGTATATCGGGCAAAATAATGTACGCACACAAAGGTACACTCACCGACAAGCGAATTATTGTTGTGAGCAACCACCTTGAACGTGAAAAAGTAATGTATCGCTACTTATCGTTTATGGGAGCTAAAATTAGCTATGTCCACAGCGAAGCTGAAATTGAAGAACACCAGCACTCCCAAGATATTATTTGGGTAGCTGACGGAATAGACAATATGGATAAAATAAACGCATTGCTTAGGCGTTTACTTTATTCACTAGAGGATTATAACCAACAAGTGGTGGTGTTGAGTAAGCTTGATGAAGCGGCCATAAACCATAAAAGTATTTTTTACATTAATGCTTCGCCGCTGTGTAAGTCTAACTTTATGCTTTCTATTTTGGTGGCAGCTGGCCTGCATACGCCAAAACAAATTAAAAAAACCAAAACACTCAATAACTACTTAAACATCGAGCAAGCCCGTAAATCTAATAAATTGATTTTGCTAGTTGAAGATAATCTCTTAAATCAACAAGTATTAACCGACCAACTACATATCCTCGGTTTTGGCGTTGAGATAGCTAACAACGGTGAAGAAGGTTTAGATATGTGGAGAAAGGGTGACTACTCCCTAATTTTAACCGACCTACATATGCCAAAAATGTCGGGCTACGATATGGTTGAAAAAATTCGTAACGAGGCCGAGTTATTAGAATCTATAGATGCACAACCTTATATTATTGCCGTTACCGCAAACGCGCTTAAAGGCGAAAAAGAGCGCTGTTTAGCCGTTGGTATTAATGATTTTATAACTAAACCCATTGAACTTAACGCCCTAGAAGATACTTTAAAGCGCTGGAGTGATAAGCAACACCACGATGTAGTTATTCACCAAACAACAGCGCTGCCTATCGATATGGAAGCCGTTAATAAATATGTCAATGGTGATAAGGCTAAGCAAATACGTTTTTTCAAAATGTATCTAGAGCAAAGTCAGGGGTTAATTAAAAATATAAACTCAGGTGTCATGGTTAATGACTTAAGTGAGATCATTGATAGCTGTCATCAATTAAAATCGATTTCTAAGACAATTGGTGCGCAAATGGTGGCAGAGCTTTCAAGCGCATTTGAAGATAAGTGTGAAGAAGGTGAGCTAAGCACTGATGAGTTAATCGACCTACGTGATAAGCTTGAAATTGAATACTCCAAAGCAGCTCAATTTTTAAAAGAGCAAGTAAGAACCGCTGAAGATGAACAAGAGAACGAGCTGACTTATTAACGCTAGTAAGCTAAGTTGATAATAAAAAAGGGCTAAGCAGCCCTTTTTTTAATGTACTTAAAAATCACTTTTCAGGCGGTCTATAGCCTTCAATTT
Source organism: Pseudoalteromonas sp. MMG006 (assembly GCF_018101025.1). Classification (NCBI taxonomy): domain Bacteria; kingdom Pseudomonadati; phylum Pseudomonadota; class Gammaproteobacteria; order Alteromonadales; family Pseudoalteromonadaceae; genus Pseudoalteromonas; species Pseudoalteromonas sp. MMG006. Next base: position 59,055 of record NZ_JAGJEJ010000015.1, read on the forward strand.
CAACATCTTTGTCTTCAAACAAGAAACCTACCATTTGCTCTTCTAAAAATGTGCGGTGCTCAGGGTCCATCATGTTTAGATGTTTTTCATTGATAAGCATTGTTTGCTTATGTTGCCACTGGCCCCATGCTTCTTTAGAGATATTGTTAAAGATTTTCTCGCCAAGCTCACCTGGGTATAACTGAAAACCAAGCCCTTCGGCCTCTTTTTGTAACTTCTGACAAAATACTGTACGTGCCATAATTGAATCCTTAAGCGCTAAATGCTAATAGTTTAACCTATCGGGCTAATTTGTTTAACCAACTTTTTAGTGGGGGCTGCTAAGCCCACCTCCACAGATTGATCAAGTGGATACCATACTAATTGTTTATCGTTTACTACATCTGGGATTTGTTTAACATTAAGCACATACGGATTAATCGTTAACTCAAAGTGTGAAAAAACATGCGTAAAAGGCTCAAGAGCATCAAGGTCAGCATTAATGCCTTGCTCAGCTACAAACTGCTCAAGATCGCTGAATTCGTTAAATTCAAAAAAGCCAAACAAACCTCCCCAAATGCCACTACTAGGGCGTTTTTCCATTAAGACTTTTTCATCGCACTTAATAATCAGTTGATGGCAGCTTTTTTTAGGGATTACTTTTTTTGGTTTAGAATGCGGAAACTCTTTTACTTTACCTGCATTAAAAGCACTACAACCAGAGTTTAGCGGGCAAGCTTGGCAATCAAAACGACTACGCGAGCAAAGACTTGATCCTAAGTCCATCATGGCTTGGTTAAATTCAGTTACGCTATTTTTAGGTGTAAGCTGATTAGATAAATGCCACAACTGATTTTCTACTTTTTTAACGCCATACCAACCTTCAACCATAAAATAACGTGCCAAAACACGCTTAACATTACCATCTAAAATGGGGTGATGTTGCCCAAGCGAAAGCGATAGCACAGCACCTGCTGTAGAGCGCCCTATTCCTGGTAAGTCCATTACCTCATCAAGCGTTTGCGGAAACTCACCATGGTATTTATCTCGTACTATTTTTGCAGTTTTATGTAAGTTACGTGCACGGGCGTAATAGCCCAAGCCTGTCCAATGATGTAGTACTAAATCTTCGTCAGCATCAGCTAAAGCAACAATATCAGGAAAGCTTGCCATAAACTTTTCAAAATATGGGATTACAGTAACAACTTGAGTTTGCTGAAGCATCACCTCAGACACCCAAACTTTATAAGGGGTTTTACCTAATTGCCATGGTAATGTTTTACGCCCATGGAGGTGATACCAATCAACTACTTGGCTAGCAAACCAATCAGACTGCTTTTTATCTAAATCTAACATATTACGCTTTTACTCATGCTCAATGGCGGCTCAGTCTATTGTAGTTAATAAAAAGATCAAGCTATGTGGGCTGTATAATACGCTAATACTTGTGATTGACGCCTTGGTCAGGGATAATACGCAACCATTTTTAAACACATTGTTTTTGTCAGGCCAATAATATGAGTGAATCAAGTAACAACAACCTTGAGCAAGCTAAGCAAGAAGGTAAGTATATCCGCACTATTCGTAGTTTTGTTAAACGCGAAGGCCGATTAACCAAGGGCCAAGCTGCCGCTATAGAAAAGTGTTGGCCAACTATGGGCCTTGAGCACAAAAATGGCTTACTTGATTTAACCCAAGTGTTTGGCAACAGCAACGATGTGGTACTAGAAATTGGTTTTGGTATGGGCAAATCACTTGTTGAAATGGCAAAAAATGCACCACACCTTAACTTTATTGGCATAGAAGTACACCGCCCGGGCGTTGGCGCATGTTTAATGGATGCCGATGAAGCTGGCGTAACTAATTTACGCGTGTTTGAACACGACGCAGTAGAGGTGCTTGCTGATTGCTTAAGCGATGAGAGCCTAACTACATTGCAATTATTCTTCCCAGATCCATGGCATAAAAAGCGTCATCATAAGCGCCGTATTGTACAAACTGAATTTGCTGAAAAACTACGTTCTAAATTAAAAATAGGCGGTGTTTTTCATATGGCTACTGATTGGGAAAACTACGCTGAGCATATGCTAGAAGTAATGCAAGCAGCGCCTGGTTATAAAAACCAATCAGAGACTAACGATTACGTGCCACGTCCTGATTTACGCCCACTTACCAAATTTGAGCAACGCGGTCACAGATTAGGCCACGGCGTTTGGGATTTAATGTTTGAGCGTACTAAGTAACTAATTTATTAATCAACAACTAAAAAGGCTAAGCCATTTATGAGCGTATTAACCAACCCAAGTTTGCTGCTGCTTCGAAATAGTGAAGAGTTAACGGGTAAATCAATCTTGGTGGTCAACTTTGTTCAAGATGGCTTTTTAAGTGAACTTAAAGCACTTAATCCGCAAAGCACTATTACCGCCTTTAGCTACAACCATGCTAATGGTGATTTTGCTAAAAACATTAGCGGCATTGATGTACTTATTAACCATACTATTAGCAACAAAGATTATGATTTAGTTATTCTTTATTACCCTAAATCTAAACCAGAATTATTAATGGCGTTAGATAATATTCGTGCAGTAATAGCTAAAGACGCTGAGTTACTCGTCGTTGGCGAGAACAAAAGTGGTGTAAAATCAATTGAAAAACAATTAGCAGGTAAAGCCGCCTTTAGTAATAAGATAGACTCTGCTAAACACTGTGTACTTTATTCTTTTAGCGATATTGAGCTAAATGCACGTTTTGATATAAGCACTTACCACAAGCAGTTTACTATTGATGTTGCCAACACTTCTTTTACCGCTATTAGCGTACCGGGGGTATTTAATCACGGCGGATTAGATGCCGGTACAAAAATGCTACTTGAAAACGCTCCAATAACTAAACAGGGGAAAGTGCTTGATTTTGGTTGTGGCGCTGGCTTAATTGCCACCTATTTAGGCCTACAAAACCCAGCGCTTGAATTTGTGTGTTCAGACGTAAGTGCTTTAGCCACTTATGCCACAGAGCAAACACTTAAGCTCAATAATATTAAAGGTGAGGCTATATTAAGTGACGGCCTTAAAAATATTACTGGCAAGTTTGATTTAATAGTAAGTAACCCACCGTTTCATACTGGGATTGCAACAGATTACACAATAGCAGAAACTTTTTTAGCAAATGCAAAACAGCATTTAACTAAATCAGGAAAACTGAATATAGTAGCCAATAGCTTTTTAAAATACCCACCAATTTTAGAAACTCAGTTTGAAAATTATCAAACGGTGTTTAAAAACAATAAATTTGCGGTTTATAGCAGCTAATTTGGTTTCGTGGATTACTTGGGCACTAAAAGTGCTCAAGTTAACTTTCGAATAAACATAAGAATTAATTTAGTTTTTTTCCTTCCTTTTTTGCTGTCTTTGCTAAACTAAAACTCTAAATAATTAATTTTGATTCAGGCCGTATTGAAATAATGCCTAAAAAAGTTCACCAAAGTAGCATCCGCAAAGCACTAATAAATTTAATTATGCTTATAACAGCTATTTGTTTGTCGTTATCTATATCTATATCGACATACTTAAGCGTTAAGGAGCAGAAACAGTTAATTATTAACAAACTGGTGATTCTTTCAGAAATAGTCGCTTTTGATGCTGGTGACTCAGTAGCAAGAGATGATCGTAACACTGAAGAAAAACGCCTTAAATCATTCGACAATATCCCTTTAGTCAAAAACATTCATATTTATTCGATTGAAAAAACCTCTCAAAAACCCATTTTTTTTATAAGCTTTAATGCCAAAAAAACGCCCCCGGTACCATTAAGAATAGACAGTGTAAATGAGCTATCTACGCCAAAAGTAACCAGCAAACACATAGAAATTACACGGCCTATTTATAATAACGAAGAACTAATTGGCTATGTATATATGCGAGGTAGTTTAGAAAGCTTAGAAGTATACATTGAGCAAAAGATACTCATTGATATATTACTCACGCTATTAATACTGGTCGTTGTGTACTTTATAGCAGCAAAAATTCAGCGAAAAATTGCAAGCCCGATAGAGCAATTAAGCATGCTATTGCAAGATGTATCAAAAAATCATAACTATGATGCTCGCGCCCCTATCACTGATGTAAAAGAAATTACAACGCTTTCTAATAGTTTAAATATCATGCTGACACGCACTAAAAAACAACTAGAGCGACATGAAAAAGACAAACAAGAAATAAAACAATTAAACCAAAGCCTTGAAGAAAAAGTAAGCCAACGTACTATTGCCCTTAGAGAGGCAAATCAAGAACTGCTTTCAACTCTTGAGCGAATGCATCAATATCAAACACAAATTGTTGAAAACGAAAAAATGGCATCCCTAGGGCAAATGGTTGCAGGTGTAGCTCACGAAGTTAACACTCCTATAGGACTCGGCATTACGGGCTCAACTCTATTACGCGATAAATTAGCTGATATACAACAAAGCTTTAATGACAAAAAGCTCACTTCAAATCATTTAAAACGCTTTATAGATGAGGGTATCGAAAACCTAGATTTAATCTATCGAAACCTAAACCGCGCAGCGGATCTAATTTCAAACTTTAAAAAAGTAGCAGTTATTCAAGATGACGGCGTTAATACTCACATCAATGTACATAAGTTAATAAGTGATGTTTTAACGTCGATTCAATCAGAATTACTTCCTAAAAAACCTGTCGTTATTATCAACTGCCCTACTGATTTGGCCATTCAAAGTAAATCTGAGCCATTACAACAGATATTTCAGCAGCTACTTATAAACTCTGTAATTCATGGGTTTGTAGGGAAAGAAAACAATGAAATTCGTTTTGATGTAGAGCTAGTAGGAAAAAAATTAACTATTGTTTACTCTGACAATGGGCAAGGCGTTGATAAAAATATTAAAAACAGAATATTCGATCCATTTGTTACTTCCAAACGCGGACAGGGTGCTAGCGGCCTAGGTATGCACTTAGTCTATAACCTAGTAACACAAGCACTTGGTGGCAGAATTATGTTTGATATTGAAGAAAAGCACGGTACTCGATTTATAATTACAATTCCTTAAATAAAGATCGGTTAAATCTGCATTTATTTAAAAATGATCCTTGAATTAGTATTTTATGACCTCATCTAGAATGCATGTGGTAACCGAGTAGCATTATTTAATTACATTAAATAAATATTACCAAGCAAATTATGAACTTTATTGGCTTTGGTGTATCACATACATTGATGAAAGGTTAGAAAATGATATAATTTCGCTTTGAATTAGTCTGATTATTTTAAGTACCTTGTTTGATTGGTGGATGTATCAATTATCAAAGGAAAATGGCTTCGACTTTATGATTCAAATGACTACATCCATGAATATATCAATTAAACAGTAGTTCTTGCTCAGCCCTTTTTTGTAGACTTTGGATACCCTACTGTTTTATTTTTACTCAATTTGTTCTTTCTTGTTAACAAATGGGTATAATCCTAATCTCTAGTAATCGGTTATAAATTCGTCACCGATTTTTTGTAAATAAAATATTCCAAAAGGTTAATTAATAATGCAAACGCCAGTCATTCTAATCGTAGAGGATGAAGACGTAACTCGACTCAACCTCGTTAGTTTATTTGAAGCTGAAGGTTATAAAGTTATTGAAGCCATTGATGGCGATGATATGCATGACAAGCTTACAAATAACGATGATGTTAATCTTGTAGTTATGGATATCAATCTTCCTGGTAAAAACGGTCTTATATTAGCCCGTGAATTACGCCAAAAGCGCAAAGTAGGCCTTATTTTCTTAACAGGTCGTGATAATGATGTTGATCGTATTTTAGGTCTTGAAATTGGCGCTGATGATTATATCACTAAGCCATTCAACCCACGAGAATTGACTATTAGAGCGCGTAACCTTATTACTCGTACAGCTTTAGGCGGTGAAGAGTCGACACTAGAAACAAATGGTGTGCTTACTTTTAACGGTTGGGAGCTTGACGAAAATAGCCGTTGCCTCACTTCTCCAAGCGGCGATGCTAAACGTTTGCCTAAAGGTGAATACAGAGCACTTCGTTTAATGCTTGACTCTCCTGGTCGTATTTTTAGCCGAGAGCAATTAATCAAACACATGACAGGACGTGAGCTTCGTGCAAATGACCGTACTGTAGATGTAACAATTCGTCGTATTCGTAAGCACTTTGAAAGCGATAACTCTACGTCAGAGCTTATCAGCACCATTCACGGTGAAGGTTACCGCTTTATTGGTAAAATCGACGCTTAATTAGAGTAAAACTCGTTTACTCTAATTGTTGTAAAAATAAATGAAGGGCTTGTTGTCCTTCATTTATTTTATCTGCTAGCACATCCAACCACTCTTTTAATACCTCATCAGACTCTTCAATCGCACCATATTCCATTACTTTTGCATGTAGCTGTACGTCATTTAAACCTACTGAGCCTGCAGCCCCTTTAAGCTTATGCGCAACCGACTTATATTCTTCCCTGTCGTTTGAGTTAAGTGAAGTTAGCATTTCTTGTTGGTACTGAGGGTTTAACTTCTCAAATAACTGACTACTGCGCTTAAACACATCTAAGCCCATTGAGTTAACAAAATCTTCTATTGTTTCAACATCGAGTAAATGTGCATTAATTTCTTTAAGTGCTTCTTCGCTCACTTTTAATTGCGGCTCAGTAGACTTAGCCTGCTTAATATCAAATAAGTCGGCAAGCATTTTATCAAGCTTCACGGTATTAATTGGCTTAGCTAAAGCACCTTGTATCGAAATCCCTTCAAGCTCTTCTTCAGCGCTGCGCACGTTAGCTGTAAGTGCAACTATAGGAAGATTATCAAAATGGCTATCTGATCGTATGTGCTTAGCAACCACATCCCCGTTTATATCCGGTAACTGCATGTCTAGCAGTACTAAATCTAAATCGTCTTCGGTTTCAACAAACGACAGTGCATCTTCGCCCGTTTCAGCCCAAAGCACTTCATGGCCTCGTTGCTCTAATAAGTTAGTTGCTATTTCGGCATTTAATGGTACATCTTCAACAAGTAATATATATAAACCTCGTCCCACATAGCTTTGTTCTGTAGGTGCTACACATAAACTAAGTGGAATTTGTACTGTAAAGCAGCTGCCTTCCCCTTCGGTACTATTGACTGTAATTGTGCCTTTCATAGCACTAACAAGCGCTTTGGTTACAGCAAGCCCAATGCCAGAGCCTATGGCATTTGTCCCTTTTAAATCTGGCGCTTTGTAATACATATCAAATATACGAGCAAGTTGTTCTTGCGGAATACCTTGCCCAGTGTCTGATATTTTAATAACAAGCCAAGGCCCTTCTTCGCGGTTTTCGCGGCTACACTCAAGGGTCACTTTACCTTGTTGGGTAAACTTAACGGCATTATTAATAAGATTCCAAACAACTTGGCGCAAACGAGTAGGATCAAGCAACGCATACACGTCTAGCTTGCCATTGCGCTCAATATTAAACTCTAACTCTTTTTGCTCAGCAATAAGTCCTGCAAAATTAACCACATCATTTATAAAGTCAGATACATTAATTGAGTCGGTTGCAATATCAAGCTGATCTCTATCTATTTTATCTAAATCTATAATATCGTTAAATATATTACCGAGTGTCTCTGCACTTGAAAACACCGTATTACACCAGCTACGCTGTTGTTTGTTCATTTCTGTATCAAGTAACATACGCGTTAAACCAACAATACCATTAAGTGGTGTGCGCAACTCGTGACTCAGTGTGGCTATAAACTTACCTTTGTCTTTGTAAGCAGTTTCAAGGGCTTGGGCAGCTTCTTTACGGCTGGTAATATCACGCCCAAAACCAAGTAAACCAATGTAGTCACCCTCATCATTAATAAACGGTAATTTACGTAATTCAAACCAGCGTTTTTCACCCTCAACCTCATAGCCTACATCTATAGTTAACGGCTTATGAGTTTGCTCAACTTGTTCATCGGTGGTTAGTACCTGAGATAAAAAGTGTGTAGGGAAAATTTGTTCAGCACTTTTACCAATAATTTCGCTACTTGATTTCCCCATAACTTCTTCAAACATTTTATTACAACCGGCAAACACGCCATTGTTATCGCGGTAGTAAAATAAATCAGGGGATGAATCAACAATAGAGCGAAGTAGCATGCCCTGCTGGGCTAACTCTTGCTGCGTTTTTTTACGCTCTGCGATTTCTCGACGTAGCTCTTCAATTGCACGGTGCTTGGCATGAAATGCCATTTTACGTTCATCAATCTCAATGTTTAAACGATTAATATTGTCTTTTAAAGTTTGGTTTAGAAGTTTTTCTTGTTTTGTAGCACTATCTAAATAAGCGTATGAAGCATCTAATTGGCGAACAGAATTAAGTAATACAGTAATAATAAGAGGCGAGACAACCGCTGCAAAAAATACTACAGCTAAAATATCAACAATATGCAGTTCACCAATTGCTACATAATAAAACATGCTCGATAAAATAAGTGATGCAGATAACAATAAAGCATAACAAAAAGCTGCCGTTTTAAACTCACCAAATCGCTTTATTGAGCTAGAAAGAGCCCTAACCCAAGGGCTCAAAGAATAATCAGTCATACGTAATTTTATCTCTTAGCTGTATGCTTAAATATAAAGAAGGCAATGTGTATGTATAAACATGCTATTTTGCCAGATTTTAGCATTTTTATGTTACCTCTACTCATGTTGTGCGATAAAAAAGAAAATTTTCATGTTTGAATTCGCCCACTTCTTAAACTCATCATTTCAGCAATAAATTATTTAGTGTAAAATACAGCGCTTTATTATGATCAATAACGAGTAGCGTACATGCAAACCAACATGCCCGATATAGCTGATACGGCTCCCGCCTTACAAACAGGTAAGTTAGACTGGGTTGGTATGGGCGAAATAGAACTGCCATTTATTTTTGAATCAAAAGATTTAGCACCCGTTACCGTTAACGCAAAAGCGCGTGCATTTGTTAACTTGCATAAAGAAGATGCTAAAGGCATCCATATGTCGCGCTTATTTTTAGCGCTCGACCTACTTTCTACCGAGCAACAAGTAAATCCGCATACTATTGCACAGGCACTCGATACATTTATAACAAGCCACGAAGGCTTGAGTGATAAAGCGCAAATAGAGTTTAAGTTTGAATTACCGCTACGTCGTAAATCACTTTTAAGCGGTAAGGCTGGTTGGAAAAGCTATCCTATAACGCTTACCAGCACTATCGAAAATAACGTTATTAGCTATGAGTTAACCGTAGATGTAACTTACTCGTCTACTTGCCCGTGCTCTGCAGCACTTGCAAGGCAGCTTATTCAAAATGCATTTAATCAAAAGTTCAACCAAGAGACTTTAAGTCGAAATGATGTGCACGAGTGGCTAGGCACTACGCAAGGCATTGTAGCTACGCCACATTCACAGCGCTCAATTGCCAATGTAAAAGTTAAACTTGATAACTCATGTGATGAATTTGACGTTGTTAATTTAATTGATACGTTAGAAGCTGAACTGAAAACCCCCGTTCAGGCGGCAGTAAAACGCGAAGATGAGCAAGAATTTGCCCGTCTCAATGGACAAAACTTAATGTTTTGTGAAGACGCTGCTCGTAAAATTAAAGCGGTTCTTGAAAACGATAACTTTAGTGATTATTGGCTACAAATTAATCATTACGAATCATTACATGCGCACGACGCTGTGGCTATTGCAGTTAAAGGCGTTAGCGGCGGTTACAAAGCTTAACAGGCTTACAATGATGGTTTATAAATCCATACAGTAATTAACGTATAACACAAAGTTTTTAGGCACGTAAATTGCTTTAGTTAAGCAGTGTCAATTTGTTGCTATGGAGTTACCGTATGGAATTCGCTTTATTATCAATTTTAGTATTAGTGGTTGGGGCCTCAATTGTTGCGTCAAAATTTAATGATGATGGCGGAAACCCGTATCCTTTTACCCGTAAACAAACTGTGTTTACGCAGGTTGAGGGCGCATTTTTAAACCTATTAGAACGTGCAGTTGGCGACCAATTTAAAATAGTCAGCCGCGTTAAATTAATCGACGTTATTGATTGTAAACAAGGCCTTTCGGCTAAATCTAAGCGTGCTGCTTTAGCAAAAGCTAAAAATAAGCAACTCGACTTTGTATTAATCGATAAAGAAAAGCTGACCATTGTTGCCGCTGTTGACTTAGTTAACAACGCCAATAAAGATGGCCACAAAGCCCAGCGCGATTGGTTTGTAAATGGCGCCTTAGAATCTGCTGGCATTCCACATATTCGTATGAAGGTTAAATCGGGCTACCGTCCTTCAGAAGTTCGCGATGCAATAATGTTTAAACTCGGTAAACCTGCAGCTGCACAAACTCAGCGCCCAGTTCGCAACCGCGTACACAAACCTGCGGTGTTATCTCCTTCTCAAGCTAAAGTGCAAACAACTGCCCTAGCCGAAATATAAAATATAATTAAATACACTTTCAAAAGTATTTGAAGCGAGCTCATAAACAAGCTCGCTTTTTTGTTTTTTATAGCTAACTTCACGTATAATCAAATTATTCAAACTCAGGAATTTAACACTATGAATGTTGGTATTATCGGCGCAATGGAGCCAGAAGTTAAAATTTTACGTGAAGCAATGCAAAACCCACAAATTTTAACTAAAGCAGGTTTCACTTTTTATACTGGCGAGTTAGCTGGAAACACAGTAACGCTTGTTCAATCTGGTATTGGTAAAGTTGCTTCAACTATTGCGACCACGTTACTCATTGATAACTTTAAACCTGATTGTGTTATTAACACGGGCTCTGCCGGTGGGTTTGATCCATCATTGAGTGTTGGCGATGTAGTCATCTCGTCAGAAGTGCGTCATCACGATGTAGACGTGACCGCATTTGGCTACGAAATCGGCCAAGTTCCACAAATGCCTGCAAGCTTTACAGCGCACCCAAAATTAGTAGAAACTGCAGAGCAAACTATTGCACAAATTAGCGATGTTAAGACGTTAGTTGGCTTAATTTGCACTGGCGATACCTTTATGTGTGATCCAGTACGAATTGATAAAGCTCGCAGCGATTTCCCATCAATGCTTGCTGTTGAAATGGAAGGCGCATCAATTGCTCAAACGTGTTTTACACTTAATACACCGTTTGTTGTTATTCGCTCTATGTCTGACATTGCCGGAAAAGAGTCGCCGCAATCATTTGAAGAGTACTTAGAAACAGCTTCAATCAACTCATCTAAAATGGTTGTCGCACTTTTAGAAAAACTAACGGCTGTAAGCCTTTAAATGCTTAGCAATATTGTTCAAAATCATTTGGACTTTATTGCCTTTATAATAGCGCTCCTCGCTGAGCGCTTTTTTCCTTTAGTAAGCTGGTATCACCCAAATACAGTATTAACCGCTGTTTTTAATGCTATTGGAAAGCGAGTTTATAAACCAAGTGAACCTAAAAGCTACCTTTATTTAGCCTCCATCCTAGCCTTTACGCTAGTTTTAAGCGTTATTCTTATTATTCTTGTGTTACTGCTCGAATTTGCCTTTTATCCTGATCTTCTCGCAGGCCTCATTTTATATTTGTGCCTTGAAAGCAAAGCGATTGATAAAAAAGCCCTGCGTATTGCAAAGTTAGTAAAACAAAACCAAAAATCTACCGCGCGTGAACTATTAAAGCCATTACTTGCCAGAGAGGTTAATAAACTATCAGCACCAGGTATAATTAAAGCCTTAATTGAAAGCTTAATCTTACGAACTGCTCGTAATTACTTTGTGGTTATATTCATATTTTTATTGTTTGGCCCGATTGCCGCTTTAGCATATCGACTGCTCACTTTAATGCAGCAGGCTTGGCGCACCGATATATCACCCAATAGCCACTTTTTAAAACCGCTTAAAATACTTTTGTATATAATCGAATTTATTCCAATACGGCTGCTTGCATTAACAATTGCTGCAAGCAAAGCAAGTAAACAAAGCATGCATTACATAAAGCACTATGGCAGACATTTTTATCAAAAAAATACAGGGTGGATTTTAAGCGCATGTTCGGCATCACTTGGTGTGCAACTTGGCGGACCTGCGGTTTACTTTGGTGAGCGCTTTAATAAAATGCGAATTAGCAACGAGAGACTACCAAAAGCCGAAGACGTCCCTGTAATAATTAATAGATTAAACCAAGCTCGCGCATTTTGGCTGTTAGTAATTATTAGCATTGAAATATTAAAATTGATTTAAAAAGCTCAAAATAAGAGCACAAAAAAACCAGCCTAAGCTGGTTTTTTAGTTTCAACTGCTGCGATTACGCTACAGTAATGTTCGCAAACTTACGTTTACCTACTTGGTAAATAGCCGTCGTGCCTTTTGCTACTTCAAGTTTAGTATCAGTGATTTTATCTTCACCGTTAAGTTTTACCGCACCTTGCTTAATCATTCGCATTGCTTCAGATGTACTAGCCACTAAGTTTGCTTCTTTAAGCAAGTTAGCGATTAAAATGCTCTCTTCTGCAATCGTAATTGTAAGCTCAGGGATTTCATCAGGAAGCGCTTTTTTCTGAAAACGTTTGATAAAATCGTCATGTGCCGCTTGCGCATCTTCTTCACTATGAAAACGAGCAATTAGCTCTTTAGCCAGCTCAATTTTAATATCACGCGGGTTAGTGCCTTGTTCAACACGTTCTTTTTGCGCTGCAATTTGCTCAATTGAAAGACCACTGAGTAAGTCGTAGTAGCGCCACATTAATACATCGCTAATCGACATTACTTTACCAAACATATCGTTTGGCGCATCAGTAATTCCAATGTAGTTACCTAGCGACTTAGACATTTTTTGAACGCCGTCGGTGCCTTCAAGCAATGGCATCATTAATACAGTTTGTGGTTTTTGACCTTCTACTTTTTGCAGCTCACGACCCATAAGTAGGTTAAAACGCTGATCAGTACCACCAAGCTCTACATCTGACTCAAGTGCAACCGAATCCCAACCTTGTACCAGCGGGTATAAAAACTCATGAATCGCAATAGGCTGACCGCTACCGTAACGCTTTTTAAAGTCGTCACGTTCTAGCATGCGGGCTACTGTTTGATTTGCAGCAAGCTTGATCATACCTGCAGCACCTAATTTTTCCATCCACGTAGAATTAAATGCTACCGTTGTTTTAGCTGGATCTAATATTTTAAACACTTGCTCTTTATATGTTTCAGCATTAGCTAGTACATCTTCACGAGTAAGTGGCTTACGTGTTACGTTTTTACCTGTTGGGTCACCAATCATGCCCGTAAAGTCACCAATCAAGAAAATGACCTCATGACCTAAGTCCTGAAAGGTTTTCATTTTGTTAATTAGTACAGTGTGACCTAAGTGTAAATCTGGCGCTGTAGGATCGAAGCCTGCTTTTATTTTTAGCTTTTTGCCCGACTTTAGTTTTTCAACTAGTTCGTCTTCAATTAATATTTCTTCTGCACCGCGTTTTATCTCTGCTAGAGCGGTTTGTAAATCCACTTTGTGTTACTCCAAAATTCTGCCGACGAAGGGGCGACTAGTTACTTGCGTAGTCACGGTTTAATAAAGGTTTAAACCGAATATATAGATGTAGCTAACATAACAAATTTCTACCTAATTAAAACAACTTTTTAAGTGATTCATGCAACTAAACAAAATCAATTGAGTCTTAGTTAGATAGAGCGTTAAAAAAGGCTTTCTAAGCTCGATTTTAGCGTAATTTAAGGTCAGTTTAAATCTACAAAACACTAGTATTCATACATTATTAGGTATATCCTGCAATATTATGTATTTATTATCTTAATAGCAGAAAAAGGCACGTTATGGTTCACGTGGTTCGCACGCTCCCCAAAAAACACAAATTGCTTATATTAGGTTTGGTTTCTGTTATTGTTGGCTTAGCCTTCCTTCCTTCTGAAAAAGCCACTGCATCCAAAGACAATAGTGTAAATGCACTAGAGATTGGTAAACGCTACGAACTACAAGTAAAAGTTGATGGCAACGAAAAATTAACTGAGCTAAATTCAGAACAAGCAGCAGAAAAGTTACCAGAGTACGACTTTATCGATCACACAGTTAAAAATGGCGACAATTTAGCAATTATCTTCAAGCGAGCTGGCTTCTCAGCGCAAACGCTTCACAAACTAATTAATACAAACGCAGAAACACGTAAGCTAACAAAAATTCATCCAGGTGAAGTACTTAGCTTTGCAACTGCTGAAGATGGCTCTTTAGCACAACTGCGTTATGTAATTTCAAAAACAGATACGCTGTTTGTTACTTTAAATGATGAAGGTAATTACGATACAGCTATCGACAGTAAAGAAATTGAAACGATAACCAAAACCGCTGGCGGTGAAATATCTAACAACTTTTGGACGTCTGCAATTGCTGCAGGATTAAGTGAACGTCAAATAATGAACTTTGCGGATATTTTTGGTTGGGATGTCGACTTTGCAAATGACATTCGTAAAAACGATCAGTTTGGTTTAATTTACGAGTCTCACTACGTTGATGGTGAGTTTATTGGTACTGGTAAAATTATTGCTGCAGAATTTATAAACCAAGGCCAACGCTTTGCAGCTATTCGCCACACCGACGGCAATTTTTATACGCCGGAAGGTCGCAGTATGAAAAAAGCATTTTTACGCGCCCCCGTTAACTTCAAATATATTAGTTCAAGCTTCAACCCTAAGCGTTTACACCCAGTTACAGGTCAAGTAAGAGCTCATCGAGGTATTGACTACGCAGCACGAACAGGCACACCTGTGGTTGCTTCAGGTAACGGCAAAGTAATCAAAGCAGGCTATAGCAAATATAACGGTAACTATATATTTATTAGCCATGGCACTCAGTACGTTACTAAGTACTTACACCTTAACAAAAAGCTTGTTAAAACAGGTCAAAGAGTTAAGCAAGGCGACAAAATTGGTACGGTTGGTTCAACAGGTCGTGTGACTGGTGCCCATTTACATTATGAGTTTTTAGTAAATGGTGTTCACCGTAACCCTAAAACCGTTAAGCTCCCTAAGTCACAGCCATTACCACGCTCTGAGCTTGCTAAGTTTAAACCGATTGCTGATAACTTTATTGCACAGTTAGAGCGCAATCGCGAACTACAATTAGCACTTAAGTAACGCTTAGTTATAGATAACAAAAAAGCCTTTGCAGGATAACCTTGCAAAGGCTTTTTTATGTTTTTAATTTAACGTGTCAGTTCATTAATACGTAAATAAGTTGCACCACCAGAGACACCATAACAAGCGGCCAAATATATTTGCTGTATTTGGTTGCTCCATCAAGCCCCATTTTACTTTGGTACTTTTCAAGTAACGGAATAAGCACTGCCAGGGCTACAAACAAGCAAATTAAAATAACAAATATGTTCATAGCGATTCCTACGGTAACTCATGACCTTTAGCACTTACATAAAGTGCATACCAATGTTCGCGGCTTAGCTCTACATTTACAGCATCACAAGATGCAGCAATTCGCTTTGCATTCGTTGTGCCTATAATTGGCTGTATCGATGCAGGATGGCGAAGCAACCATGCAAGTACAATAGCTTCTGGCGAGGTATCGTATAGTGCAGCAAGTTTATTAACGAGTATGCTGGTATTTATATCTTCTTGCGATGCATTTGATAAATCGCTACCCGTATATAAACCTTGGCATAAGCTCCCCCAGCTTTGAATTTGAATATCAAAATGTCGGCAATATTCAATACTACCAGGGGTAAAGTTAAGATTTTTACCATCAGCATTGCCCGCATAAACACCTTCATCAACAAACTGGTGTTTTTGCAAGCTTGCCTCGATTTGATTAGCCACTATTGGCATATCGAGAGCATGCTGTAAAAAGTTCATTTGATGTTGCTGCATATTCGATACAGCAAAATTACGCACTTTACCGCTTTCTTGTAAGCAACTAAATATTTGCGCTACTTCATCTACTTCCATAAGCGGATCTGGACGGTGTAGCATAAGTACATCTAGGTAGTCTGTGTTTAAACGCTTTAGCGACCCTTCCACCGACTCCTCTATCCATTTTGCAGAGAAGTCATAACGCTTCGGCCCCTTATTGTCCTCAAAGCGAATACCGCACTTAGACTGAATATACATTTTTTCTCTAAGCTCAGGGCGCTCACTTAATGCTTTGCCAAAAACCTGCTCTGCTTTACCAAATGTATAAATATCAGCATGGTCAAAAAAGTTAATTCCGCCTTCAAGGGCATTATCTATACACTCATGAGTTTGTTTTAAATGCGCACTCGTTATAGCGTCTTTATTCCACCCACCGCCTAAACCCATACAACCAAATACAAGCTTACTAACATGAGGTAAGTGTTTTGCTAGAGGTGTGTGATGCATGATAATTGTCCTTAAAGTTTGGAAGAGCTCTCACTGTAAACAAAAATACTTTATCTATCTACAAATTAGGCGCAAAAAAAAGCGCAGTAAACTGCGCTTAATGGTTAGTTGTATTACCAAAGTAAGGTTTAGCCAACAAGAGCTAACAATATACCAGCCGCAACTGCGCTACCTAAAACACCCGCTACGTTTGGCCCCATTGCATGCATAAGTAAAAAGTTATGTGGGTTATTCTCAAGCCCTACTTTATTTACTACTCGTGCAGCCATTGGTACAGCCGATACTCCAGCTGCGCCAATTAATGGATTAATAGGCGTTTTAGAAATTTTATTTAAGCCTTTTGCCATAAATACGCCTGAAGCGGTACCTATTGCAAAAGCCAATGCTCCAAGTACTAAAATACCAATAGTCTCAACTGTTAAAAACTTATCTGCAGCTAGTTTTGAGCCAACAGCTAAGCCTAAAAATATAGTCGTTATATTGATGATTTCGTTTTGAGCGCTATTACTTAACCTATCAACAACACCCGACTCACGCATTAAGTTACCTAAACAAAACATACCAACAAGCGGTATAGCTGCAGGTAAAAACATTGCAGTTAAGCTAAGCACCATGAGAGGAAATACAATTTTCTCTTTTTTAGATACCTTGCGTAGCTCAGGCATTTTAATTTGGCGCTCTTCAGGCGTAGTGAGTGCACGCATAATTGGTGGTTGAATAATTGGCACAAGTGCCATGTAAGAGTAAGCTGCTACAGCGATTGCTCCCAGTAAATCAGGGGCAAGCTTTGAGGCTAAAAATATTGCTGTAGGGCCATCGGCACCACCAATAATGGCAATAGCTGAGGCATCTTGTAAGGTAAACTCAAAACCAGGCACATAGTTTAATAGTATTGCGCCAAACAAGGTGGCAAAGATACCAAACTGTGCAGCAGCACCCAGTAATAACATACGCGGGTTTGCAATTAGCGCACTAAAATCTGTTAATGCGCCCACACCCATAAAAATTAATAACGGGAATATACCCGTATCAATACCTACGTAATATACGTAGTAAAGTAATCCACCGGGATCCGACAAACCAGCAACAGGAATGTTAGTAAGTATTGCACCAAAGCCGATAGGAAGCAGTAACAGTGGCTCAAAGTTTTTAGCAATTGCTAAAAACAATAATAAACACCCTACTGCAATCATTATCAAACCAGGAAATGTAAAGTTAGCAATACCTGTCGCATGCCAAAGGTTTAAAAGAGCTTCCATTTATACTCTCCTTTAAGCCAACGCTATAATTGCGTCACCCGTTGTCACCGAGTCACCCTCAGAAACAAGCACTTCAGCTATAGTGCCTGGGTGCATTGCACGTACTTCTGTTTCCATTTTCATGGCTTCCATAATGACAACGACATCACCTTCGTTAACAACTTGACCCGCTTTTACTTTTACTTTAAAAATATTACCAGCCAACGGCGCATTTAATGTCTCGCCAGATGCAACCGATGCAGACTGAGGGATATGCTCAGAATCTTTAAGGCTTACTTCTTTAAGTTCGCCGCCTTGTGCTACCACAACATCGTAAACCTTACCGTCTACTTTCACGCTATACTGCTCGGCAGTTACGCCCTTATTACCTGCAGGTTTTGCTGTTGGTTTACTCGCTTCATCGTCAGCACTTGGTACTGCTTCAAATGCATCAGGATTATTACGGTTTTTAATAAATTTAAGGCCAACTTGTGGGAATAATGCATAGGTTAGTACATCGTCTATTTGATCATCACAAAGCGCTAAACCTTGCTCTTTTGCCTCTTTAAGTAACTCAGCTTCAAGTGTTGCAAGTTCTGGCTGTATCTTATCAGCAGGACGACACGTAATAACCTCTGCACCATCAAGCACTCGCTCTTGTAGCTCTTTATTCATTGGTGCTGGCGTTACCCCATATTCACCTTTTAGAACACCCGCAGTCTCTTTGGTAATTGTTTTATAACGCTCGCCAGTAAGCACATTAAGTACTGCCTGTGTGCCCACAATTTGCGATGTTGGTGTTACAAGTGGAATAAAGCCTAGGTCTTCACGTACACGTGGGATCTCAAGTAACACCTCATTTAGCTTATCGGCAGCGCCTTGCTCTTTAAGCTGGTTTTCCATGTTAGTTAACATGCCACCAGGTACTTGAGCTAGCAAAATACGCCCATCGACCCCTTTAAGGCTTCCTTCAAACGCAGCGTATTTTTTACGTACGTCTCTAAAGTAGGCTGCAATCTCTTCAAGCTGATTTAAATCAAGTTCGGTATCGCGAGCAGTGCCTTCAACAATCGCTACAATAGTTTCTGTTGCAGAGTGACCGTAAGTCATACTCATAGAAGAAATAGCGGTATCAAGCATATCAATACCTGCATCAATTGCTTTTTGATACGTTGCAGTACTTAATCCCGTAGTAGCATGACACTGCATAGCAATAGGAACCGAGACAGTTTCTTTAAGTGCTTTTATAAGCTCTTCTGCATCATATGGCTTTAATAAACCCGCCATATCTTTAATACAAATTGAGTGACACCCCATATCTTCAAGCTGTTTTGCAAGGGTGAGCCACATATCAAGCGTATGAACAGGACTTACTGTATACGAAATAGTCCCTTGCGCATGTGCGCCAACTTTAACGGCCGCCTTAATTGCAGTTTCTAGATTACGTACGTCATTCATTGCATCAAAAATACGAAATACATCAACACCGTTTTTGTGTGCTCGCTCTACAAACTTTTCAACTACGTCATCAGCATAATGGCGGTAACCTAATAAGTTTTGGCCGCGTAATAGCATTTGCTGTTTAGTATTTGGCATTGCCTTTTTAAGTGCACGAATACGCTCCCAAGGATCTTCACCTAAATAACGAATACACGAATCAAATGTTGCGCCGCCCCACGACTCAATCGACCAATAACCTGCATCGTCTAATTTGCTTGCAATAGGAAGCATGTCGTCTAAACGCATACGTGTTGCTAATAATGACTGGTGAGCGTCGCGTAATACTAATTCTGTTAATTTTAATTTAGCCATGTGTGTGCCCCTTAGTTATTATTTGATTTGTACTGAGCAATGGCAGCACTAATAGCAGCGATGTGCTCTTTTGGCACACCTTGAGATTTAAAAGACGGTGATTTAACCGGTGTTGCCACTTCTGGCTCGCTAAAACGCGCAACCAAGTGAGACATAAGCGTTACAGCACCAATTAATATTGAAAGAAATACAAACACGCCCACCATACCCGTAAGCATTAAACTGCCCGCAGTAGTGAGTACAGCTCCTATATCCATTTTTCTCCCCTTAAAACATACCGAAATAAAAAGTCGGTTTATTTAAATAATTATTCACTGGATGATAACAAAACAATTAACTTTGTCTACACCCTGTAAATTGGTAAAACCAATTAAAATAAAAATAACATATCGCCACTACGGTTAACATAACTAAAACCGCTATAAACGCTATTGCGTATAGATTGCAAAAATAACGGCTATAGACAAAGCTTATACCCATCCTCGTAACAACGTATAAATACTATTAAATCTAGTATGTTATGGAGCTGTTCGCTTATAAGGCCAAAGAATAAATGTAAATTGGTCTTACCAAGTGGCGTTAAATTTCAATAGCTACACCTAACGTTTACTAAATTTACATAACTGTGAATAAGTTACATAACAAAGCGTAAAAATTACTATAGGGATGATATTTAAAACCTCACCCAAACAACATAACCAACTGATAATTAACATTAAAATAATTTGGCATATAACTGGCATTAGTTACTTCGAACGATTTGATAAACCAAGGAGAAGACAATGTTACGCTGGACAATCACATTTTTAGTTATTGCTTTAATCGCTGCAGTGTTAGGTTTTGGTGGCATCGCAGGTGCCGCAGCTGGTATAGCAAAAATTATATTTTTTATCTTTTTAGTACTTTTAGTGATTTCATTAGTTTCAGGTGCGCTACGTGGTAAATCACCCAGGTAGATAAGGCATACGACTAACCAACACTAAATTAATTAATACTTACAAGGAATTACACTATGAACTCTACAACTTTAAAAGCAGCTTTAGTCGCAGTATTTGCGGGTTTTTTCATGATGGGTTGTGAAGACAACCACGCAGAAGACGCAGGCGAGCGTATTGATGAAGCAGTAACTGACGTGCAAAACTCTGTTGAAGATGCATGTGAAAATGTAAAAGAAGGCGTTAACGCAGAAGAAACTAACTGTTAATTCTTCGCCTTTAAAAAAGCGGCTTACGAGCCGTTTTTTTTGTGCGCGCAATAAAATCCTCACTTTAAAGCTGCTCATTTAAGAGCTTACTGTTAAAATGTCAAAAATTACGCTTTAAGTATATACAATATGGCATTCACAACTACCTACACGCTTGATAAATCTTATTTTTACGAGTGCTTTGACGAATCGCTTCCTTATAGTAAACGCGCCAAACCCAAGTATTTTTTACTCGTGCTACTTATTGCCCTTGGTTTATTTGGTATTTATGGATTGGACGATCATTACCTAGGTACATTTATGATCATGCTAGCAGTGCTAGAGTGCGTGGCATTTTACTATCGCCGCCCATGGTGGGTTACTCGGCAAATGTTTAGCAGAGCATCTGGCTCTGAGGTTACGCTCACTTTTGACGATGTAGGCATTAAATCGTCTAATCATTACAAAAGCTACCAACTAGCATGGCAAGACATTACTGAAGTGATAAACACTCCAAACGGTTTGTTAATAAAAAATAAAAGCGGTATGCAATACATATCAAAACAAATACTAAGCCCTGAAACACTCGATTTTATAAACAAAAAAGCCACTCAGTGAGTGGCTTTTTAACTAGCTGAGTAAATTACTCAACTACGTATACGTGTTGATTAAGCATTGCCCGGATTAGGGTTCGACTTTTCAGCTTGTATGCGCATGTAAATCTCTTCACGGTGCACAGATACGTCTTTAGGTGCATTAACACCAATTCGAACTTGATTTCCTTTAACACCTAGAACGGTAACTGTTACTTCGTCACCAATCATTAGGGTTTCACCTACTCTACGAGTTAGTATTAGCATTCTCTTGCTCCCATGTTCCAATAAAAATTATAAGATTCCGCTTAAACATATTAATGAAAAATCGATTGAAAAGTAAGTAAAAACTCCCTAACTACTCATTTTCCGTTAAAAATGTTTTATGTAATGCACGAACTGCCAACTCTAGGTACTTTTCATCTATTAAAACCGAAATTTTAATCTCTGACGTTGAGACTAAAACTACGTTAATATTTTCCTGCGCTAATGCATCAAAAAATAAACTAGCTACACCAGAATGCGATTTCATACCCATTCCAACAGCAGATACTTTGGCCACTGTTGTTAACCCGCTAATATTATCAGCGCTTAATTGAGCTTGTTGCTCGGTAATTAATTCAAGCGCTTGCAGATAGTCATTCGAGTGCACAGTAAAAGCATAGTCTATTTTTTCAAAGTTATGATTATCTTGATTAATCATATCTATTTCGACGCCATTATCGGCAAAAAGTTTCAAAATTTTTGAAAGGTATTGCGTGCCGCTTGGCATACCTTGTACCTTAATTAAACATTCGTCGCGATTAAACGCAATGCCCGAAACAACCTTACTTGGCATATCGCTTTCCTCAAAGCTAATTAATGTTCCTTCATCAGGGTTAAAGCTTGAAAGCACCCTAAGCGGAACATTGTGTTTACCTGCCGCCTCTACAGAGCGAATGTGCAATACTTTAGCGCCTAAACTGGCCATCTCTAGCATTTCAGCAAAGGTTACTTGGCTCATTCGCCGCGCATTAGGTTCAACACGAGGATCTGTAGTATATACGCCATCAACGTCTGTATAGATCTGGCATTCATCAGCTTTTATAGCCGCAGCTATTTCTACAGCCGAGGTATCGGTGCCACCACGGCCAAGCGTTGTAATATTGCCCTCAACGTCACGCCCCTGAAAACCCGCAATAATAGCAATGCGGTTATGTTCAAGCTCATGCTTTAAGCGCGTAGCAGCAATGTCCTCTATTCGGGCTTTGCCAAACATGTTATCGGTTTGAATATTAACTTGATCGGCAAGTAAGCTTACGGCCGAATGGCCACGCTTTATAATAGCCATAGCTAGAAGCGATACAGACACCTGCTCTCCGGTGCTAATAAGTACGTCTAGTTCACGGCTACTCGGGCGAGTATCAATTTGTTTGGCGAGATTAATTAAGCGGTTGGTTTCTCCCGACATAGCCGAGAGCACCACAACCACTTGATGACCTTGTTGCCTAGTTTTAACAACAAGGTCGGCGACCGCTTCTATTCGCTCTATTGAGCCAACTGAAGTGCCGCCATACTTTTGGACAATAAGTGCCACGTAATCTTAAACTTTCTCGGTTACCCAAGCTGTTACGCTTTCAAGCGCTGCGTTTAAGTTTTCAGGCTGAGAGCCACCGGCTTGAGCCATATCAGGACGACCGCCACCTTTACCGCCTACTTGGCCGGCCATATGGTTTACAAGCTCACCGGCTTTAACTTTGCCTGTTAGGTCTTTAGTTACACCGGCAATTAGGCTTACTTTGTCGCCACTGGCAACACCTAGGGCAATAACACCTGAGCCAATCTTGTTTTTAAGGTCATCAACCATACCGCGAAGCGCTTTAGACTCAGTGCCTTCAACGTTTGCAACTAATAGCTTAACGCCATTAATTTCTACAATCGAATCAAGTAAAGACGCACCTGCAGCACTTGCTAGTTTGTCGTTAAGCTGAGCAATTTGCTTTTCAAGGCCTTTAGACTTCTCAAGTAAGGCCGTCACTTTTTCAAGTACTGATGCACTATCGCCTTTAACAAGCGCTGCAACATCGTTAAGCTGTTTTTCTTGCTCATTTACATAAGCAACCGCATCTGCGCCTGTTACCGCTTCTATACGGCGAACGCCTGCAGCAATACCGCTTTCAGATACAATTTTGAATAAACCAATATCACCAGCTCGCTCAACGTGTGTACCACCACAAAGCTCAATTGAGTAATCCCCAATAGTTACTACGCGTACTTCGTCGTCGTACTTTTCACCAAATAGCGCCATAGCACCTTTCGCTTTAGCATCATCAATTGCCATAAGCTCAGTGTTAAGTGCAAAGTTACGACGAATTTCGTCATTAACTACACGCTCAATTTCACGTAACTCATCTTTTGTAACCGCTTCAAAGTGAGAAAAGTCAAAACGTAAACGATCCGCTTGAACAAGCGAGCCTTTTTGACTTACATGCTCGCCTAATAACTGGCGAAGTGCTTCATGTAAAATATGCGTAGCTGTGTGGTTTTTCTTGATGTTCTCACGACGAGCATCATCAATAGTGGCATCCACTTTATCGTTGACACCAATACGGCCTTTTACTGTACCGTGGTGCGCAAATGCATTACCTAGCTTAGTGGTGTTAGTAACAACAAACTCGCCACCAGCAACTGTAATAGTTCCCGTGTCACCCGTTTGGCCGCCAGATTCTGCGTAAAACGGTGTGCGGTCTAGTATTACAATGCCTTCTTGGCCATCTTCTAGTAACTGTACGGCTTCGCCACCAGCAAAAATTTCTACCACTGTCGCGCTGTAATGCGTGCTGTCATAGCCTTTAAATTCAGTTAGTTTTTCTGATTTTAATTGCTCGTTGTAATCTGCACCAAATTTACCTGCTTGCTGCGCAGTTTTACGCTGTACAGCCATGCATTCTTCAAAGCCTTTATGATCGATCGTCATTTGGCGTTCACGCGCAACATCGGCGGTTAAATCGGCAGGGAATCCATATGTATCATAAAGTTTAAATACTAAATCGCCCGGGATCACATCGCCTTTAATGTCGCTTAAGCTTTCTTCTAAAATAGCTAAGCCACGCTCAAGTGTTTTGCCAAACTGCTCTTCTTCAATGCGAAGTACTTTTTCAATAATTTCTTGTTGCTTAGCAAGCTCTGGGTACGCTTGACCCATTTGCTCAATAAGTGCAGCAACTAATTTAAAGAAAAACGCGCCTTGTGCACCTAACTTATTACCGTGGCGCACAGCACGACGAATAATACGGCGTAGTACGTAACCACGACCTTCGTTAGATGGCATAACACCGTCTGAGATTAAAAACGCACATGAGCGAATATGATCCGCTACTACGCGAAGTGACTTATCGTCCATATCTTGTGCGTTAGTGACGCTTGCAGCTGCTGCAATTAAGCCTTGGAATAAATCGATTTCGTAGTTTGAATGCACGCCCTGCAAAATAGCAGAAATACGCTCAAGGCCCATGCCTGTATCAACAGATTGCTTAGGTAATGGCAGCATAGTACCGTTGCTTTGACGGTTGTACTGCATAAATACGAGGTTCCAAATTTCAATAAAGCGGTCGCCGTCCTCCTCTGGAGTGCCTGGAGGTCCACCCCAAATGTGCTCACCGTGGTCGTAAAATATTTCAGAACACGGACCACACGGGCCTGTATCACCCATAGACCAAAAGTTGTCTGAGGTAGCAATACGAATAATGCGATCTTCACTTAAGCCAATATCTTTTGACCAGTACTCAAATGCTTCTTCATCGTCATGATAAATAGTAACAAGCAGTTTTTCTTGAGGTAATTTAACAACCTCAGTTAAAAACTCCCACGCAAACTTAATTGCTTCTTGCTTAAAGTAATCACCAAAGCTGAAGTTACCTAACATTTCAAAAAATGTGTGGTGGCGCGCCGTGTAACCAACGTTTTCTAAATCGTTATGTTTACCACCGGCACGTACACAACGCTGCGAGCTTGTCGCACGTGTATATGGGCGTGATTCCGCGCCTAAAAATACATCTTTAAACTGCACCATACCGGCGTTGTTAAATAACAACGTGGCATCGTTACCCGGAATAAGCGAGCTTGAAGGTACAACTTGGTGTTGTTTGCTGGCAAAAAAGTCTAAAAACTGTTGCCTAATTTGTGCGGTAGTCATGTGCTGCATTTGAAAGTCTCACCTGTATTTACTGTGCTTGCATTGCAAAATTAATTTCATCGTAGCTAAACCCTCGATACATTAAGTAGCGCACGCGCTTAGCTTTGTCTTTGTAATCGAGATTTGGCGGTGTATCCGAATATTTTTTGTTGTACGCATCCTGCGCCAGCTCAAACCAATCTATTTCAAGCTCTTCAACTACTCTCTCAAGTAGCGAACGGTCAATCCCTTTGCCCATGGCTTCGCTTTGAATACGCTTAAGCCCGTGGCATTTAAATATGTGTTTTCTTACAAAACCTTCACAGTATCGCTGCTCATTAATAAAATTGTGCTCTTCGCACCAATTAAGCAGGTTTTCGATAAACTCGTCTGTGGCTTCTTTTTGCTGTAGCTTTTGCGTTAACTCACGGCGCGAATACTCTTGGCGCCCTAGTAACCAAAGTACATAATTTTTTAGCTTTTGCTTTAACTTATCATCCATTAAGCGTCAAAACGCCCGCTTGTTTCACTGCTAAGTGGCTTAACGTTGCTATCGTCACTTGGTGGCACAATAGGCATAAAAACAGCCTGATAAGATACAAAAAAGCTAATGTAGCAAATTGGCATTAAAATCAATAGTGGTAAGAACGATAAGAACATAGAAAGCGCCATAAATAATGCGCAAATAACACCAAAAACGCCCAGCGGAAATAAATTATGGTAAAACACCATTAACGACTTTTTAAGTGCCGTTAAAATGCGTGCTTCTTTACTAAAATAAACAAGCGGTACAGCGTACGCAAATGCCGTTAGGTAAATAAGCATTGCCATAAAAAATAAAATAACGTTAGCGCCAGATATACTCTCAAGCATTTGCTCAAGTGCTACATTTGGATCAAGCCCTGGTTGGCTCATAACAGCCACCGCATCGGCAAATAAGCCATTAGCAAGTAACGCCATTAAAATACCCGCGCCCATTTGGTAAAGTGCCAAACGCAATAACCCTAAACGATTTCCCTTTGCTGAAAATGGTTTGAGTATATCGGCCAGCATAATTTTACCGCCTTGCTGTTTTGTAAGTACCGCCTGATAAAATCCAGCGGTTAGAAACGGCGTAGCTAATGCTGCAACAACTTGCAGTACAGGTAAAAATAAAGACAGTAGCCCTACAATGCCAATAAACAAATGCATAAATATAAAGGTTGCTGGCTGGGTTTTAAAAATAAGCCATCCGACTTTAAACCACTTTAGGCCTGCATCAGCTTTAAAAATTCGTAATTCTGTAGACATACTTGCTCTTAATTTAAAACGAAACACGCCAAGTATAACTTGGCGTGAGGGGGGATTAATAGACAGAACGCAATTAAATGCTTAAGGTTTTTTAATTTTCTTAATGTCTAGCATGTGCGCGCCGTGCTTAATTTTGGTTTCTAGGTACGACTTATTACCTGCAACACCCGCTTTAATGTGTGCGTGAGTACCAATAACTGAGTCAACCTCAATACCTGCATCTCTGAGTGCATTAAGCTTTTTAGGGTTATTAGTCATTAACTTAACATGGCTTAAGTTAAGTGCATTAAGCATTAACACCGCATCCGAAAAATCACGTAAATCGTCGGCAAAGCCTAAGTGGTTATTAGCCTCGTAGGTATTCATACCTTGCGATTGAAGTACATAAGCATCAATTTTATTGTATAAACCAATACCACGCCCTTCTTGGCGTAAATATAGTAAAACACCGCCTTTTTCGTGCATCATTTCAATACATTCATTTAATTGCTCACCGCAATCACAACGTGACGAATGAAATACATCCCCTGTTAAACACTCAGAGTGCATACGAATAAGCGGCACAGCTTGCTCGGTATCGGCGTTATTAAACACCATAGCAATATGCTCTTGGCCATCTTTTAAGTCAGTAAATGACACTATTTCTGCAGGGATATCACTGTTTTTGCCAACATTAAGCTGGACTCTTGCTCTTACATGCGCCACGACAAATCCAAATATTTAAATAACTACGACACGATGAAGTGATAATATCACAAACGTTTAAATTTAGGTCGTAGTACAACATTGTTTATCGCAATTATATGGCGACGACAGCGCCTATTTTCAATGTTTAACTGCAATTTAAAACCCCTTAACAAATGAGTTAAGCATTTACATTCATTTACCCACTTTAATGACAACTACTCTTACATGGTGTACGTTATTATAAAGTATGGATATTAATAGGGATTATTATGAAGCCACAGCAACTCGCCTTATTTGTTGGTTTAAGTTTATCAGCGCTAAGTGCAACTACTTTAAGCATTCAAGCACTAGCCAGCCAAGCAAGCGATCCTCAGCTTGTTTTTAGCCAAGCATATCAAAGCTATTTAGCAGCCGTTAAAGCAAATAAAAACGTACAGCAAGCTGCTGAGTTTGCTTACACCTCTGGAAAAGCTGTTTACGGCGAAAGCTCAGATAACACCGCTAACTTAGCTATTAACTACGCTAAAGCTATTAAAGGCTACGGCAATGAGCTAAACGAGCAGCGTTATACCCTTTATAGTAAAGCCCATACTATTTTAGCTACAAACCACGGCAAACAATCAATAGAAACAGTTGATGCATTGCTTGGCCAAGCTAACTACACAACATCAGCATATCAAGCAGATAACTATTTAGAACAAATAATTGAAATAGCCGAAACACAAAACAACCCTAAGTTTGTAGCCGACATGAAGCTCGAGGCTGCAACGCTACTGGCTAAAAAGCATAGCCACAAAAAATACCGTGAAGCTAAAAACTACCTAGAAGAAGCCGACGAGTATTATCAAGAAAACTTACCCGAAAACTCACTAGAGCGCATAAAAGCTGATTTTTTAATGGCCTCATTCGCAGAAGGTCGTAAAAAATACAATCAAGCGATTGAAAGGCTAAACCGTATAGTCAATGTATTCGATAGTAACTTAAACTTTGATCACAGTGCAGAGCTAAGCGCTCACTCTAAACTTATTGGCCTGTACGAAAAACAAGGTAAAAGCGAAGAAGCAACTAAACACTGTCTAGCAATTGCTAAAATGGTGCCATGGAAAGAATCGCAAGAGCAAACGCCGCTTTACCGCGTTAACCCTAAATACCCAGTTAACAAAGTCAGATTTAGTACCGATGGTAGTGTTGTTATGGAGTTTGAGGTAAATGCAGCTGGCTTTGTAAAAAACCCAAAAGTACTTAGCTCTGAAGGCGGCAGCGCATTTGAAAAATCAGCCAAAGCAGCGCTTGAGCAATGGCGTTACGCGCCAAAGTTTGAAAATGGCAAACCCGTTAGCGCTGTAACTCAGGTGCAACTCGACTTTAAAATTAACCGATAAGCTAAAATATAAAAAAGCGCCATTTGGCGCTTTTTAAATTTATAAATGACTCCTAAATTTTAGCGAGTATTTTATCGCTAGCCGCTTCTATTAAATCAAGCACATTTTCAAAACCATCATCGCCGCCGTAATATGGGTCGGGTATAGCGCTTTGGCTTTGCTCCCCATATTCTAAAAACAGTGCCAGCTTGTAATGTAAATGCGGTGGGCACTGCGCTTTCAAATCAGCTAAATTTTGTGTGTCGGCCGCTAAAATTAAATCAAACTCAGTAAAATCGCTGGTGCGCACTTTGCGCGAAAAAAGTCCTTTAAAGCTATAACCGCGCTTTTCCCCCGCAGCCATTGAGCGGCTATCTGGCGTTTTACCTTCGTGATAACCAATAGTCCCTGCGGAGTCTACTTTTACCTCAACACCTAATTTTTTAGCACGGGCTTTTAACACCGCCTCTGCTGTTGGCGAGCGGCAAATATTACCTAAACACACTATAAGTACTTTTTTCATCAGGGCTAGCTCCTTTAAACTAACTTTAAAACTGCTTTAAAATATTCGCATCATACTCATCAGCGTTAAGTGTAACGTTATACTTTGCAGCCACACTATCAAGCTCTGTTTGCTTTATAGCTAATTCGTCCATGGTAATAGTGTTATCGTCTAGCTGCCATAAAAGTCGTGAGCCTGCATAACTATAATGAATCGCTAAAAGTGCATCGGCATCGCCCTCACGTCCTGCTGCTTTTAGTTTAGGCATTTTACGGGTTATTTTATTAAGCGCTTGTTTTAGCTCCCACACATATACCACTTCGGTCATAAAACTATGTGTACGGTATTTATTTAACAGCCAGCCAATTGCCAAACTGGTTATAACAACACCGGTTAAATTCCAATGAAAATGGCTCCCGCTCTCATCTGGAAATAGCGCAATTAATGTTTGCGATATAGCCAAGCTGCCAACAGCCAAACCCGCTGCACAACCTGCAATTACCCGATTTAAATGCTTGCGGTAACGTGCTTTATCTATTTGTATGAGTTGCATAACAGCCTAAAATTTTATAAGTAAAAGAATACAAAACGCTATTGTAACTAAACCCCGCAATTTTTATAAAATTATTTAACCCCTTTTTGATTTGCTTTTAATAAGCTTATTGTAAATATTCAAATAGCCTCACCATAGCGGTTATTAAGTAGGAGCAATTTATTTATTAACCAGAGAACATTTTTTAATTCCACTCATTTTAATTTTTTTCACTCTTTGTATTTAAAAAGCAAAATTAACACACCACTACCCCCTTAAATTAGAATCGTTCTATTATTTGCAATTGATAATGATATGGGTTTGCATTAACATTTGTGACCTACTGATATCTCTAAATCGAAGTGACCGAATCGCTACTTTGCTCTAATCAAAAATTTAAGGTAAAAAATGTACAATAATAGCTGTAGCGTTCCTCAAACCGATACTCTTACCAAGCCAAAAAATAAAAAGCGTCAACTTTACGATTTACATATTTGGCTAGGTTTCAACCTCGCCTTTTTAATGACGTTATTATTGGCAACTGGCACTATTGCGACTTTATCAAACGAAATAGATTGGCTCATACAAGACGACATGCGAGTAACACCTACGGAGGTTAAAGTACCTTGGGGTGAGCTAGAAAATACCGTAAAAAAAACGGCTCCAGCACAAGATATGCTAACAACATTTAGCCAAGGCGAAAGTGATTATTTTGCATACCGAGCCACCTTTTTACGAGCCGATGGAACTCGTTACTTTATTCATATTAATCAATGGACTGGTGAAGTCACTGGTACAACTCCATTTTTAACTGTTCAGCGATTTTTTAGAGACCTACACCGCTACTTCTTTATGCCAAATTTTATTGGCTTACCAATCACGAGCTCTCTAGCTATTGTGCTTATTATTTCTTTGTATACAGGATTAAAAACAACTGGAAGATTAAAAAAATCAGCATTTCGCTTACGGAAAAACAAAGGCACTCGCGTTATGCTAAGCGATTTACATAAGGTTTTTGGTATATGGGCAATATGGTTTATTGCTCTTATTGTAATAACAGCAATGTGGTATCTCATTGAATTTGGTTTTGCTGTTGCAAAGCATAGCTTCGAGCCTCCTCGACCGGGCCCCAGTGTTGAGCGAATTCAAGAATTTGGGGATGCAATGAATATAATCCCAGCCGATATAATAATAAAAAATTCAAAATTAGCTTTCCCTAACTGGGAACCAACTCAAATTCAATACCCTAGGTCTGCATCACAAGCAATAACAGTCCTTGGTTACACAAATGATATATTAGTGCGTTCTAGAGCCAACAGGGTATTTATCGATCCCGTTGACGGCTCAATTATTAAAGTTCAAAAATCCAAAAATATAGGCACGGTAGCTTACTTAAACGAAACAGCAGATCCGATTCATTTTGGAACGCTCGGAAATCTCACTACAAAAATTATATGGTTTATTTTTGGCATTATTCTTACCGGAATGTCAGTAACAGGTGTGTTAATGACCTATCGCAGGCTAAAAACCTCACGCTTATCGCCGGCTCAAATTAAAACATTTCCAGTTATAGTAGCCGTAATGATCGCTGGATTCTTTTATGTTAAACAACAAAATGGCGACTCCGAACCGGTTAAAAAAATATCGCAAAGCGTTGAATCATATAAAAATTACACTTTTAAAAATACATTATATAAAAAAGTAAATAGCGGTAAATACAATCTACAAGTAAATATTACTCACCCAAATGGATACTCAATAATAGACTCTATAAGCGTGGCAGATACGCTAAATAATACGTACAAATTAAAGGCTAAAACGTTCTCATCAACAACTATTTTCGCCGCCACATTACCGAGTAAAAATACAGAGCAATACAAAAAGCTTACTTTAAAAGTAACGCTTTTAACGGGTGAGACAAAACAGTTTATTTTACACGAAAATAAAATCCTTAATTTAACTAACAATACTGCAAAAACGACTAAACAATAATCTCTGGGAAGATTTATGAAAACCATTCAAAAAACATTCGCACTAACTGCACTTGTGTGTAGCTGCCAATTAGCTTACGCACAAAATGAAATAAATAGTAAAACAAAAGAAGACTCAATAGAAAGAATCAGTGTGACAGGAACAGCTCAATCTCGTTACGTCATTAAAGAGTCATCATCGTTAACTGGGTTTCCTTTAGATTTTTTAGAATTGCCACGTGTCGTTAATATAATTCCAGAGCAGTTAATACTTGATCAAAAAATTACCGATTTATCAGAAGCACTGCGCAACACCCCTGGAGTATCGCTAGGCGATGGTTTTGGTGGTACTAACGACGACTTTTTAATACGTGGATTTAGACGCAATACCGTTTACCGAGATGGCTTTCGCCGTGCTACTAACTTTAAAACTAATCTATCAAATGTAGAATATACTCAAGTTGTTAAAGGCCCTGCGTCAATAACTTATGGTCAAGTTGAGCCTGGTGGGCTTGTAGATATAGCCACTAAAAAACCGCTAGCTGAAAAACGATTTGCTGGTGAAGCACGTGTTGGATCATTTAATGATCAATTTGCACTACTCGATTGGTCAACGCCTATTAACGATAGTGCCGCTATTCGTGTTGTGGGTTCAATACAAGATGCCGAATCGTTTCGTGACTTTAGCGATATTGATAGAGACACACTTTCAATCTCTGGTACATTTGATCTCGCCCCTTCTACACGTTTAAATTTATCGTACGAATACCGAGATGAATCAAGACCGCTTGACCGAGGAACTATCACAGTACCTACTCCAGATGGTCGTGCTGTGCTTAACGAAGTACTTGATATACCTTTATCAACTCGTTTTGGCGAGCAATACGAAGTATTTGAAAGTAACTTTAACTTCTTCGATGCAACGTTAGAGCAAGAACTAGGAGATAATTGGAACCTACGCTTTAGCACCGCTTACGAAGTAAGTTCAGCAAATGACCTTCAAGCTAGACCGCTTGCCGTTGCCATTTTTGATGCCGATGGGCCAATTAGCGAAGACGGATTTATAGAGTTTCAAAGCCCTGCCGACATTTCAGCAAATATAAATGAAGGTTTAACCGGTGTATTTGACGATCCAACAGATCAAGTATTTCTTATTCGCAGAACAGACGGTAACCAAAATGCCGATGTTGATGTTTTATATTTAAATGCAATTGTCACAGGTGAAGTACAAACCGGAAATATCACACATAAAATAGCTATTGGAGGCAGTTATCGCGATTTTGAACGAAAAGACAATTTTGTTAACTCAGCAAACTCTGATGGTTTACCAGCCGCATTTGGTTTTAGTGGTATCCCTTTATTTGATGTTAGTAATCCTGTTTACGGAAACTTACCAACTGACTTAAATACAGGCGACTTTGCAAGACGTACATTTAGCTCTGAAGATTACGGTTTTTTCATTAATGATTATATTGTTTTAACCGATGACCTTGGTGTATTAATTGGTGGACGCTTAGATTCTGTTAAAAGTGGCTTTAATGACGGTGTAACCGCATTCACTAACGGTGAGACTACAGGAACAGATCTTAAGTTAGATTCTATTTCAGAGTTTTCGCCTCAAGTAGCTGTTAACTATAAAATGACGTCAAACTCATCGTTATTTGCAAGTTATTCAGAGTCTTTTGCGCCTAATACTGATACAGCCAATACCGAAGTGAGCAATAGCAAACAATTTGACCCTGAAGATTCAGAACAAATAGAGCTAGGTGTTAAAGCTGAATTTTTTGGCGGCCGTTTACAGTCAAGCGTATCAATTTATAATATTGAAAAAACGAATGTATTAAGCACCGAAGACGGTATAACAACGTTAAGAGACGGGCAAACATCTGAAGGTATTGAATTTTCAATTTCAGGGCAACCAACCGAAGGCATGAACATTATTGCTGGATATGCTTATACCGATGCAGAAATAGAAGTTGATGGAGTAACAGGTAATAAACCTCGTAATGTTGCAGACAACACATTTAACCTTTGGGCTTCATATGAATTTCAAAAAGGTAGCTTAGAAGGCTTAGGTATAGGTGGCGGTTATTTTTTTGTTGATGATCGATTTGGTAATGACGCCAATAGCTATACGCTAGATAGCTATGGCTTAGTTGATTTATCGCTTTGGTACACGCTGGCTACTCCAGGTTTAGGAGAGGATGGCACTATGAGATTTCAATTAGCCGTTAAAAACTTATTAGATGAAGAGTACTATTCAGCAAGTGGTGGCGACTTAAGAATTAATATAGGCACACCTAGATCTGTATTTGCTTCGGTATCATTCGCTTTTTAAACCAATAACAAGCGAGAGGCTTATTTATTTAGCCTCTCGCACTATAAAATTATTTAACCCCTTTTTGATTTTCCCCCCGTTATAGCTTTTAAATAACCCAAATAAGTTTACTCGGAGCGGCTTATGCACACACTTGAAGTACCTAACAACCCAGTATTTATTAAAACATCGACAGCCGTTATTGGCGGTGCTGTAATGACCTTTGCGGCTTTTGCGTTTATGCAATATTTAATATCTGGCGAGCAACGTGCGCCTATAAAGCTCGGCGGCGATATTATTGTAGAAATTTTTCAGGCACCAGAGGATAAACAAACAACCACCATAAAAAGAATACCACCACCGCCTATGCCTAAAGTGCCGCCAAAAGCACCACCGCGAGTTTCACCCAGTGCCGATCCAATTATGGCAATAAACACTGCCCCACCATTAATAATGGACAGCTTTGGTGATGATATAAATAGCACCATTAACCGCCCTACGGGGGATGCAACGCCCATAGTGCGCATAAACCCTAAATACCCAACGTCTGCTGCCCGCGATGGCATAGAAGGCTGGGTTCAACTTAGCTTTAGCATTTCGCCCACCGGCGAAGTAATAAATCCAGTAGTGATTAACGCAGAGCCAAAACGCACCTTTGACCGCGAAGCAATAAGAGCCATTAAACGCTGGAAATATCGCCCCAAAGTAATAGAAGGTGTGGCACAATTACAAACAGATCAAACCGTACAGCTCGATTTTAAATTAGATAACTCTATTTAACGGACTAAACGCCTATGCTACTAAGTATTAAGTCATGGTTATTTGAAACGCCAAGCAAGGACTGCATGGCAAGTTACGCAAAAAGTGGCAACAATCGTTACTTAGAGCAGCTTATTGCCTTATACAGTAATGATTTGTACCATTATCTGGTAACTCAATCTAATATTCACTTAGCATACGATGTAAGCCAACAAACATGGCTAAAGGTAATCGAAAAACGCCACCTTTACCAAGCGCAAACCACGCCCAAAGCGTGGTTGTTTAAACTTGCCCGCAACACATTAATAGACGAATACCGCAAACAGCAACGCTTTGTAGAACTTGACGAAAACACTCACCTACCCGCACAGCAAAATGAGCAAAGCAATATAAGTTATCAAGCATTCGATAATGCACTTAAACAGCTAAGCTTTGTACAGCGCGAAGCCATTACCTTACAACAAGAAGGCTTTAGCCTTGCCGACATAGTGCTTATAACCCAAAGCAACCATGAGAGCGTAAAAACACGGTTGCGTTACGCCAAACAAAACCTTAAACGTTTATTAGGAGCAAACAATGAACAGACCTGATGAGCAGTTTGACCAAAAGCTCACACAACACTATAAAGAGCGAAAAGCATGCACTACGCTCACTGCTTCGCAGCAAAAAGCGTTACTTAATAAAGCCACGCACACAAAGCCTAAAAAGTTCGGCTTTACACTACAACTTGCCAGCCTCGCCTGTGCACTGGGCGTGTTCGCATTTATTGTGTTTGATAGCAGCAATGGCATTAACCACGTGCCAAAAACCGTGCTTAACAGCTCATTTAAGACTATAGACATTCACGACTACCCAATTATAAAAACTCACGAAATAAACCCATCAGGTAGTTACACAAGCGCCATTACCGAACAAAAACATATGCTCGATACGCAACATGCCAATAGCTTACGCTTACATCAACAGCGCCGCATAGAATACGGCACGCTAGTAAAGGTAGATAACGACTGGTACATAGCCAGCTGCAATGACGAGGTACTGGTACAAATTAAGCATTCACTGCTCAGTGATTTAAAAGGTAAACACGCGGTTGAAAGTAATATTAATGCGGGTGATATGCTCGCTATGGCGCATAACGGCAAAGGGCAAATTATTGCGCTTAAACATGCAGGAGCTGGGGTAAGGCGATGTGGGGCTTAGGTGGTTTAGCTCAGTTAAGGCTGGTAATAATTTAGATAAATATTACCACCGAGAACACAGAGGCGCTTCGCGCTGCACAGAGATAGTTAACTATCGCCCATGTAATCTAATGGTGAGGAAAGCTCTATAAAATCACGATATTGCTCTTTAGTAATTTTGTTGTATTCATCTTTGATATAGATATATTCAAGCCATAATAAAGTAACGTCTGGAGAAATTCGCATTGAATGCTGAGCTAGGTTCTTTTCTGCGTTTTGCAACTCAGTTAAACCGTCATCGCTATCAGAAATCCAAACATCATAAGCACTTGATTCTAAGACAAAAATACTGCAAAAAATATTCTCAATAAATTTAGATAGTGAAATAGGATAATCGTCTTCATAGTAATCACTTACTTTTGTACCCAAATTGTCATGGTAAAATTGATTCGTATATGAGTCAGGGTCAATAAAATAGGTTAACTCGGCCGAAAAATGTTTTTCCAAAATATTTTTTTGTAAAAAGCTGCTTAAACTAATATTTTGCATATTACCCTTACTATTTGGTTCTTTCCGCTGAAATAGTCCACTAATTATTTCTTCATAAAGTGGGTGGTCTTGTTCATGGATACAAAACAAAATAGCGAGCACAATTACATCAACTTTTTTACCACTTGGTAAATTTACAATAATGGCAGTAATGCGTTCAGTGATTTGAATGGCTGTTCTAGGCAGCACTTGGAACGCATCTAAAACAACTGAGATATTAGCTAAAGCGCTTTCCGGTGTTTCTGTGCGGGGGAGTAGCTCAATATCTTTACTTTCTAAGTACGCTGTTTCAAATTTAGTTGTATCACTATGTACTGCTAAAAAATCCTTTAAAACAGGTCGCTTTAAGCTATAGCGGCTATTAAAAAAACGGCCTAAATAAACCTTTGCATCAAACCCTTCTCCATAAATTGATTTAATTGTATGTTGGAGTTGTCCTGTATCTGTTGCCACAACAAACACAATACCTTTAACATCAAAAATATGTTTAATCGTCTCTAACATTTCTACTGCATAACTTGGGCGACAACGATCTAACTCATCAATAAAAATAAATATGGGTAACGACTTATCTTCCTGCTTCTCAAACTTACTGACCCAATCAGCTAACTTAGACTTTATTACTTCAATACTCTTATTTTTAGCTTCATGATCTTTAATTAAGTTTTGTGCAAGCGCCTTTACTGCGGGTGAAAAGTCACTGCTCGTCGGCTTATTAGAGTTTTGATTTTGGTCACTATCAATTTCTTCATCAGAAAATAGTAATGTGTGTAACTCATCTAAATCGATGCCTGATATTTTTTTAGTTAGACCTTGTGCAATAGCAGGTGCAACAGCCTTAAACATCGAAACGGCACTTTTAGGTATTCTTATATTAAACTTAGCCTGAAGTTGAAGCTGCTTTATAATACCTGCAATTACAGTTAAAAATGGGTCGTCTGAATAGTCTTGCTGCCATGCATCAATATAAACAACTGGGTAATGTACAATTAATTCCTGTGACCAACGCTTAAGAAAGTAGGTTTTACCTGCCCCCCATTCAGCATTGAGATTTAATACATAATTTTTCTTTTGCTCTTCATCAGGCTTACTTTTGTCATAACCTTCTTGAGCTAATAATCTTGATAAGAACGTAGCGTAGCGAGCTCGATCTAATTTATCAGCAGGAAAATATTCTTCTAATGGAGGCTTAGTTGCTTTACTCCAATTGAATTCTTTAATCTCTTTCATTTAATTCCCTTTAAATAATCTTTGTTACATAGTGTAATATTGAATTATCACAGTTGCATTTATTTCGGGCTAACGCCCGACGCGCCAGCAAGCTGTACGCCTACAATAAACACTACACATACTTAGCTTTGGGTGTGCTCATTGCATTGGAGAAATGTTGGGTTTCGTGTCACTCAACCCAACCTACGTCCGCTATAAATGTGCTGTCACCATTTAATAAATCACTGTTAATGATTACTGCTTTAAAAGTCGCTTTTCAGGATTACTCAAGTACTTTAAGCCAATGGTCACTATACGTGTATTTACCATGGTTATAACGCGTAGTTGAACATTACCAATAACAACCACTGAGCCTTTAGTCACCTCTTCGGCGAGCTTTTGGTTAATTACCTCTTCTAGGCTTATATCCTCGGGCGCGTCTATGTGCATGTGGTAAGAGTAAAATATGTCTCCTACTAAGGTAACCCCTTTAACTTTAAGTTCGTTATGCGCTAAGTGACTATCTTGATGGTTTGTTTTATCGGTTGCTGTAAAAACTAAGTCCACAAACGGTCTGTTATTTGGTTTTAAAACAACAAATAAGTGATCGTTTGCTTTTAACTTAGTTGAGCCGCGTGGCGGTATGATTGACGGCCCTCGAGTGATCATAGCAACAACCACACTTTCAGGCAGTGCCGCGTGTGACAAGCTACGCCCAGAAACACGCGAAACCTCACTTAGCGTGTACTCTACAATTTCTATATCAATATCGTTTAGTGCGGTAATTTCGAGCGTTGCAGCTGCTAAATCGGGTGGTGGCTCGACTAAGTTTAATTTTTTAGCTATCCAAGGCATTGTTGAGCCCTGTAACGTGGCTGAAATTAACACCACGAAAAAAACCACATTAAAAATTAGCTCAGCCCCAGAAAGACCAAATAACAATGGAAATATAGCTAAAATAATGGGTACTGAGCCTCTAAGGCCAACCCAAGATACAAACAAGGTTTCGCGATTATTAAAACCAAATAATTTTAAAATTGGTGCTACCGCTAATGGGCGAGCAACAAAAATAAGTGCCAGTGCAATTAACAACCCTTCTAACCATACATCAACCAACGACGACGGGTTAATAAGCAGCCCCAGTACAACAAACATAGTTATTTGCCCAAGCCACGCTAAGCCATCATGAAACAGAAAAATACCGCGTTTATATACAAACTTGCTGTTACCTAAAATAACACCCGTTATAAATACAGCTAAAAAGCCACTGCCGCCAAGCGTTGCAGAAAGGCCAAATGAAAGTAGTCCAAATGCCGTTACCATGACTAAATACAAACCCGATGCATTTAATTTTATTCGATTAATAAACCAAACCGACACTTTACCAATTAAAAAGCCACACACAGCGCCTACACCCATTTGCTGGGCAAATAGCTGTAGCAAACCAAGCCCTATTGGCATGTCGTTAACAAGCATTTCCAGCAGACCAACCGTTAAGAAAATAGCCATTGGATCGTTCGAGGCACTTTCTATTTCAAGAGTTGATTTAAGCTTTTTATTTAAATGAATACCGGCACTTCGTAACAGTGCAAACACGGCTGCGGCATCTGTAGAGCCAACAATGGCCCCCAATAAAACGCCTTGTAATATGGGCAAATTTAGAATGTAGGTAGCTACAAGGCCTGTTATAACTGCAGTAAATAACACACCGATGGTTGCTAAAGCCGATGCGGGTTTCCACACTTGTTTAATTGAACTGGTAGGTGTTTGTAAGCCACCATCAAATAGAATAATAGCAAGCGCGAGAGTACCCAAAGCATGAGCCGCCTCTGCGTTATCAAACGATATACCTGCAATCCCATCCTCACCTGCGAGCATACCTACCAGTAAAAATAGCACGAGCACTGGTAAGCCAACGCGAGCAGAGAGCTTGCTCGAAATTACCCCAAGTAGGATTAAAATGGCACTAACGAGAATGATATTATCTATTACAAACATAGTGTGAGTTTACTGCCTTGTATGAGTTAAAAAGTAAGAATTGCCTATTATTAAAAAGCTTAAAGCGTATGCTATACAATAACCTAAAAAATATAAATACGGGTACTTAAGTCTATATTTAAATAGTTTATTTAATATCTAGAGCGTCGTTAAGCTTGGTATTACTCCGCTCGGTCTTAATTTAAAAACAAAAAAGCCTGCAATAAGCAGGCTTTTGACTCATCATAAGCAATGAAAAGATATACGAAATATTTAAAACTATAATTAATAATCCTAATTTTTATGAAAATCCGTGCTCAATATCTCGGAACGTCCATTGTCCGTTTGGATCTGCTATATCAATTAGTTCACAGGCTTTTTTATTCCAAGCAGCTAACCATGAAATATAATTTGTTAGTTGGTGATAAGCGCGGTCTGGGGCATCAGAACGAATTCTTGACATTGAGAAGCCTGAATAAGTAGCACCACTTCCTACCCAACTAACAATTGATGATACGGCTCCACCGGCAGGAACTACAAAACCAACAGTCGTTGTTACTAACCCTAATATAGTCGCCGTTTTTTCAACAGCATTACCCGTTTTCATTATGTCGCTGCTTATAACAGGATGTAACAAAGCTAATAAGCTAACTGCTTGTGGCTGATTAGAAGCAACAGCAACATCATTTGAAGTTTTTGAAGTGTTTGTGGGTGCAGCTTTTCCTCGCATTGCAGGAAGTAAGCTATTAAAAGATTTTTGGCTACTATTACTTGTTGAAAAAGTAACTGATTGTGTACTTAAGCCTCCAGCTTTAACTCTTTTTTCATCTCGTGGCGTTACAGTTGATTTGTAAGTGCGCTGTCACCTTCTATAAACGGCTGCACTGCATTGAGTCATTTGTATAGCTAATGCTGCTTGCTCTTTGAAGTCTCGACCGATTGCTCGCTCTGATAACTGAGTTAGCTGATTTTTCTTTTTAAGAGCTTGCTGGCCAATCATAATATCCATAAAAATGTCCTTATTTATTATTTAATTGGTGAAATCATATCATTTAAAGTTACGTAGAGAAATCCTAACAAGTTATTATCACAATGATTTAAGGTACATAAAAAGCTGCTTCAGAGTATTCCATTTAAGCTTTGTTAACAGAGAGTACCTTAAGTATGAACCATAACTATATGTAAAACATAAGCCCTTTACTAAGTTTACTTAGTGAATTATTTGAGGCTTAATATTACTAAAATCACCGTGGATTGTAATCTCTACATTATCAGGTTTTATAGCAACATCGCTTAAACCCGTATTAGTGAAATACTCTTCGAAGCTCTGCTGATATTCAGGAAGAACCTGCTTATATGCAGTAATAAATAAGCTCAGCTTTTTAGCTATAGTTGGATACTTAGCTGCAAGGTCTCGTAGCTTTTCAGGCTCAGAAAAAGCAAATTCGGCGTAAATATTAAAGTCGTTCTCAGCATTAGTTTTACCATATCTAGATAAAAATCCATTTTCATAATCAGGCCCTATACTTCTATCTTGCGTTAAAGCCTCATAATTCGAGGAAGCAGGACTCCAACTTTCAGGCAACAGACCTTGCCATGCAAGATTAACAAAAGGGGAGCGTAAATAAATTAAAGAACTAAGCTCGTGATGAACTCCCCGTAACGAATTTTCATAATTGAAGTTAGTACCGTTCTTATCTGAGATATTTGATAATATTATAGAATTTCTTGAATATGTTCCCCCCGCTTCAGCCCCCTCCATGAGCATAGGTCCTGAAATATAAATAGCATTAATAAATTTGGAAACAAAGCCTTCAGGATAAACCTCCAGCGCGGTTTCAATGCCATCAAGTGACTCTGAAGAATCCTCCAAAGAAGTGCTTTGCATTTCAAGTGTAGGCGGCTTGCCTTCAATTCCTAAAAATTGTTCAGGGAAAAATAAACGAGTATCGCCAGCTCGGATATCTAATTGGTATGTTTTTGCTAACCTATTAGATTGCTCTGTTTCACTTTCTTGGTAAAAGCATGAGTTCAAAAACAATAAAAAAATAAAAAGGACAAAAGCTTTATTTTTCATTTTAACAATCCTTGTTTTATGCCTTAAAAGCCTGCATATTTGCAGGCTTTTAAGGCATTTTATAATTAATTAAAACTCAGTATTTACAATACGTTTTTATAACACAATTATGCTTGTTACTAAGTACGCTATAAACGTGAGTGCGCCGCCGAATAATGCATACGGTAGCTGCGTTTTAACGTGGGTGAGCAAATCACACCCCGAGGCGAGTGCCGATACGGCGCTGGTGTCGGATATAGGCGAGCAGTGATCGCCAAATATACCACCGCCTAAAATAGCGCCTACTACAAGCGAAGGCGGTAAGCCAAGCTCTTGAATAAGTGGCACGCCAATAGGGATGAGTATGGCAAATGTGCCCCACGATGTACCCGTAGTAAACGACATAACCGCGCCCGTTAAAAACAGCACAGGTACAATTAGGTAAATTGGTAAGTAGTCGCCTACTAGCGATGCGACAAATACGCCGGTACCTAGCTCTTTTAAGCTTGCGCCTAATGTAAGTGAAAGCAATACAATGCTCACCAGCGGTAATAGCTCGCCCATGCCTTTAAAGCCGGTATCAACTAACTGATGGTGAGTAAATTGGCGAGAGCTGATCATTAAAGCGTAAGCCACCACAATGGCTAATACCGTTGCGTATAGCACCGATTTTGAGCCGCTACCTTCTGCTAATACACCGTTGCCGGTGTAAAACATAAAGCCTACCATGCTTACAATAAGCGTGACTAAAGGCACTAACATGTAACGCGCTTTAGAGCCTTTTACTTCTTCTTTTAGGTCGGTTTTTTGCAGCTCTAGCTTTTGCTCGGCCTCTTTCATTGGGCCGTGCACTTTATCAAACGCGATGGTGTAAAACACAATGACTAAGGTGATAATGGCGTAAAAGTTATATCCTACGCTACCCCATAATATAGACACTGCCGATTCGCTTAGCTCGTAATTACCAAGCAAACCCAGCACAAATGCGCCCCAGCCATTAAGCAATATTAAAATACATACCGGCGCACTGGTGCTATCAATAATGTAAGCAAGACGCGCTCGGCTCATTTTAAATTTGTCGAACAGACCGCGCGATACAATACCTGAGGTTAATACACTTAAGTTTGATTCTATAAATACCGCAATGCCGGTAAACATGGTTAAAAAGCCAACTTGGCGCTTACTTTTTGCAATGCCTTTGTTCATAAGTAGGTTA
Source organism: Pseudoalteromonas sp. MMG006 (assembly GCF_018101025.1). Lineage (NCBI taxonomy): Bacteria > Pseudomonadati > Pseudomonadota > Gammaproteobacteria > Alteromonadales > Pseudoalteromonadaceae > Pseudoalteromonas > Pseudoalteromonas sp. MMG006. The sequence goes on from NZ_JAGJEJ010000015.1 coordinate 101,992, forward strand.
ACTGTGGCTGCCACACCGCCAGATTCGCGAATGTAGGCAAGCAAAGCACCAATCATAATACTAAATATTAAAATGCGAGTATTACCTGGCGAGCTGGCCACCGATATTAAACGCTCAATGGTATTTAAAAATGTAGCAAATAGAGTATTACCCTCGCCTTGTATTGCGAGTAAAAACTCTGATGAAGCCACAGCCACCAAAAGCGCCATTATTACTTCCTTTCGCCAAAACACGATGGCGATAGCAATCAGCGGCGGTAATATAGAATACCAAGACATAAGTTAACCTTTATTAATAGCGAAGTGCGTTCGCTTATTCACGTTTAAACGCTTATTTTGCAGGCCGTTTTAAAAATGCGGCCTGAATTTGTAAACCGCTTAGCTTAATGGATTGGCTTAGGTAAGTCACCTGCAAATAAATCACTTAAGGCTAAGCACTTAGGCCGTTTTAGCCTAAGCGATAATTTATTGATTTAGTAGTGCTTCGTAAATAAGCGATACCACTGAACCATATTGTGCGGTCTCGTATTGTTTACCCAAAAACTGGTAATGTTTTTGGCTTCCTTTTATTTTTGTGTGGCGCGCATTGGTCAATAAAATAATAGCTAAATCGTACGTTGGGTCAATTACGGTAACCGTACCCGTCCAACCGGTGTGTCCATATGCTTGTGCACTTGCGTAGGGGCCAAAATGCCAGCGTCTTGCTTGGTTGTTACCTGCAAGCCTAAAACCGAGGCCGTAGGTTTCGTTGTTTAATTGTGGTGTTAAAAACTGCGCTAAGGTTGATGCGCTAAATAACTGGTTATTGCCAAAACCACCTTTGTTTAATAGCACTTGGCTAAGTACGGCTAAATCGGGCGCGTTGCTAAATAAACCCGCGTGCCCTGCTACGCCATCAAACGAATAAAATGCCCGCTCGTCGTGTACTTCGCCTTGCAAAACATTAGTGCGAATATTATCAAACTCAATTCGCCCATCACGGGTGTTACCGCTAAGCTCGGTAGCTGCAAACTCTTCGCGTTTAAAACCCTTTTTAAGTGGGTTAAATACCGTATTGATTAGTTTAAGTGGGGCATAAATGTGTTGCTCGAGGTAGTCATCGAGTGATTGCCCGGTTATGCGCTCAACCAGTACGCCTAAAATCATGTAATCAATATCTGAGTAAACGGCTTGTGCGGGGTATTTATCACTCAGCGGCACTTGCGTAAGTAATAGCTGCTTAGTGGTTTGGCTATTTTGTGAAAAATACGCATCGCCATTTTTAGTGCTTTTACGATGAAAATCAAACACGGGCGGGTAACCCGCTGTATGCGTGAGTAAGTCTTTTACTGTTCGCAGCTCGCGGCCATCGCCTTTGTATTCAGGTAAGTAGCTTTGCACTGGCTTGTTTATATTTAAAAGCCCTTCGCTTACCAGTTTCATAAGCGCAAAGTTAGTGGCAAATATTTTAGTGTTAGACGCTAAATCAAACAAAGTGTGTGTTTGCACTGGCTCTGGGCGTAGTAGCATTAAGTCATTTTGTTGGTACTGCTTGGCATCGCCATAGGCGCTAAGCTTTATGAGCTCGCCACTTTTAACAACGGCTAATACCGCCCCCGGAAAACCTGCTTTTACATCTTTTTCTATCAAGGCATCTACTTGGCTAAAGTCTATATTACTTTGCACTGCGGTATTTAATGTGGGGAACTCAAAGCGTAAGGTAAGGCTTGCGCCTTCAGGCTTAATATTTTCAACTTTAAACGTATTTACCCCGTTATGAGTGCGCCTTGCGAGCGAATACTCATATAAAGTATTCGCGGCGAGTTGGCTGGTAATATTAAGTTTTTGGTTATTTATAAAAATATCGGCGCTTATCGCGTTATTATTTTGAATTAATAACTGCCCTCGCCCTTTGTACGCTTTAAAAGTGCCTCGATTATTTACGTATTCACGGCTACTTGGGTTAGCCTCAGGAAAGGTAACCACCACTTGCGCATTTGGAAGCGTTACCAAATTACTTTGTTTAAGCTCACTTTCTTTAAAATTATTAGCCTTGTTGCTGCTACACGCTGCAAGTAAAACACCCGTAATTGCTAATAAGGTGGCTTTAAAATAGCTGCTTATTTTTATGTTTATTACTAACGCCATTTATAACCCTTACTTATACAGTAAATACGGTGCGCGTTGCTTTTTAAAAGCCTTAAGCCCTTCCTGCCAACTTTGCTTTATTTGTACTTCTGATTGCCCTGCTTCAATAGCTAAGCGTAGCTTGCTAGTGCCGGCTAATTTATCCATAAAATCAGCGCGTTCAAAAAAGGTAATATTATTTTTAGATAATTGATTATAAGCCGTTATTAAGTAACTTAAATTAAGCCCGTTCGTATTTTCCGTGCGTAAATCGAGCCCTTTTACGGGTGTATTTTTAAATTTAGGGTTAGCCGCTGCGCCTTTAATAGAGCGTGGCGTAAAACTAAATTCTCCAAGCGCAACGGGCGAGTAGCCAATTACCTGAAACGCAAAATCGGTGCCTCTGCCAATACTTATAGGTGTTGCCTCAAAAAAACACAGCGACGGGTAAAGCGCGATTGATTGATCATTCGGTAAATTAGGGCTGGGTTTTACAGGTAAACTGTAGGGTGTTGAGCGCGTGTAATGATCAACCGGGATCACAGTAAGCTTTAAATCAGCCGCTTTATTGATCCAGTTTTCGCCTTTGATCATTTTTGCAAGCTCGCCTACCGTCATGCCGTGCAGCACAGGTATTGGGTGCATGCCTACAAACGATTTAAAGTCGCGCTCAAGAATTGGTCCATCAACGTAGGCAATATTGGGGTTTGGCCTATCAAGCACAATAAACTCAGTACCTTGCTCCGCTGCGGCTTCCATCATGTAATGCATAGAGCTTATGTAGGTATAAAAGCGCACCCCCACATCTTGTATATCAAAAATAATAACATCTACATTGCTAAGGGCTTCTGCGCTTGGCTTTTTGTTTTTGCCATAAATAGAAATAAGCGGGATACCGGTTTTGCTATCAACTGCATTTTTAACATGGGCACCGGCATCGTGATCGCCTCTAAAGCCATGCTCAGGTGCAAAAATTTTGGTTATGTTTATATTTTTAGTGAGTAACGCATCTACTAAATGCGTGTTAGCAACAAGTGATGTTTGATTTACTACAAGCCCAACACGTTTATTTTGTAGCTGCGGCAAATAATGTTTGTATTGAGCTGCGCCAACAACGGGGGAATTTTGCGCTTCGCTTTGCTTAGCGCTTACATTAAATAAACTGCTAAATAGTAATACAAAGGTGATAAATACGGCTTTAAACATACAGCAAGATCCTTTTAAACAAGGTGTTTAAAATACCACAGCTTAAGTTAAAGAGCAGTGAATGGTTTTAAGTAGATACGTAAGTAATTAGAAGCTGCGCTTCCACGTGAGCAAGCCCTACGTCTACAACGATTTAGCTCAGAGTGTAAGGTACATATGCAGGCGCTCAGCTTGCTGGCGCAACGAGCATCGCTCGTAAATGGTTTTGGATGGGTACTAAGTAATTAGAAGCTGCGCTTCTCACGTGAGCAAGCTCTACGTCTACGAATATTTAAGTCAGAGTGTGAGTTACATCTGTAGGCGCTCAGCTTGCTTGCGCGACGAGCATCGCTCGTAAATGGTTTTGAGTAGGGTACTAAGTAATTAGAAGCTGCGCTTCTCACGTGAGCAAGCTCTGCGTCTTCAATAATTTACTTCACAGTTTAAGGTACATCTGTAGGCGCTCAGCTTGCTGGCGCGACGAGCATCGCTCGTAAATAGTTTTGAGTAGATACGTAAGTAATTAGAAGCTGCGCTTCTCACGTGAGCAAGCTCTACGTCTACGGTAATTTAGCTCAGAGTTAAAAGTTCACCCGTAGGCGCTCAGACTGCTGGCGCGACGAGCTACGCTCGTAAATAGTTTTGAGTAGTTACATAAGTAATTAGAAGCTGCGCTTCTCACGTGAGCAAGCTCTGCGTCTTCAGGAGAGTAATA